>JAUZRW010000169.1 GCA_030950085.1 Anaerolineae bacterium
ATCTTTTTCGCTAATTTCGGCATAATTGACAATGCTACCTGAATCCATGAAGCCAATGTCACGATAGAGTTGGCGCTCATCTTCATTGATGCCAGTGGCAAAAAGCAAATCACAGCCCGACAAGACTGCTGCATCTTGGGCTACAACCCGAATCAACTTATCCCAACGCGGATTGCGGACTTCTTTCATCAAGGCATGAGCCAGTAAATGTGCTGTCCCTTCATGGCGTGTAATACGAATAACGCCTACCGGAAAACGGTGGCGATACAGTATCAAATTGACTTGCTGACCTTCAAAGACACTTTGCATATCGCGCCCAATGAAAAGCGGTTCAGCCGTGCTGGTAATCACATCATAATGGGCGTTGCGCCACACGTACCACCAAATACCCATACTTTGATGGTCATTAACATATGAGATAGCGACATCACTGGGGATTTTGGGCATTTTGCGCGGCTTATCAATATCTGCCTTAAAAATCATAATCGGCGTTTCGGATTCCACATTAAGACCGAGTTCTCGTAGCGAGCTGGTGAAAAATGGTGGGAATAAGCCTTCTGCAAAGCGAACGCGAACCGGATAACCTTTCTCACGCAAGGTATCCAAGCCTTGTTGGATATGATTGCTGGGGACTAAGGCTGTGTTTTGACGCGGTGTAACATAATTCAAAGAAGCGAGTGGGCTATTGGGGTGGTGAAGCACATCGACAAAGCCAAGCGATTCAACTTGAGCGCCTAGATTGAGGTGCGATTGCCGCAAATGCGCTTCAATACGCCGTAAAATGACACGAGATTCTTTAACTTCCTCACGACCCATAATGACTCCAACATTGCTATCTATCAATCTGTTTCGCCTAACCTATCTTGTCATGGTACTGTCAATAAAATTTGTACGTAAGAAGATTAATGCGATAGGTAATATCAACAATAATGACTCATTGCCCCACTCATCTATGAACGATTATATCAGTGCAGAACGGAACGTGCGTGTCGGGTTGGTTTAGATGTTGTTTGAAGTACGGAAGGATTAGGCAACTTGGTTTGAATTAGGTCGCTTTGGCATAAAATTCTCGATAGTTATTATCGCCTGTCCAGCGCATATGGTCATAAAAACCATACAGTGAGCGAATATTTTTGAGCAAAGTCGTGTCAATCTCATCTTCAGACAAAGCGTCATCGTCATAATCGAACCAAACACCCATGCGCCACCAATCCGCACCCGGTTCAAAGGTACTCATCCATTCATCCATGATGCGCGGGTGTTGAAATTGATTTGCCGTGAGGTGCATTTCGCTGAGATGTGTGCCACGCCAGAATCCCATCCGATAATCGCTTGCTAGTTGTTGCAGCATCGCATAAAATTCTTGTCGATGGCGTGCAATACCCAATTTACCAGCCAGATTTTGTTGATCCCACCACGCATCGGGCGACAAAATGAGTTCAACCGCTAAGCCATCCGACCCTAAGCGAATTTCAATCACGGGATGCCGATGTGCCTCAACCTTATGCACAGAAGCCACCTCTTCGCGTCCCATCAATCGCTCGACCATAACAGCTTCTGTTGCTTGCCGTAAATAAGCGACACATAACGCGCCACCGTCCTCAACCGTAGATACAGATGAGGGTATAACAGTAGCAACATTGGGTGTGAGAATATGCAAATTGAGATTTTGTAGTTTCATTTGGGCATAGAGCTTTTCGTGGAGTTGTTGCAACCGCTTGGTAACTGTTTGTATTTCAATTGAAGCTGTAATTGCCTCAATGCCGCTAATACTCAATTCCTGAACACTATCTGCCGAGAAATACGCCATTTATCTACCCTTTGCACGGATGAAACCTGACTCTATCTTACACCATTTGATTTTTTGATGATAGCTTGGGTCGTACCCAAAAAGTTGTGATAGGTTTTTGACAATTGAGGCTAAAGCATTGATGTTGTTTCACTCAAACACATGGTAAGATAAAGTTATGTTGATATCAGAGAGATGAGATTATGGCGGACAAAAGTATCAAAGCCTTCCATCAAGAGGTACAGGGGAAAATCAAAAGGCTACTGACCGAATTTGGGGAAGGCAAAATCAGTTCAGAGCAATTCAATATTCTGTATGCACGCTATAGCAACCAACTTGATATGGCGCGGTCTGTATTAGAGGGTGAGGAGGAGCGCACCACACCGGGTAGCAATATTTCGACAATTGCCATCCGTGCAGCGACAACTGGCAAGGCACTCGGTTTAGCAATTTATCATCATCGTAGTGGCATGATTATCGAAACGCTGGGTACTTTTGATTTGTCGGCGGATATCATCTCGCCCACCTTGAATGAATTTTCTGACAAGTTGGATAAGCGCGAATTTATTGAACCGAAGACGAAAAAATTAACAAATGGTTTATGGGTGGTCTTTATGGCACGCCGTTTCACCACCGCTATCGTGATTTTCCGCAATGAACCTGCACCGCGCCAAGTGAAGGAGTTGGAACGTCTACAGCACGCTTTTGAGGAAGCGAATCATCATAATCTGGATAAGATGGATGTCGATAAATCCAAACTAGCGAAACCATTCTTGAATTTCGTTCGTCGCAAGTTGAGCAGTTAACCGGATTATATTTTGAGGATAATAGTACTCGACCAATTTAATCTTTGAAAATTAGATTATGTGTTTTTCGGGCGCAATGCCTTGCGCCCCTACATAAAAACTTTTTTGGTCATGTAATAGACTCAATAGCACCTTGCCTAGCCGAATCGCTTCCGCAGGTAGTCCAACGCCACACGGTCTATCTGCTTAGGGTTTTTATCGGGCGACCAACGTTCTTCTAAGTTTTCGTTGCCCACTAAGACCCAAAAAGCCTGTTGTGCGACTTCATCCCATGTGCCATTGACCTCGCCACCGAGATAGCCTTGGCTGACCATGATATTTTGTAATTCTCGCGCAATCTCTTCGTTGATAACCAGTTGGTCTTCTGGCTTAGGGCTGCCAAAATACAGATGATGCGTTTCTAGTAATTGAGCTAATTTCTTGATAGGCTTGTCGTCGTCATCGACTCGTAAATCGAGATAACGGTCATTGTTGCCACCATAACCCCCGTTGGGCTTGACAACCAGAATACCAGCCGCCTGTTTGCCACGTTTATCACCACCTGCACTTTCTCCTGCCCGTAATGTCGCAAGCAATCTATCCGCAAGTTCACCAGAACTGCTTCGATAGGTATCCGCCATAGCATCAAGCACATCTGCTCCTGTAAGGATATTGCCCTGTATGCTGAAATGCGTTCCTAGTTTGTGTCCGGCATAGTCATGGCATTCTTTTCCGGTATGTGCTGCAACTCGTCCTTGTGCATCAACTAAGGCAACTTGGCGTTTTTCACGGTCATTATCATCTTTTAAGAGCCTAGCGAGGGCTTCTGATGCCGATTGCCCTTCTGCGAGTAAAGCTAGTCCGTCTGAGCCATAGCGCATATTAATGAATGATTGCGTTGCGACAGCCCCGACATCAGCTTTTGCCCAACTGACTAATGCCGCAACTGCTAAAAATTTGCTGGCGACTGCCACTCCCCACGCTTTTTCATCGGGGTCATAGGCGACTATCGAGAAGGTATTGACGTACATAGTCTTGCTTCCTTGTTAGGATAGGTCAGGATAGAAAATCCAAACGATATGCTTATTGTACCGTGAATGACGCTTTCGTCTAGCGATAATCAGCAAGTCAGTGTGTCAGCAAGTCAGTATATTGATGTAGAATCTGGAAAAATTTAGAAAAAAGATAAACCACAAAGGCTCAAAGAACACAAAGAATTCTATTCAAAATGACGCTCTGCGCCTCTGATTCTCTGTGCTTCTGCGTTGCGCTTTTTCTAGGCACTTATCGGACTCTATATGAATTTGCTATGTTATTTCATTTGATTCAGTCGTATCCTGAAAACTATTAGCACCGATTGTTGGAGAAATTATTTTCTAGGAGTAGCCGTTTTAATGCCCATCGACACGCGACTCAGTGTGGAAGTTTCTCGCGCGCTCAATGAACCCCTATACGGGACAATCAAAGCATCAGATATTTTTTTCTTGTTGGAATATAACGGCACTTATGCACATGAGGCATGGGCTGAGGCTGATATTCCGCTCGCCGTCAAGGAGAAGATTCAATCGTACCCGAATAGCCACCAATTGCTGATGCGGCAGCCGGGTCAATCTGGCGAGAGTGATAAGCAAATGACGCTGTTTGTGATTCATGCCAATAGCGAAACACCGACAATCTATCGCCTTGATGTGCCAAATTATGAGGCGCTTCTCGCTATAGATTTTGATGCTGTTCTGCGTGGTGAGGTTGTCGCAGCATCGCAAGAGCCACTCTATGCAGTGTGTAGCAATGGTAAACGTGACATTTGCTGCTCAAAATTCGGTATCGCGCTCTATAATGCCCTAACTGCACTTGTGGGAGATGCTGTTTGGCAAGTGAGCCATATCGGGGGGCATCGTTTGGCGGCGACCATGTATTGTTTCCCTCATGCTATCTGCTATGGATTCCTCTCAGAAGATGATGCGTCACCCATTGTACAATCTTACAGTACGGGACATTTGTTACTGCATAAACTTCGTGGACGCGCTATTATGGCGAAACCTGTCCAAGCTGCGGATTACTTCTTACGGCATGAACTGAGCGAAACGCGCATTAATGCACTTCGCATCATAACTGTCGAGAATAGCGATGGTCAGTGGGATATCTGCTTGGAAATAGACAATGTAACCTACTGTGTTCAAATCGCAGCAGCTGAACCGTTACAGGTACTCGCTACTACAGGCGATGAACAGTACAAGTCGATGCCACAATTTAAGTTTGTCGGTTATGAAAAATTGTAATGACACGCCCCTAATTTGGGTACGAAGCAATTTTCAATATACTATGGTAGTAGAATGAAATACTGGGAGTAAATCATGAGTGAGAACATCAACGATAAAGAGCTTGAATCAGAAGTTCAAAGTGGAATGGAACTGGCACAGAATTTTGTCAAGAAGATTGACTTCAGTGATGTACAAAGTGGTGACTGGTTTATTCAATTGCTGTGGCAGGTCATCAGCACAAACAAAAAAATGTGCGTGCTGATTACTTCCAGAACAAATATCCGGGAATGGAGGTTGATGATATTGCTGATGTTCTCATTTCTGTGTCTAGCCGTTATGCGGCAGTAGCGGGTGGCATTGCAGGCATTGCGATTACGATGAATCAGTTAACAGCACTAGCCTCTGCTGGCATCACAGCAACGCTGTGGTTGGGTTCTTTAGGTGTTGAAATGGTCTATTTATCATGGCTTCAGATTCGCCTCGTGGCAGACCTCGCTACGATTTACGACTTACAGCTTGATGCTGAAGATCCGGAAGATATTCTGATGGTTTTCGGCTATGCGTTGGGTGTGACCCCGACAGAGTTTCTTGGCAAAGGAGTGCAGATTGCGGCTGGTGCAACAACACGCTCCGCGATTAAAACGTATGTCAGCAAAGGTACACTGAAAACGATTCAAGATTCTGCAACGTACCATCATTAAGTATGCTATTCCCGCAGTCTCTGCTGCTGTCGGTAGCACTTACAACCTCATCACAACTCGCTCTGTCGGTCAAATTGCAAAATCACACTTCAAGAAACGTGGTAAGGCTTCTGAAAAATTACGTATACTCATCACAAAACAACATACATACAATCTCATTTTCCCTGCTGCTGTGTTGTATATTGCCAAGGTCGATGGTGAATTTAGTCAGCAAGAACGCGATCTGTATTATTCAATCCTGAAGCGTATGTCATTCGACGAACATGAGCGGAGAGATTTCCAGAAACTTGTTGACAATGAAGACAATATATTGATAGCAATTCGAGAATTGGAAGACGATGCGGCTTCCCAAACCCTATTAGATTTACTTGTCTTGATGGCGGCATTTGATGGTAAGGTGGCTGACGAAGAACGGCAGTTTCTCGAAAAAGTCTCCAATTCACTTGGAATTCCAATTGATATAGAAGTGCTTGAGGCGCAAGCAACTGAATACCGGATTCAAAAATCTAATTCTAAATGGAATGCTGTAGTCAATGCTACATCGTCTTCCTTAGGAGCAGTGAAAGATAATGTGTCCAAGTGGTTTAGTAACCGGCGCAATAAGTCTAAAGATGAAATCGCAGATGAAAGCTAATTAACGCACAGAAAACAATGTCCTCTTTATAGTATGGGGATGAAGGCATATTGTTCCAAAATGGACAGAGCCATTATAGATTGTAAGGGCGTGACCTGTCGTGTCCGAAAATTGCGGAAGTATTATTTCAGTGGGAATCTGTGATTCACTGAATTCATAATTCGTCTATCAGATGGATAAAAACCGATGTCGCATGAAGAAAAAGACTATATCCAGATTTTGCGCTCACAGGGTTATCGCGTGACCCCACAGCGTTTAATTGTCTTGGATGCAGTGTGTGACATCGGCGGACACGCGGCTATCGCTACGGTAGTGGCACGAGTGAAAAAACTCGACCCGACTATCGACCTTTCGACAATTTATCGCGCTTTGGATGTCTTAGGAGAAGTCGGTTTGGTGGTTGCGACAGAGATAGGCGATGAAGGCAAAGTCTATAAAATCGCTGGCGAAGCGACTCATCATCATCTGATATGCCAGAATTGTGGCACTGTATTAAGCATCAGCCATGATGAAGTCAATCCTCTATTCGCCCATCTACAAGAAAAATATGGTAGTTTCTTTCTGACAAGCAGAAGCCAGTCCCTACGACTATGATTTTTCACCGTTTTTCTTGGCGTTTTTTGCGCTTTGGCGGTTCAATATCAGCATTTGTACTGTTAGATGCTGAGTTGCACATTGTACAAATTGGCATAGATGCCATCCAATGCGATTAACTCGTTATGCGTTCCTTGCTCATCAATCCCGTTATCACTCAAGACGATAATTCTTTGGGCATTACGAACGGTTGATAAACGATGAGCGATAACCAGTGTTGTGCGATTATTGCTTAAGGTCTCTAGTGAATCTCGGACTGCCTTTTCACTTTCATTATCGAGTGCGCTTGTCGCTTCATCAAAAATAATAATCGGCGGATTTTTTAAGAAGATGCGAGCAATGCTCAAACGTTGCTTTTGCCCCCCAGATAATTTTACGCCCCGTTGACCGACATCCGTATCGTAGCCATTGGGTAATGCCATAATGAAATCATGGGCATTCGCTTTTTTTGCCGCTGCAATGATTTCTTCGCTACCTGCATCCAGTTTACCGTAGCGGATATTGTCTGCGACTGTGCCGGCAAACAAATAAACATCTTGCTGAACAATGCCTATATTGCGCCTTAATGAGCTTAAACTAATCTCTCGAATATCCTTGACCATCCAGCAGTATTTTGCCCTTGTTTATGTCATAAAAACGCGGAATCAAAGAACATAAGGTGGTTTTACCCACACCAGAAGACCCGACTAAGGCAACATATTCTCCGACCTGTATATTGAGCGAGATATTCTTCACGACATAATGATAGCCTTCTTTGTACTTGAAACTGACATCTTGAAATTCCACGTTGCCCTGAACTTGTGTTATTTCGATTGCATCTGCTGAGTCTTGGATATCGGGCTGCACCTCTAAAATCTCCATAAAGCGACTAAAACCTGTGATGCCTTCCTGATACAGTCTAGCGAAATTAACCATTCGTCGAATGGGTTCAATGAGGATAGCCACATAGAGTAAATACGTCAGCAAATCGGCTAAATCCAAAGCAGTATTCACAATAGCAATGCCACCAAAAACGATGACGGCAATGGTGATGAGTTGCGTAAAGGCAATCATGCCACCATAAAAATATGCCTCACTGCGATAACTCTCGCCTCGGCTCTCAAGGAAACGATTGTTCTCGATGGCAAATTTCTCTTTTTCAAGTGCCTCGTTTGTCAGCGACTTGACAACTCGAATGCCAGCCAATGTATCTTCAACTTGGGCGTTGATATCACCGATTCTGTCCTTGCTTCTTCGGAGTGCAACATTCATGCGCTTATTCAGATAAAAGGCATAAACAGCCATGATTGGCAAGAAGAAAAAGGTTATCAATGTCAGCTCAAGGTTGATAGTCACCAATATAATGAATGTGCCAATACCTTGCAATAATGCAATGACGATATCTTCGGGTCCATGATGATAGAGTTCGGAAAGCGAAAATAAATCATTGGTGAGGCGCGTCATGAGTTGACCTGTTTTTTGCTCATCATAAAAACTAAACGATAATTTTTGATAATGGTCAAATAATTCACGTCGCATATCGCTTTCCATCATCGCGCCCATCAAATGCCCCCGATAGTCAACGAACATATTGCAAAGCGTATAAACAGCCACCAATGCAAGCATCACAGCGCCCATCATATAGATTTGGCTGGACATATTGAGCGTGTTGCCTTGTAAGATATTTTTGGTGATGTATCTTGTGCATAATGGGAGTATGAGCGTAATCGCTGCCACAATAAACGCGCACGCCATATCTGCGACAAGCAATCTTGCATAGGGCTTATAGTAAGACAAGAATTTCTTCAGTCGAGAATTCACAAAGTTTCTCCGCATAGACCAATCAAAATTTTGCGAGTGATACCAGAATCAGGGTTATCTTGTCGCTTTGATTGAGTTGATAGTTTAGATAATGAAGGGTACAGCAGCCGTCATGTGCTGAATACTCAGAGGTAGCAGGGAGAATGTGGCGATAAGGTCGAAAATTTTTCGGTGCAGTCACCAAACAATGCCATACCACCACCTCACATCATGAGGTCGTCAAGCATACTTGTTCAGACTACTGCTTAGGGGAAATTACAGCAAATGGAGAAATTTAACCAGAGATTTCAATTCGCGTGTGGGCGATAGACAACAGCCCTTAGATTTGCTCTGGATAAACCCTAAGCGCAGTAGAAAACAGATACGCCTGTTTCGACAGCAAGAATAACAAATTTGATAAATAACCCATTTACGCCTCCTCTGCACTTTTTCCATATGATAAGGGGCATCTTAGCGTGAAAAAAGTTGTCTGTCAAGCAAGAAAGGTCATAAGCTAACCTTGCTAAATGCTGCGCTCAAACACGTTGATATCTGGGGCTGTGGTAAAATGCAGATGAATTCATGTGACTCAGGACAATTTTCATGCTCGGTATCACTGAAAAAAGCATCATTGAAGGTCGTTTGAAAGCGCGTCCAAAACCACTAGAACTAGGGGCTGTCCTGTTTGGGATTTTGCTATCCATTGGTTTTGTTTACCTTCGCTTCACTCAAGGATTTCATCCCACAGACGGCATTGATTTTGGTATCTTCCTCAATACGGTTGGTGGCAATTACCAAGATTTTTATTATCCCAATTGGTCGATTGTGCTATTCATCCCCTTGACATGGATTCCACCTGCATTAGCTTATATCCTGTGGAACATAGTCAATATTTTAGGTTTATGGTTCGCTAGTCGTGTATTTGGCGGTAAAGCTGCTATCGCACTCTTGAGTTATCAAATGTTATTCAGTTTATGGTTCGGGCAAATTGTCGGCATTATCGTTGCAGGAATGGCTTTCTATTGGTGGATGCTACAGCGTGAACGACCTCTATTAGCTGGGTGGGGCGCGGTACTGGCACTCATCAAACCGCAAATTGGCATCCCGATGTTGCTGGCAATGGGGATGTTGGGGACAAAACAATGGCGTGACCGTTTTGTTTCGGCAATTGTACCCTTTACGATACTCGGATTATCGCTCCTTATCTGGCAAGGATGGATCCAGGAACTCTTGACTCGGATAGATAGCAATCCGCCACAAACGGCGGGTAGTATCGCGCTTTGGCAATGGCTGGGTCCAAGTGTGTTGCTATTGTGGCTGCCTGTTATTTTTTTACCGATGCCACCCATGCGACGCTTAATCGCTGTATCGGCAACGATGGCAATCGCAACACCGTATTTTATCCATAATGGCATCTTGGCACTCTTCATGTTACCCGTTGGCATTATCGGCTTACTGGGCAATGTGGGCTATCTGATGGTTTCTTTTGGATGGATAGCGGTGAAGTGGGCAGCTATAGCCCCTATCGTTGCCTATATTTGGGTTATTGGACAAGCAGGGTATACAATCTTCACAAGCCCAAAAACGATATCTAACGTAGAATCTGGACAGTAATTGAAAATAAAATATGGTTTTGTAGCAGCACGATACATCGTGCCACTACGACGGCATCCTAAAAAGTGCTTAGAAAATGCGTAACGCAAAGATGCAAAGGGTGAAAGGCGCAAAGAAAGGCTTTGACCTTGATTCTCTGTGTCCTTTGTGCCTCTATGGTTCATTTTTTTCTAAGTTTTTTCCAGATTCCACATATTGATGATGCTTATCTATCTTTCAGCATCTGGTGTTAAAAAACATCCGACTAGCCGATAGGTTGCCCTACGCCGCCGCTACAACGCGCTCCCGGTTCCGGTGCGCTCTCGTCATTTTCATAATTACGGATAAATTGCCCAATGCGCTTATCATCGGCATTATCAACACGTAAGCGAAACGCCCAAGAGGTCAATATAATTGGGCTTTCCAGATTGGGATAAGGACTCAGCAGGAATTGGGTACTGCTTCGTGCAATGGCTTGTAGCTCTGCAACTTGCTCAAGGGGCAAATTTGGCTGATAAGTAATCCAAACTGCGCCATGTTCCAAGGCATGTAAGGCATTCTCAGCACGGACGGGAGAAGCATATATCCCACAATTTTGCCATGTCGGGCTATGGCTATCGGCAGAAGGTGGTACGCCGTCCTCTGTGTCATAGGCTACCGTTTCAAGGTGTTGGCGCGACCTTGGGTCGATACTTTCGATATCTCGGATGTCAATCGGGCGTTTTGACCAAGCATTCAGTCCCATAATGGCAAAAATGGCAACAATAAAGACTATAGATCCACCATAGACGATGCGATCCATTGTTTGGGAACTACTTTTCGGTTTCTTCGCAGGTGTCCAAGAGGATTGTTTATTTTTTTTGGTCATATTTCACTCCAATGTCATATAGCCATTCCTCAACGATGTGAGAATCAGCAATCAGTTTCGTGGCAAACTGATAAATTTGCTCGTCCCCATTGTCGTATCAGATATAGCAGAATAAATCGTCAGTATACGCAGAATATGGTACAAGTCATTTGTTACAATTCCATTTTCTGAAAAAGTTATGATAGTGATTTTAAGAAGGCAACCAGTAAACTTGTCACATTGACCAGCGAATCAGAATGGGCGATTTCGTAGCCATGAGAATTATCACGTGGGAAACCGAAAGCGACTGTTCTATCTGCCATGCCTGTGCGTTTGACTCCGCCAGCATCCGAGCCTGAGCCATCATAAACGACAGGTTGCGCTCCGAAACCCAATTCATCTGCTAAAGACAGTAATTTATCGCAGTCGCGCTTAAGGTGATAAGCCGCCTCGCCATACCAGACAATAGGACTAGCAGAGACAACAGAGGGTGTATCATGAGTCACTGGTGAGGTATCAATGGCAACGAAAATTTCTGGTTCAATCACTCGTGCTGCCCGAATCGCACCCATTAAGCCAATTTCTTCCATTGTTGAAGCAACGAAATACAAATCTAGCGGGAGATTCGCGTCTTTTAATTCTTGCAAAGCAGCGATAATACTCACTAATCCCATGCGGTCATCAATGGCATAACAGGCAATATAATCTCCAAGCTGTTGAATCTGCTTACGTTCACGGGCGACAACAGCACGACTACCGGAATGAATACCTTTTGCCTTTGTTTCCTCAGCCGTGAGTCCCGTAAAGACCGTTACCAAATCCCATGTGAGGGCGCGTTGAGTCGCTAATTCACTAATCCACCCAGTACGGGTATGGGTTGACCCCACCGAAAGAATGCCGCGCACGGTATCGCCATCATCCGTCAAAATATCAACTGGACCCTCGCCATATTTCCATGGGAATGAGCCACCGATGTTTCGCACTTTCAGACGACCATTCTCTAAAACATGAGTCGCAATCATGCTGATTTCGTCTTTGTGGGCGGCGACCATCACTTTGGGACCTTTGCCGGGGATATGGGCATAAATATTGCTTGCGGCATCTTGCCACATTTTTGCACCTGTCGCTTCAAACTCGCGCTTGATAACTGCCTCAATCTCTCCTTCATCGCCCGATGGTGAATGACAACCGACTAATTCTTGTAATAAAGATAACATGCGTTCTTTTTTCATTCTTTTTCCCTTATATAAGATTATATTTGTAGGCGTATTGCGTGAGATATTCAATCAAATGATTAGCGAGCAATGATAATCCAGTTTGAATCATGTCAGCCTAGTCGCTTTTCAACAACGGCTCTAAAAATTCGAGATAGGCTGCTAAAACTCGTTGCGGTGCTTCAACCTGTGGATAATGCCCGATTCCCTCTAAGCGCGTCACGTTAGGATGAGGTATTAGTTCGATGTAGCGGTCTGCCATATGTCCGCCGGATACAGGGTCATCAATACCATCAATCAGCATGAGAGGACAAGTCGCTTTTTGCAGAGCAGCTACCCACCGTTCCCGATGAGTCACTCGTTCTGGCATATAGTGAAGCAGCTTATTGATGATAACTCGCCCGTTATGCTGGTCAATCAATTGCCAAAATTCGTCTAACTCGCCTTCTGTCGGTTTCGTATTCGCGCCAAATATCGGGATGAAAATACGAGCGAATGCCTTGCGGTTGAAAAAACGGGCAATAATTGTCCCCAAAACAGGTGTGAGCAAGAGTTTCTGAATCGGTCTAGGGTGATGTGTTTCAGGGAATAAGCCGCCATTCAACAGGCAGACGGACAGTATTTCAAACGACAATTTGCCGTCGTTATGGCGTGCAATGAGTTCCTGTGCGACAGTATCCCCGTAATCGTGGGCGAAAATATGGACGCGCTTGATGCCGAGATGCTGCAATAATGCTTCGTGTATATCGGCTTGCTCCAAAATTGAGTAAGTATGTCTGCGCGGTTTATCGCTGTAGCCAAATCCGAGCATATCAGTTGCAATCACCTGACAACGAGCCGTGAGGTCATCCCACACACGATACCAATCCCATGAGGCAGTCGGGAAGCCATGCAAGCACAACATCGCATCGCCCACGCCTTCGTTTTTATAGAAAATAGCGTGATTCTCATCGTGATTTTTATACTGAAAGGTCGAGCCGATGGCGTACCACTGCTGGAATGATTCCGAAAGTGTCATCACAAAAAAGTCCTTGTCTAAAAAATATCATGGGTGAATCTGTAGACTCGCTCTCACGTTACTGTTTTGTGTGAGGCGCTATGAAACCCCGAAAGGGGCTTTTCTAATAGGAGGATTGTACCGCATGTCGCGCAATCCGTGAAAAAGTTGTGCTATGTAAAATCTGCATAAGAAATTGACAAGTACACCCTAAGAAATTGCCTCATTTTGTTGACATGCTCTGTGCAGGGTTTACAATGGTAGATGTAAACCCGATACGAATGGGTAGAATCTATGGCAAAAAATTACTATGATGTATTAGGCGTAAACAAAAGCGCCACACAAGATGAAATCAAAAAGGCGTTTCGCAAGCAAGCAAAAAAATATCATCCCGATGCGAATCCGGATAACCCACAAGCTGAGGAACGCTTCAAAGAGTTAAATGAGGCACATGAGGTTCTCAGTGATGCGGAAAAACGGCAGCAATATGATATGTTCGGCTCGGAGGGCGCTCAGGGTGGCTTTGGCGGATTCAGTGGCTTTAGCGGACGCAGAGGACAACGACCTTCTCATACCAATGTCAATGTTGAAAATTTGAATGATATTTTTGAGACGATTTTTGGCAATGGTGGCGGCTCAGGTTTTGGCAATGCGGATTATACACGGCAATATAGCCGTCGGACTGCATCAACCCCTAGTGGGCAAAATCATGAGCAGAAGATTACGATTACTCTGCGCGAGGCATACGAGGGGACAACGCGCCTCTTCCAAAAAGAGGGTCGCCAATTAAAAGTCAATATTCCGGCTGGTGCTTATACTGGAACTAAAATCCGCATGAAGGGCGAAGGCAGCCAGAGTCCTTATGGGGGCGAAGCAGGTGATTTGTATCTTGTGGTGGAAGTGCTAGACCACGATAGCCAGTTTGAACGTGACGGCGATGACCTGTATACCGATGTTCAGGTTGATGCTTTTACCGCGATGCTTGGTGGCGAGGTTGAAATTCCCACCATGACGCGCCCTGTCAAACTCAAGATTCCCGCCGGCACACAATCAGGCAGTAAAATGCGCTTGACTGGGAAAGGGATGCCAATTATGCGGAAAAAAGGGCAATTCGGTGATTTGTACGCCCGTATCATGCTCAGTGTTCCCAAGAATTTGACAGACAAGCAGCGCCGCATGGTAGAAGAATTGCGCGACTCGCTGCAATAAGCCCTTTTCGGGGTTTCATCGCGCCTCACACAAAATTGCAAGATGAGACAAGCGTTAGAGTATTATCGCAGATAGTTTGTTAAACAAGCATCTGCAATTCACACAGAACAGATTATACTAGACAGAGAATTTATCTCTGTCTTTTGTTTTCACCCTATCAGGATAGTCATCTTGGCACATCTCAAAACGATTTATTTGTTCGCCCTATTGCTAGTCATCGCGGCTTGTACATCACAAACAGCAGCCCCACCATCGGGCGCTATAATGACGACCCCTGTGGATGACTTGCCTGTGAGCATCCTCAATCCTAATCCGCCCATTGATATGCCAACAGCAGTGCCGGATAGCATTGTGCAAGAAGCTGATGCGGACTATCTGGTTTTGTCGAATGTCTATGAGCGTTCTATCACGGCAATTGTCAATATCGAAGGGGTGACACAAACATCTGGCGAACCGCGCCTCAGTCGGGGTTCGGGCTTCGTATTCGATATGCAAGGTCATATCATCACCAACGCCCACGTCATCAAAGACGCAGATACCGTTCGTGTCACATTTAATGATGGCTATGTCACTGAGGGGCAAGTCGTGGGTTTCGATACTTTCAGTGATTTGGGACTGGTACGGGTACAAGTCCCATCAGACCGTCTGCATCCCTTAACGTTGATGGCAGATTCTGACTTAGTACGAGTGGGGCAACGGGCAATAGCGATTGGCAATCCTTTCGGACTCAATAGCTCGATGTCAGCAGGGATTGTCAGTGGTCTTGGACGCACACTCAGAAGTGCCGAACTCATTGATTCAGAAGCCCCTGTCGGTTTTCAAAATCCAGCCATTATCCAAACCGATACGCCTATCAATCCCGGTAATAGCGGTGGTCCCTTGCTCAATTCGCAGGGTGAGGTCATGGGTGTCACAACGGCTATTCGGACTGAAAGTGGTGTTTTTCAGGGGGTTGGTTTTGCTGTACCCACGAATACAGTACGGCGTGTCATTCCCGAACTGATTCAGACGGGACAAGTCAATTATGCGTGGCTCGGTATTTTTGTCACGCCTGAAGACAACGGCTATAGTGTTGCCGGATTAGCGGAAGCACTCAATTTGCCTGTTGATGCAGGAGTGCTGCTGCGCGGTGTCACGATTGGCTCACCGGCGGATAGGTCGGGCTTGAGAGGTGGGCGCGAAATTATTGATGTACGCGGACAAGCCGTTTGCATCGGCGGCGATATTATTGTCGCTATCAACGGTGTCTATGTCGCTAATATGGATGATTTGGTCGCTTATTTGTTGGCACAGACTCGCCCGAATGACCGCATTACATTGTTGATTGTCCGTGACCGCGAAACATTTGAAATTGAACTGACGTTACAAGTACGTCCAAATCAAGAAACACAAGTACGCGATTGTGTGGGATAAAGACATTATGTTTCAGATACGTGATTGGTTGTATGTGAGTGGTTTTCCGATAGCTTCTGATAAGGCTACTGTGAAAAAATATGATATTGATGCCATGTTACAACTGTTCCAGCCCATAAAAATGCAAGGCGTGGAATCGCTGTATCTCAAGGTTGAAGATGGTCATGCTATTAGTATGGAGACGATTCAAGAAGGGATTGGCTTTGTCTTGAAACAACACAAAAAAGGAAGGCGCATTCTTGTAAGCTGTGGGGCAGGAGTCAGTCGCTCAGTCACCTTTGCCACAGCCGCTTTGAAAGAAGTTGAAGGGATATCATTGGAAGAGGCTTACCGCAGTGTTCATAGTCGTCACAAAGAAGCATTGCCTGACCATATCCATTGGGAGTCGATGCGCGAATATTATGGAGAAGGCATTGAATTTTGGGAAATCTGGCAATCCATTATGCTTGATGATAACGATGAGTTTTAATGCAAATATTGTTTAGAGATTTCATGGATTTATTTACTGCTCAAGAATAAGCGTAACGGCGCAGAGTGATTTTTGAACTGGATTCTCTGGAGTCAACACAAGGGGCATAGAATCGAAACGCCCGAAGGCGATTAACCTCCGAGCGCGACTTTTACGAGGCTACCCATTTGTTCGGGCATACCCCATTACTGAGGTGTGCGAGCTAACGAGTAGCCCCCTTGTAGTCTATCATTATTAACCACCTCCTCAAACTAATCTACAGATTGCAATGACTATAACACGTTACTCAAAACGTGTCAAGCACCAAAAGACACTCTATTGAACTATCATGACCCTCTGTTGATTGTGCTAGTGTTTATTCACCTTCAAGAAAAAGTATAACTCAGAGACGCGGAGAATCAGAGGCGCAGAGAAACTTTGAACTTGAATCTCTGTGTTCTTTGTGTCTTTGTGGTTCAAATTGTCTTGAATTTATAGATAGATGTCGTCGCAGCATCATAATTATGCTAATATAAATGGACTATCGTCCGCATCTCTAGTGCAAAAGGTGGCAATCATGGTAGAATTCGCTTTAATGCAATCCGCTATCCATCCCGATTTCGCAAAGCCGACAGCCGTACAACATTTCGCGGCAGATGCTTTCCCAACTATTCATCCTATTCACTGGTTACACTCGCATTTTGCAGTCGGTGGATGGTCGCCACTACAACGCCTCAGTGGGATGTTGACTGCTCATATGACTCGTATCGCACCGCATAATGGCTTCACTTGGCATCCGCATCGTGGGCTAGAAATTTATACATGGATACTCGAAGGCGAATTGACACATGAAGATACTACGGGGGGGCGTGGTGTGATTCGTGAAGGGGAATTGCAGCGCATGTTTTCAGGTGACTATATCGAACACCAAGAACTCAATCTAGGGGATGACCCAGCACGGGTGATTCAAATTTGGTTCATCGCGGACTTAGAGCATCGCACCCTAGAACCCCATTATCAACAACTGAGTCAATCAGAACTTCCGTCACAGCGACTTGGAGATGCCAGTGTTTATAGCCTCATTGGGGATGATTCGCCAATGGAGAGCCACGTTGATGCCCGATTGACTGCTACATGGGTCGATGCTGGGGGAACAACGTATCTTGAAGCGCCACAACAGGGCGAAGATTTGTTTCTCTATGTAACAGATGGCGAAGGCGAGTGTCATCTGCCGCATGGGACTCAAGCACTCGGTCAATATGATGTTATTCTCGCACGCCCTGATACGCCGCAAGTCGCCATAACATCCAAGCCCGATAATCCCTTGCGTTTCATGAGCTTCTACCTCAAATCATTCATTAATCAGTGACGACACAACAATTTGGGATGCACTAGCTCGGTGTCATCCCAGCCACAAATTGCTGACTGTTATTTCATAATTATTTACCTACCTATAAACTCAGGACGATTTGAACCACAGCGATCACAAAGATTCAAGTTCAAAAATATCTCTGTGCCTCTGATTCTCTGGGTTACGCTTTTTCTTGAAAAGTGCGCAGTTACGTTTTCCGATAGCAGCTATGTGACGCAACAATTTCAAAAGAAAACCAGTAATAAACGGTCAAAATTTCAATTTGCCTGTACAATAGGAAAGGTATCGGCAATCTTATTAACTTTAACATGGGGAAGGAATATATGAAGAAACTTGTTTTTTCGCTAATTCTCGTGCTTGTTTTCTCACTCACAACGACTATTCTCGCACAGAATGATGGCACGGCTGTTACGATTGCGGGCAATACAGCAGCTGTGACGACAACATTACCCGATGTAGTGGTATCATGTCCGCCATCTGCGGTTTCTGTACCTGTACTGCGGAATGCTGAATTCGTCTTTGGCTTTGCTAATACCAGCGATGTTTTGGTTGTGCCAAATGCGACAATATCAGAAGATGGTGTCACGCTGACTGTCAATGCGACTGTTCTCAGTTGTGCATCTACACCAGCAGAAGTGATTATGATTGACCGTTCACCGTCGATTTCTGTGAATGATGCCATCCCAAGACCTGAAAATCTCGAAGGTCTGCCAGAAGCCTTGACCGGATACGCTGTGGTCAATAGTCATGCTGCCAATCTGCGCTCCTGTGATGACCCGACTTGTACCCGTGTCGCTCTGGTTAGTGGTGGTGATAGCTTGGTTGTGCTAGGGCGTAATGCTGCCCAATCATGGTGGTTTGTCCAAGTCGGCGATATTCGCGGTTGGATATGGGGCGATTTGATTTACCTGCGCGGTGACTTGAGCGATATTCCGTTCGTGCAGACCGCCGGTGAAGTTGAACCACCCGTTTTCTATGTGGGTTACGGCGGCAACCCGTTATATACCGACCTAACAGCGAGCGCCCGAATCGCTTGTCGTGTACAGGGGAATAGCTTCTACCCACTCGTTGGGCGTACTGCGCGAGATACATACTTCCTCGTTGATGCGACTTGCACCGATGGGACAGTTGTACGCGGTTGGATGGAAGCGAATACGGGCTTGGTTCGTAATACCGGACGTGTTCCAGTGCCGATTTATCGCGGCTTCCCCGGTGAAGGTGGCGCTGTCGTTTTACCATAAGTTTCTGAGTTTGATAATACAAAAGGGCAACTGATAATAGTCGCCCTTTTTTGTTTTGAGATATTCTACTGAGAGCGCCCATCGGCACTACAAAAAGCCTGTATAACGACCTGATATTATGCAAGAAATATCGTTTTCGTAGGGGCGTACCCGCGTGTGCGCCCGTTGCAATTGCGACAGGGTGACACAGGTCATCCCCTACGAAAGTCAGACTTGACTGTGTAACATGCGTTACTGTGTAGTTGATTGGACAGTGGGGTTATAAGTTGTAAAGTGCGTATTGAAAGCCGCACACAATTCTGAACCAATGCCAACATAAACATAGTAGAATTGGTCTTCTTGGAAAGTGAAAGACCCTGTTTCAGCACACGGTTCAATTTCGACTCCCTGTGCGGCAAACGGCAAGTTAGCAGCACATCCTAAAATGTTGCGTTCAACACGGTTTTGGTTGATGACAACCGACAAGCCCGCTTGTGGAATGACACCTGCTGGGTCTTGAATATAGACATTGCCCGAAATTGCACCCGCATCAATGAGACAATCTAATGCCGTACCGACACGTTCAATCGCCGCAGCAAGTGGGACATTACCCGTTGCCAATGAACCAGTTGCCACTGTTGTCGTAAATGTCTGGATAACATCATCCCCTGATTCAACGCGGAAGCCCGTCAGATTCGGCTGTAAATTTTGGGCGGATGTTTCTTGCGTACTGGTATCGCCTGTCGTACAAGCCGCCAAGATAAGCGCCAGTACGCTTATTGTGACCATTAAAAGCGTTTTACGCATTTGCACTTCCTTCTCAAATAGGTTAGCAAATAGTTAGGTACTGTGATTGTAGCAGAGATTAAATTTTTTGCGGAATGATTCACGATGATTTGAATGATTCCTACTATCACTCAAAAAAACACCCCATAAATGACAATAGACTATTTTCAAATTTTGCAAAAGGCGACCACACAGGGTTCGCTTGTTCGGGAGCAAACACAGCCACTCTCCTACCAAGATTAGTACACGACCAAAAAAGTTTTTGAGGTTTCGTAGGGGCGACAGCGTGCTGCGCCCAATCTTCAAGAATTAAATTGGTCAAGTATTAGGTTCTGTCATAACATCAATAACTAACCTTTGGACAAACTCGCTACCAGCAATTCTAGAGCGAGGCGTGGTTTGATTCGACCTGTTTTCATCTCGACATCATATTGCTGTACCCGACGATAGATTTTCTCTAGTTGTGGCACTGTAAAACGCCGTGACTGTGTAGCGACTTTCCCTGCCGGATAAGGATGAATACCCAACACCTTGGCGATAGCGTTGTTATTGGAACTGCCGCCATTATCGAGGTGTTCACGGGCTAAGAGTAGCAAGCGGAATTGGCGTGCAATCAATGAAAATAAACGAAAGCCGGGGTCTGTCGGGTCTTGTTCGAGCGATTGGGTCAGCAGCGAGAGGGCGACAGTGCCATTGCCTGTTGCGAGGGCATCAACCATATCAAAAACATTGGCATCGGCAACATAAGCCGTGAGCATAGCAACATCTTTTTCCGTCACTGCCCGTTCGCCATCAACATAAGTTATCAACTTGACCAATTCGTTATCGGCGGCACGCAAATCAGTCCCGATAACACTCGCTAAAGCGGCGGCGGCTTGAGGTTCAATTTTGGCATCATATTCAGTTTCAGCGCGATTCAGTATCCAACCTGTGGCATCTTTCGGCACACTGTATTCACGACAGAAACCCTGTTTTTGGGCAGCAGTGACAATTTTCAGATTACTACGTAGTTTCTCGCGCTCAACCAATACTAGCCTAGCATGGACAGGGAGATTAGGTATCGCCTCTATGAGTGTATCTAATTGCTGTTTTCCATGATTAGTCCGCATCAAAAAGGCGACAAAACCTTTGACGATGACGAGTCGTTTATCTGCCAAAAATGGAAACGACTTCACATCATTGAGGACTTTTGCGACAGTGACTTCTTCGCCCTGATAATCGTTAATATTCATATCAGCATTGGCATCATCGCCCATACTTGCCCGTAATTTTTTCACGGCAGCTTCGATTGCCATATCATCATTACCATGAAATAAGTAAAACGTTGGTGTATCTGCCATTGTCATCCTTTATCTACCCATTATGGGTCATAATCTGATGAACCTGAATGCCATTTTTGCGAAAAGGCAAGCGCATAGAACTGCGTTTAACAGTGACGATTTCCATCGTGCCGGGGTCGCCTGATGTCGTGATATATTCCTGAACCACCATGCCAATCGGTTGCGAGTAGAGGGCGGCAATCATCATCAAAACCATGACCATCGGAAAACGCTCCCATGCACTTTTACGATTGGTATTGGTAAATCCGACGGCTGCGATAGATGTTGTAATCAAGCCGGCTGTCACGAGATTTGTGCCACAATTAGGATGAATCGCCAACTTCGATTCCCCTTTCTGCAAACGTTTGAGGGCTTCGCGTGCGGCGCTTTCAACCTTATCTGTCGGCACATCGCCGATGACCACAAAGCCTCGCAATGATGCTCGTCCAGATAAGCGGTAATGCTGACGATTGAGCATGTGAATTGTAGCATGTTCGAGGGCATGATTACGGCGCACACGTAAGACAAGAGCGTTTTCCAATAACGGGGAAATCAAGCGTGCAAATAATTTTATCATCGAAAGACCTTGTGCTGATTCTACGAATTAAGTAAATTATGCCTCAATTCCTAAAATGCCAACAGAGTCAGCCTACAATAGGTTAATAATGTTCATGTGCTAAGTTGCTCTCATCTGTGTGGGGACATATAGGCGTAATGTTTTATAGATACACCTAACCCAGAGTGAGATATTTTTAACCAACGATTGCCCCTCATTTCATTTGAATAATCATATGCCAAATGATGAAGATGATTTACAATACAGGGCAGAACAGTCGGATTATAAGGATTTGGTATGCAAAAAATTTGGAGAGGGCTATTGGTTGTTGTGGTCTTGTTGATAGCAAGTGCCAGTGTTGCGGCAATCGACACCCAGCAATTGACACCGCATTTCTTTGAAAGTACCTCAGATTTAGACCCAGTATTTAATCAAACACAGCCATCAACCAGTGCTGATGTTATTATTGTCCCGCGTGAAGGTGAGCAAGGCGATTCACATCAGATTGCTGTCGGTGGATTACAAGCCAATGAATTAATTACTATTCGCATTGTACAAGATTCGACTGCAACACGAGTCTACAACACGAGCCGTAATGCTTCGGACAATGGACGGGTGCAAATTGATATTTTTACCACATCTGATGATGCACCCGGCAACTATACGATTGAAATTGTGAATACATCTGGCACAGTGATTGGCACAGGGTCATTTGTCATTCTCGAAACAAGTGGTTTCGATGGCACGCTTAATATCACACCCCCAAGCGCTACTGCTGGGTCAAGCTATACGATTGATATTAGTAATGTGCGCGCTTTCCTCGATATGGAAGTCGTCGTGCTGAATGAGATAGACGAACGGGTTTTTGTGACACAAGTTCGCTCCTCAGTGGATGGTCTAGCGACTGTTCAATTTACCAGCACGCCACGCGATGGCGGCACATATACGGTTGTTGTTCGAGCCGCAGATACCCAAGTCGCTAGTGGAATCCTCATTGTTGATGGACCCTTGGTGATGCCAGAAACAAGCATTATCCCAGAAGAAGTGAATCTCGGTGATGATGTGATTGTTTCGATTACAGGGCTTGAGGCTGAGGAAGTCGTGACGATTATCGTGACTCGTGATGGTGCTACAGTCGATACCGTTGGTGAAATGGCAGATGTCAATGGCAATGTCATTTTCTTGCTATCAACAGCCAATGCAGAGGCAGGCATTTATGATGTCCGTGTGATTTCTCCGCAAGGTGTGACACTTGTACAAACAAGTTATACGATACTAGGCGGTGATGTTCGTCTCATCGTGACACCCGAACAAGCCCCTGTCAATAATACGTTCGTTTTTGCAGTCAGTGGACTTGAAGCCGATGAATCTGTTACGATTCAACTCATGGAAAATGGCGTGGTTGTCATCACAGAAGAGATTACCGGCGATGCGACTGGAACAGCGGTCTTATTGCTCAACAACGATAACGGTCTTGTTCCCGGTAACTTCACAACTCGCTTACTGCGCGATGGTGCGGCAGTTGCACAAACTGATATTATCGTTGAACCTGTAGAAGGCTTAGTGATTTCTACACCCACACAAGCACCTGCACAAGCGACTCCCCCTCCGGTTGCATCGCAAGCGAGTATTAGCATTGAACCCGTAACAGGCGCAATCCCAACGAATTACAATATTGTAGCTTCGGGCTTAGAAGCCGGTAGCACATTAACGGTTCAAATTCGTTATCAGGGTAATGTGATTTACTCGGTAGATGGCTTGGCAGACAACGATGGCACATTCTCCACAGGCATCGTCAGTGAAGCAAGTGACCCTGTTGGTGATTATACGGTTGAACTGCTTCAGAATGGTGCTGTACAAGATGCTGCAAGTTTCAGTATCGCCGCGAGTGATGCCCAAGTACAACCCACTCAGCAATCCACTGGTACTGTGACTATCAATGTGATTCCGGCGGCGGTTGGCTTAGGCGAAACATTTGATATTCGTGTGGATGGACTCGCGCCCAACAGCGACGTAGCGGTCAGTATCAATTTCCAGAATAGTTCAGTTTATGACACGACCCGTTCAGTTCCCAGCAACGGTTCGCTGACTGTTAATCTACAAACTGATGGCACTGAAACACCCGGTACATATACTGTCACTGTGACTCAAAATGGCACGGTGATTGCGACGCAAAATTTCACGATAGGTAATGGCGCAGTCGCACCAACAGTCCCACCAGCAGCACCGACAAATCCACCGGTAGTACCCACATCACCGCCTATAACGGGTAATGTCAATGTCACTATCAACCCACCATCTGGTGATAACGGGACAAGCCATACGATTACAGTCAGCGGATTGAATCCCAACGAAACGGTACAATTTGAATTGCTATTCGGTGGAACAGCCGTCTTCAATAGTGACCGTACTGCCGATGCGACGGGAACGTTTGTGATTACGCTCAGTTCTAATGCTGATGACCCGTCTGGTATCTATGATGCGCGTGTCTTACGGAATGGTCAGTTATTGGCAAGCGCCCAACTGACAATAACCGATAGCAATGCAGTACAGCCACAGCCGACACAACCACCTGTAGCGAGTGGTGCAACATCCATTACTGTCAATCCACCATCGGGCGCAATTGGAACAACGCACACGATTACCGTAGGCGGTCTACAAGCCAATAGCAATGTCACGCTCGAAGTGCGCTATAACGGCAATGCTGTCTTTACGACATCGCGTACCAGCGATGCAACAGGTTCGGTGATACTCAATCTCACATCAGAGCAAGGCGACCCCGAAGGCACATATACGGTTGTGGTTATCCAGAATGGCACACAGATTGCAACGGGTGATTTTCTTGTTGGAACAGGTGGAGGCGCAGTTCAGCCGCAGCCGACACAACCGCCTGTAGCGAGTGGTGGAGTCACAGTCACAATTGACCCATCTTCGGGAGCAATAGGAACAGTCCACAATATCACTGTCAGCGGCTTGACTGCCAATAGCAATGTGACACTCGAAGTACGCTATAACGGCAATGCTGTTTTCTCAGCTAGTCGTATCGCAGATGCAGGTGGCATGGCTATCCTTGCCATTAATTCTGACCCCGGCGACCCTGAAGGCACATATACTGTCGTCGCTATTCAAAATGGTGTCGAGGTTGCAACAAGTGATTTTGTCATTGGCAGTGGTTCTGTACACCCCCCTGCGCCTACAGCAGCACCTCCACAAACAGAGACACCCGATAGCGTGGGTATCAATGAAAACCTCGTTGCCGAACTAACAGTCGATGAGCCGCAATACTTCTTCAACTTTAACGGCGCAGCTGGCGATACCGTCAATATTCGTATGGCATCGGATGACTTCGATACTTATCTGATTTTGCAAGATAACAACGGTAGCGAACTTATTGCAAATGATGACGCGGATGGCACAGTCAACTCGCGGATTGGCCCCTATACGTTGCCCTACAGTGGAACGTATACGATTGTGGCAAGCAGTTACTCGTTCAGTAACTTTGGCGAGATGGCAACAGGGCAATTTAACCTAAGTCTCGAACAAGTTACAGTCCTGACAACGACCTATGGCACAACGACTGCACTCGTCATGAGTAATGAGAGTGCCGCGCAAATCCTCTCGTTTGAGGCACAAGCAGGGGATGTGATTTCGGTCATCGTCAGTGGAGATATTGATACCATATTATCCATCACTGACCCCACAGGTTTGACTGTTTTCACAGATGACGATGGCGGTCTCGGCTTTAACCCCGAAGTGACCCGTTATGTGATTCCATCTTCAGGGACATATTCTCTATTGGTGACTAGCTTCACCCCAAGCGATATCGGTACTGTTCAAGTAACAGTCAATCGGGATGATGTGCGTACTTTAGATGCCGATACGCGCACAGTGCGCCTCAATAGCAAGCAAAATACCGATATTCTAACGCTACAAGGCATCGCGGGTAATCGTATCAACCTCAATGTGACTTTGCTCAATGGTAACGTGGGGAATATGACCATCACAGTGCGTCAGGATGAAGAAACGCTGATGTTATACCAAACTTCTGGGATGCCGGAAGATATTGCATTGGGTTTTGAAGTGCTGAACAACGGTGCGGTGAATATCATCGTCACAGACGAATTTACAAGCGGTGCAACGTTGGAATTCTCTATTACGCAGAATCAGCCATAATCGCAGCGACTAACAATATAAAACAAAAGGGCGAATCTAGTTTAGACTCGCCCTTGTTGTTTAATGATTTGCGAAAATTAATCTTTCACGGGCAATTTGAAATCTGCTGGACGCAAAGTATCCAATTTTTTCATAATCGCTGTACGAACTTCACCGTCTTCAGCATGACGACCTAGCCCTTTTTTGGAAAAGACCAATTCGTCATTAATGGTAACTTCAAACTTACCGCCCACAGATGGAATCAACTTCCAATCTTTGATGAAATATTCAATTTCACGTTCTGCCAAAATTTGTTCCGTCAAACTGACGGCACGCGAGGTGTAGTTTCAAGCCGCGCAATATTCAATCGTAATTGTCATCAGACCTTGCTGCATGATAATTAACTCCATTTCTTAATTTACAACAGTGCAAAATAATTATAACATGAGATAACCACCCCATTAAGTACGTTCATATCCATTATTGGACATTTTTATGACAGCGATTGATGAATTATTCAGTGAATATGTACGGATGCGCCAACATGGTTTAGATGCCAACGAAGCATTGCGAGCGTTGCGCCATTATATTGAACCCTTAGCACAAGAAGAACGCGAAGAACTAGCCCGTCATCTTCGGGGATGGGAGAATAATCTCATCGCGCCGGGGATGAAACTGCCGGATAATCTACCTGATACATCCCCCCTACCCGAAGAAAGCACACACGGCGAAATTTGGCTTCAATGCCCCAACTGTGGGCGCAAAAATCGTGCTAGAGATGTATTTTGTTACTCATGCGGGCGTTTACTAGGCGAATTAGGGTATCAGGACACACGGACATTTAGGAGCGCCACAGAAGAATTGTATAATGACGAGTATTTTGGCGAAGATTCACTACTCATTCTCACATGCCCAAAAGACAAAACACGATTTGAAATACGTCCTCAATTACAACGAACCGACATCGTGCTAGGCCGCAGTAGTGAAGAGCAGACAGTTTCTCCTAATATTGACCTTGCCCCCCTACAAGCTGCCGAATTAGGCGTATCGCGCTTGCACCTTTCCATATCTTATGACGAAACACTTGAACTCATTCAGATACATGATTTGGGTAGCGCCAACGGCACAATGGTCAATGGTCAGAAAATCCATCCATCAGAGCGTCGGATTTTGCGCCAAGGGGATGAATTAGCATTAGGACGATTGGTACTCAACGTCCATTATCAGCATCCCGGTGAAGAAATTGCCATGAATTAGCCCCTTTCGGGGTTTTACTGTGCCTCACATAAAATTGCAAAGTGAGACAAGCATCATCGTAGATAGTTCGTTAAGGAACAGAAACTAAATAACTCTAGCAATTGTTGTTCCAACAGTTTCGGAATAAGCGTGAAAAGTTATCAGTTTTTAGTCATTAGTTGTCAGAAAAACAATTATCCTGAACTGAAAACTGTGAACTGAAAACTATAAATCGGGTAACTTCTGCAAACTATCAAATTCATTGAAATGTTGGGTTTATTTAATCCTCAATCCTAAACAAGAAAGCATCAAATCGCAATTGACGGAGCAAGATAATTGTTCTCGCCCCAATAGATTGAGAAGTCCTTGCTCATTGTCCTAAACATTAATTTGTAACAACATGACACGCATACAACAGGAAAAATACTATGGGACTCATCGCACCACTCATCACAATACTTGTCATGATTCCGTTCGGGATTTATTTTCACAAGGTTGTTGAGCGCACGGTGGAAGAATATAATCTCAAAGAAATGAATCGGCGTGTCGTGCAGATGCAAGCCATCAATGACCGTCTCATTACAGAAGTCGGTCAATTGAAACAGCGTGTGAAACACTTAGAACAACAAGATAAATCCTCGTCTTAAACCCTGTCATTATTATCCGCTTGAACTCAAAGCAAATGACCAATTGTGAACAGCTAAAAACATCAAGGCAGCTCCCATAATGACGAAGTTTTTCATGAAGTGCATCATCTCAACCATTTGTAGTGTGGGGTCTTGGATAACCCAAAAGCGGTGCATCAAAAATGTGACGGGCAAGAAGAATAAAACCAACAGTAGCACCCCGTACAAGGTAAAAATGCCAAACAAGATACTCAATGCGCCCACTATCAGGACAAGACCACTGATTATCACGCCTGCCTGTGCAAAGGGTATTCCTTGCGCTTTGGCAGAGTTGGATAAATATTCATGATTCATAAAGTGATTCATACCTAAAAATATGAGCATCACCCCGTAAATCATGCGCCCTAAAAAAAACAAAATGTTGGCTTCCATAAGACAGCCTCCCGATACATGCAGGCAAATAAATTTGATTTTGTGTGTGGGTAGTATTATGCGTTCTATGTGAAATATCATAAAATTGAAGTTCGCAAAGAATATCAACGATTCATGTAGGGGCGCAATGTATTGCGCCCTTACAACAAGCGCACTAATTTTGAACTAGGGATTTAATTCCGCATAATGCGTATTATAGAATGATTTGCCATTTTATGCTTGACTTTGAGAGTGCTTGCCCGACCTATTCTTCGTATGTTTCTTCATTGTCGATATTTGGGTCAGCCTCTTGCAGAGATAACAAACTTCTGATGAAATTTTCATTGGCACGTCTACCTGCATCTTCATCGACTTGCACCACAAACAATTCTTCTGCATCTTCCTCTTCATAGGCTGGCACGTCAAACTGAGGGACAGCCATTTGGCGTGGCGAAATTTCGGGCGGTGTCAGTGGGACAAGTGGTTTCAGACCATTGAGTTTCGGTTGTGGCGTGTCGATTAGGAACAGAAATTAAATAACTCTAGCAATCGTTGTTCCAACAGTTTGGGAATAAGCGTGAAAAGTTATCAGTTTTTAGTCATCAGTTGTCAGAAAAACAATTATCCTGAACTGAAAACTATAAATCGGGTAACTTCTGCAA
>JAUZRW010000017.1 GCA_030950085.1 Anaerolineae bacterium
GGGGTAGGCGGGCGATACTATGAAGTCCGATTGCACCGAGAATCGCGGCGACAGGCATCCCGACCATCATCAGACGCGGTTGTGCGCCAATGCCACTGCTTGCTGCTAAAAATATCCAAAATACTAACATCACCAGAGCAAGTGGTAATAAATCGCTTGCCAGACTCCGTGACTCGTCATCTAATGCTTTCCATCCGACAATGAGTGCAAATGGCAATGTCAGTAGCCAGACTCCAGTTGTAAATGAATAAGGTGAGACTCCATCCACACCAAAAATCGTTGCGGCAAAAGGCAATATCGGCAAATTCCACCATAGATTGCCTGATAACAAACCATTACCCGAACTGCCGAAATTCGCAGCACGCAAAGTATCCCAATTGAGACCGCCAAAAATATAAGGGTAGACGGGATTGTCGTAGAGCCAAAAACCTTTAATCATCCACGGCAAAAAAGCCACAAACACACTCAGCCCAAAAATCAATCCATTGCGAATGACTTGCTTGGGTTGACGAATCAAGATGAAGACAGCGACTGCAATAATTAAACTGGCACCAGTGAATTTGACTCCGAGAGCGAAGCCTGCTATCACAGCCGATAGTATCAACCAGCGAGTCGATTTTTCTTTGCCCCATTGAGTAATCGTGATAAGTGTCAGCGCCCCATAGCACAGCATTGCCAAATCAACATAAGCCCAACCAAATAACAACCAAATACTAAAACTACTCAGCAAGAGAAGAATAGACGTATAAGCTGTGTTAGCATCACTATAACGACAAGTCAAGCCGCCAATTGCCATCAAGCCAAATAATCCAAACATAAAGTGTAGTAGGGCAGGGGCGCTATCGCTCTGGAAGGGAATTATCAACAATCCATACAGCACTTCAACGCCCTGTGGAAAGCCCAAAAAGAAGTTGTCGCTTTGTACCGTAATCTGTCCCATTTGGACATAACGATGTGCGCCCTCAAGATGATAAATCATGGCATCCCACGCAACAGGCGGCGCGAGGGCAATCAAAAATGCCGCGATGAGTAATCCACTGGCGAAGGTGACAATAAATCGCTGCCATCCTGTTTCGACATTGAAGGCACGCCGAATAACACTGAAAAAATCTATCAGCCAACGGAAGGTTTTGGCGAGGTTAAGCAGCCCGATAGCGATAAGCACAATCCACAAGATGATATTATAGACACCCATCATGCCCAGCAGCACTGTAGCAATACTGATAATGCCCAGTCCGAGTCCGACTTCTACAGCGATGGTTTCTGCTAACATTAAATCGTAGGGACTTGACCTGTCACGTCCGAAAATACGTCGCCCGATGCCCCCTGCAACCGTAAGCAGTACCGCAACGGTCAAGCTATTGAGAGCCGCCCGAAAAACTGTTGCAAATCCATTAGCGAGATTCAATGCCGATTGCCCGACATTATGCCCCCAAAAGTACAAGGTCAAAATGAGCATGATGATGATTAGCAGCGCAAATTTTGTGATGAGTGTCTGAGATGAGGATGGTTTTTGTTTCATAAAGTCGCTTCCGAGCAGTGATAAATACGCTGTTCAGTATAGCGTAACTCATTAAAATCGCCCCATAAATCATTAAGGGAAACCACTAAACTAGAAAATGCTATCACTTCGCGCCGAAAGCTAGAAGGCATTCGGCAAATGGCTACAGAAGCGCCGTAAACGACGCTGAAAATAGCGCCATTCATGGTGCTTATAAGTTTTTGCCAGATGTCTTTCAGCATCTGATGTTAAAACACTATTTTCTTCGACGCATCCATGCCAGAACTCGTGGATAGGCTTCGGCATAGACTTTATAGAGCAGTGGATAAGGTGCGAAATCCCATGCGCCGAGTCGTCGTTCGACTGTGCCACGAAACCCTTGCTTGAACATATAGACACCCCACATCGAGTCGCTTTCATCAAATACATTGGGAGCGCCCCACATATCATAAACCGTATAACCGCGATTTTTCGCCCATTTCATCGCGTCCCATTGCAGGGCATAAGTTGGCATCCGATTCCGTTCTTGATTACTCGATGCACCGTAAAAATACCAACATGTTTGCCCAAAGTGAAACAAAATTACATGCGCGATAGGCTGACTCTCATATTCGGCAATTAGTACGTGCGCGAGGTCATTTTCCATGAAATAGCGCCACAACTTGACATAGTATGCTTGCGGACGAATCAGAAACTCGTTTCTATCGCCTGTCGTGGAATACAAATCATAGAGCAAATCTAAATCGCTGAATGACCCTTCTCGAATCGCCACATTTTTTTTCGAGGCTTGGCGGACTTTGCGGCGTGTATTGCCACTCATCGCCATTAGAATATCGTCTTCGCTGCGGCTGAGGTCAATCGTTAGCGTATTGCGAAATTGAATCTGGTCATTGCTAAAATGCCAATTTGTCGATTCTAGTTTTTGCTTGAGGGCGTTACCGACTTCGGCGATTGTGTCATCGACTGCATTAGGAACGCCTGTCGCATAGGGGATATCAGGGTCAATTTTGAGCCAAATCGCACGATGTTTTTTCGCTTGCTGCTTGAGAGTTGCCAGAACATCGCCTACAAGGGCGTGATTGCTGTAATCCATTGCAGGGGCTTTGGGCGCATACATCACAGAGAAGAATCCGATACTACGTTTGCCCATACTACACATAGCGACAATTTCTTCACTACTATCATAGCGAAACAGCCAGCGTAAGGGTTGCCAGCCTGTCGTCTCATACTTAAATTCGCCCCATTCCCATGTTTGGAGAATATGGGCGTGCGGCATCTTGGCGAGATTATTATTCCATTCATCACGATTGTTAATTTCGTTGAGGGTTATAGTCATCGGCACTCAGTTTTCAGTGGTCAGGTCAATTTAGGGATATTGAACCACAGAGAACACAGAGAACACAGAGCGAATTAGACGACCTCGACATAGTGAACCTCAGATAGAACTGTCGGGTGTAATTCTTCGCGCAAGTCTTTTTCTGGAACAAGGTCTATTTCACAGCCGAGATTGTGTTTTGTTTTCTGCAAATTGCCGTGCTAATCGTGCATTTTGCAACATATCCGTAATCAGATTTTTATCTCGCTTGTTCATAGATGACCTGTGCTTGTGCAAGAACTTCATCGCGGAATGTCAGACTCAGTGATTTGGGTGTTAGAAAATCGACTTCATGCCCTAATATGTCAATCAATTCTTGGCGCATTGCGACGATTTTCCAGCCGATAATAACATTGGGTTCAAATTCGACCAGTACGCCTATATCGCTGCCATGTGTGAAATCAGAACCTAAGACAGAGCCGAACAATGATAATTTGCGGATATGGTTTCGCTTGCAAAAGTCGTTAATTGCATCAAACGGTATAGAAATATTCTCTTGGATAGACATATTTATAACCTCAGCTACGGATTCTCAAGGCTGTTTTATAGGCTGTATAGATGATTCGATTATATACGAAATCCCATGCCCCTGCTGACCGTATGATATCGCCACCCCATCCGCGTTTGAAACGATAGACTCCCCATAAACCATCATTGCGGTTTTTGAATTGCACCTCAAGTGTTTCGCGGTCTTCATCTGGCACACCCCACATATCATAATATTGGCAGCCGCGTTTTTTCGCCCATTGAATCGCTTCCCACTGTACACCATAGGCTGCCATCAGATTGCGTTTTTCATTCGATGATGCGCCTTCGAGATAAACTGCCGTATTCCCAACACTGATGACAAGATTAGCGGCAAGGGTATCGCCCTCATGTTCCGCGAGAAACAGTGCGGCATGGTCAGGGACGAATAATTTGTACATCAAGTCATAATAGGCAGGTTCATGGACACCGAATGCGTTGCGTTTGCCTGTGATTGTCATCATGTTTGTGAAGTGCGGTAAATCATCGGGCGAAGCCTCATAGTATCGAATAGCGTTTTTGTATGCCTTTCGGATATTGCGCCGTGTGCCTTGATTCATGCGTTTCTGGATTACATCATCATCACCTGTAATATCAATCATGAGGGTGCGCGGTGGTTGTATGCGCTGCGGACTTTCGGAAAATCCCCATTGTGTCGGGTCTTCATTGTAGTAAAATCCCGGTTCCCACTTGAGGAAGGCTGCGCCATGAGATTTCGCGCAGGCGTGAATGGCATCCCACAGAGTAGACCACTGTGAAGCATCTGTCACGGTTGCGCCATAGGGGATATACGCCATTGTGCCGAGTTTCATGGGCAGTGGTCGAAATAAAATTTGCGCTCCACCGATGATAGTCTCGCCATCGAATAGGGCAACACGATCATATGACCAATCATAAGCGGATTTTTGTTCGCCCCATGCGGAGAGTTGCAAAAAATGTCCGCGTGGGTGATTCAGCACGAAGGTATCCCATTCTTTGGGCGTTGGTTTTTGAGTGTTCGTCATAGATTAATTGAACCACAGAGGACACCGAGAACACAGAGCGAATATTCTGGGATAAGAAGTTTTGCCGATGTTAGAAATAGGTTGGACAGTCACTTTGTTTATCAGAAACGATATGCTAAAATCCGTGACGTTGTTTTTTTATTCCAATCTGTGTGAATCATTGCTATATACGAATGGCAATGTTATACTAGCGTCGCTTTGTGAGAAATGGCGCAATCGCCCTCACATCAGGCGACTCATTTATCGAATAGTAGACATATCCGAGGAGTTTTCGCTCCATGAGTGTTTTAAACGAATGGGCTTTTGTAGGTGTTTTCCTGCTTCTAGCACCGATTTTTCCCATTTTGCCAATGGGAGCAGCGTGGTTATTCCGCCCTAGCAAGCCGAATGTTATCAAGAACCAAACGTATGAGTGCGGTGTTGAGACGATAGGCGATACATGGGTGCAGTTCCGCGTGCAATACTACATTTATGGGCTGGTCTTTCTCGTCTTTGATGTAGAAATGGTGTTGTTATTCCCATGGGCAGTCGCCTACAATCAGCTTGACCTGTTCGCATTTGGCGCAGGTTTCTTGTTCATCTTCCTCCTCGCGGACGCGCTGATTTATGCGTGGAAAAAAGACGTGCTGGTGTGGAAGTAAAGGGACGGGGGATTTTATATGGAATGTGTTGGACTTTGTGACGTTGTACTTAATCTCGGTGTTCGCAATCAGGAACTTGCACGCTTTCTTGCGTCATTGATAGGGGTTCTCCTTGTTAGTGGTGTGCCGTTATTAACGGTGATTATCCTGATTCTTGCTGAACGTAAAATTGCGGCACGTATTCAAGACCGCATTGGACCCAATCGTGTGGGTCCCTATGGTTTACTACAAACTGTCGCAGACTTACTTAAATTACTGGGCAAAGAAGACATTACACCGACAGCGGCTGACCGTATTTTATACAATGCCGCGCCGATTATCTCCTTTGGCTCGGTGGTGCTGCTTTGGGCTGTAATACCCTTCATGTATTGGAATACGCCAGAAGGGGCTGCAAATGCGGTGGTCGGGGTCAACCTCGAAATTGGGGCATTGTTCTTTGTGGCTATCGCTTCGTTGGGAACACTAGCGATTATGACAGCAGGTTGGGCAAGTAACAATAAATATGCCTTGCTGGGTGCTTTCCGCGTTGTCGCGCTACTGGTCAGTTACGAAATCCCGTTGGTTTTCGCGCTGGTCGTCCCCGTGATGTTTGCAGGCAGTATGTCGTTGGTAGACATAGTAGAAGCGCAAAGCCATATGTGGTTTGTCTTTATGGCACCCTTAGCGGCGATACTCTTCTTTATCTCCTCACAAGCAGAAACAGGTCGCGCCCCCTTTGACCTCATTGAAGCCGAATCGGAACTTATTGCCGGTTTTAACATTGAATATAGCGGTATGAAATTCGGCATGTTCTTTGCGGCAGAATTCTTGCATGTTTTCACAAATGGGATTTTGATGGCAGTCTTGTTCTTTGGCGGCTATCTTGGGTTTTTCTACAAAGCGATTCCGCCATTGGGTTTCCTTTGGCTAGGATTGAAGGGTAGTTTGATATATTTCGTCTTCCTCTGGTTGCGAAATACTGTGCCACGCTTGCGGATTGACCAAGTGATGAACTTTAACTGGTTCTTCCTTGTCCCTGTATCCATTATCAACATCATGGTTACATCGCTGATTTTGAAAGTCATGCAGGAAATGGGTTACGCGCCAACAGTCTTTGCAGAATCAAGCCTTATCGGTATCTTGCCATTGACGATTGTGATGTTGCTCAAAGATGCGATTATTATCGGTTTCATTTTGGGGCGGCTGGGTCAAGAAGGGCGTAAAGCGCGTATTGAGGCAACCCACGCTGAGGAATCATTAGCGGCTGCGGCGGCTGGTGACTAACAGGAGAGGATGAGATTATTTATGGGTGATGCTAGTTTTTCACTGATTGTCGCTTTCACCGTCTTTGGCATTTTGACATTAGGGGGTGCTTTAGGTGTCATATTGAACCGCAACTTGTTTCGTGGGACAATTTGGCTGATGATTAGTCTATTTGGTGTCGCGGGGCATTTCGTTTTGCTCAGTGCGCCATTCCTTGCGGCTGTACAAGTCTTGGTTTACATCGGTGCAATTGCTATTTTGTTCACTTTTGCGGTGATGTTAACGCGCAGCCTGACACAAATCACAGACCGTTTTACACGACTTTGGTGGAACTTGGGCGGTGCAATCGTCTTGTTTGTCGTATTGGTCGGCGCAGTGATTTGGCCTGTCTGGGGTGGATTTACACCGGGCGATGATATATTGTTTGCAAATGTCATGTCTACCACTGACCTCGGCATTGCATTGGTTGACCGTGGCAGCGACCTGAGACAAGGTTTTGTGCTGCCATTTGAAGTGGCTTCGCTATTGTTAACGGCGGCAATGATTGGTGCAATTGTTATCGCCCGGGAAGCTGATGATGAAGAGAAGGGAAAGCGTGGATGATTCCTTTGTGGATATATTTGGTGATGGCTGCCGCACTGTTCTCTATCGGCACATTTGGGGTGCTTGCGCGTCGCAATGGTGTCGCAGTGCTGATGAGTGTCGAGTTGATGCTCAATGCGGCTAACATCAATCTAGTCGCCTTCTGGCGCTATACTAATCCAACAGAAATTAATGGCATGGCATTCGCCGCATTTGTTTTTGTGATTGCCGCCGCCGAAGCTGCCGTTGGATTGGCGATTATTATCACTGTATATCGTAACCGGCATTCGGTCATCCCCGAAGAAGCCCGCACACTGAAAGGTTAAGGTGACGATATGCTTTTTGATTTGTTCGGACAAGCATTTTCCGATAAGAATTTGATGCCGTGGCTCGTCCCATTTTGGCCGCTAGCCGGATTTGCACTCATTTCTTTGCTGACGTTGCTCCTGCAATTTTTACAACGAGATTTCACAAAACCATTGCACACCATTCCGGCAACTGACCATAATTATGGTGGACATCACCCTGATTATGATGGCATGGATGTGCCGTATCAGCCCTTCTGGTTTCGTATAACAGCAATCGTCATTGGCATGACTGCGATGACGCTGACACTGTTCTTTGCATGGTCGCTCGTTTTCGGTGCCTTGGATGACTTTGGCGCAGGAACATTCGGAAAAATTCCATCTGCTGAACAAGCAGTAGAAGAAGAGCAAGCAGCAGAGCCAGAACATGGGGCGACATCTGATTGCGAAGATTGCGTCTATCAAAGTAATATCGAATGGATGTCATTGGGCGAAAGTTCAGAAACAGGCTTCCGTATTGGGACGCTAGTAGACCCTCTGACCTCAATCATGTTGTTTATGGTGCCGATTGCTGCGGGTATGATTTTTGTCTATAGCATTGGCTATATGTGGCACGACCCACGCCAAGCAAGATTCTTTGCACTCATCTGTCTCTTTGCAGGTGGGATGTTGACACTGGTTGTTGCTGATAACTTGATGCTGATGTTTGTCGGTTGGGAAATCATGGGCTTGTGTTCTTATAGCCTGATTGGTTTCTGGTATGAAAAAGAAAGTGCCTACAACGCGGCGGTTAAAGCCTTCACTGTCACCCGTGTTGCCGATGTGATTATGCTACTCGGTATTGTTTACTTGTGGTCACTCACTGGGACACTCAACTTCCGCGATATTCTGTACAATACAGAAACATTGCAAATGCTCGGCAATACAAAAGCTATTCTTTTCGGTAGTTGGGGGCTGAGTGCATCGGGCTTGATTGGTATGCTCGTGATTACGGGGACAGTCGGTAAATCGGCACAATTCCCGTTGCATGTCTGGTTGCCGGATGCGATGGAAGGACCCACGCCTGTTAGCGCGATGATTCACGCGGCGGCGATGGTTAGCGCAGGTGTCTATGCCGTGATTCGTATGTATCCGCTATATGTAGGTTTATCCAATCCACATGCAGCAGACCCGACATTTTCTGCGCCTTTACTATATATGGCAATCGCAGGGAGTTTTACCGCTCTGTTTGCAGCAACAATGGGTACAGCCCAACGTGATGTAAAAGCAGTGTTAGCTTACTCCACAATTTCGCAGCTTGGATTTATGATTGCCGCACTCGGTATTGGTGCGTATATTGCGGCAGCTTTCCACTTGATAACACATGCTTTTTTCAAGGCATTGTTGTTTATGTCTTCCGGTTCAGTTATTCATGCAATGGAACATGGTGAACATCACGTTCATGAACATCATGCCCACGCGCATAACAGACAGGGGCATGATGACCATCATCACGATGAACACGGTCATGATGAAGAACACTTTGACGCGCAAGATATGTTCAATATGGGCGGTCTACGCCACAGAATCCCAGTCACATTCTGGACATTCTTGATTGGCGGTCTTTCGCTGTCAGGCTTCCCGTTATTGACGGCTGGTTTCTGGTCAAAAGATGAAATTCTAGCCGATGCGTGGAATGGCACTACCGTACACGGTAGCGGCTTGCACATGATGGTTTTCTGGGTATTGGCACTCGCAGCTTTCCTGACAGCTTTCTACACGATGCGTCAGTTGGGCTTGACCTTCTGGGGTGATGCCCGTACCGAAGAAGCTGAACATGCCGGACTCGGTGGTCCCTACAGCATCGTCAGTGTGGCAATGCAAGCGCCCTTGATTGTGCTGGCATTTTTCGCCATTGTTGCTGGTTTCATAGGTGTTCCGCCGGATTTCCCGATTTTGGGCAGCATCTTCTCGCCGGAACATAACTTCTTCCATAACTTGGTGGTTTACACACTGCCGGCGATGGCAAATGGCGGTGCAGAAGTCTTCCATGTAGAAGCACCTCCGGTACGCTTCTTTCCAGTCTTTATGTCAGTGTTGGTTGCACTCGGCGGTCTGTTCGTCGGTTGGTTAATGTACTGGCGTAAACCACTCAAAGCTGGTCAAGCGGATCCATTGATACGAATTGTGGGCGAAAATGTGTATACAACCTTGCAGCGTCGCTATTACATGGATGACCTGTATGATTGGCTTTTTGTGCGCCCATTCCGGTGGGTTGGCATCAATGTCATCAAGTTGATTGATAAGGGCTTTATTGATGGCGTGCTTCATAAGATTGCGGCTATCTTCATATGGATAGGAGACTTTATCAAAACGTTGAATGCGTGGCTCATCGACGGTGTAGGTGACGGCATCCCGAAAGCGATTTTCGGCTTTGGTGGTTGGATGCGCCGCACACAAAGTGGACGTGTCCAGCAATATTTGTTAATTGTTTTGCTTGCGATGATTGCCATTGGCATTCTATTCGCATTATCGGCTGGCGCTCTCGCCATAGGCTAAGGGGGCATAGATTTGTTAGATAATATCTTTGGAATAGATGTACTCACCTTCTTGATTGCCACACCGATGCTGGGTGGGTTGCTAGTTGCAGCCCTCCCTGTAGATGATGACGTTCCGGCGACAAAATGGCTACCCCGTATTACGGCACTGCTCATTTCAGTCATCATCGGTATCGTGGCAGGGATTGTGTTTTATCAGTATCAGCAAAATGCTCCAGCTATCGGGGAAAATCAATTTCTCTTTGAGGCGGGTCCGCATCGCTGGTTCTCAGCAATTGGAGCCTCATGGCATCTTGGCATTGATGGCATTAGTGCTGCAATGGTTCTACTGACTGCTTTGCTAACGCCGTTGGCAATTCTCATTAGTTGGGAAGTCAGTGACCGTCCGAGTATGCACCTTGCGCTGCTGCTGTTGTTTGAGGGCGCGAGTATGGGTGTCTTCACGGCTATGGATATGCTGGTGTTCTTTATGTTCTACGAGTTGAGCCTCGTGCCGATGTACTTCCTCATCAACCAATGGGGTAGTTTGCCGCAAAAGGGTGTGAAAAATAGTGGTCGTTTCTATGCCTCTACTAAATTCATGATTTACTCGATTGGCGGCACGCTCGGCATGTTGTTGGCGACACAAATAATCGGTTTCACGGCTGGTACTTATGAAATTGCTGAAATTGTGTCACGGAGCGGCGATTGGCTAAGTCTGTCCAATTCAGCTAATGCCTTTTTGGGTATTAGCGTCGGGACTGTAAAATCACTCGCATTCTTCGGCTTCATGGTGGCTTTTGGAATCAAAGTTCCTATCTGGCCTTTCCATACATGGTTGCCGGATGCCCATGGCGAAGCTCCGACTGCGGGTTCAATGTTACTGGCTGGTGTCATGCTGAAACTTGGCGCTTACGGTTTCATCCGCTTGGTTGTGCCAATTTTTCCTGATGTTTGGGTCAGTGAAGCACTGCTCGGTATCAATTGGGCGACGCTGTTTGCTATCTTGTCGATGATGGGTATCGTACTCGGTGCATTTGCTGCATTTGGGCAAAATGACATCAAACGCCTCGTGGCTTATAGCTCTGTCAATCATATGGGCTTTGTGGGTATTGGTATCGCTGTGATGGCATTGCTCTACGGTGAAGCATATATGGCAGGCGATTCAGCCGTCGCCTCTGGTCAAATGATGGATGCGATTGCTGCGACAAACGGCGCGGTGATGCAAATGTTCAATCACGGCTTAAGTTCTGCTGGGATGTTTTTGCTCGCCGGAGGCATCTATCACAAGACTCATACCCGTGATTTGAGGGAGTATGGTGGTTTTTGGGTGAAAGCGCCCATTTTCGGTGGTGTTTTCATTTTCATGAGCATGGCGAGTCTCGGTTTGCCGGGCTTGAATGGTTTCATTGGTGAATTTCTTGTGGTGCGCGGTTCATGGCCTATTTTCACATGGCTAACGGCTATCTCGATGCTTGGCTTACTCTTCACAGGGGGCTATATCCTCAAAGGTATTCGCTATACGTTGCATGGGAAGTTCAACATGCACTGGAAAGACTATAATCTGGAAATTGAACGTCGTGAGTTCATTGCGATATTCGTACTTGGTATCTTCATCTTTTGGACGGGCTTGTATCCCAACTGGATTTTGACGACGATTAATGCCAGCGTAACGACAATTTTGAACGGGATAGGATAAGACGATGCAAGAATTTGGTTTTCCGATTCTCAGTGCGCTCGTCTGGGTTCCGATTATCGCTGGAGTTCTGATATTATTTATGGACTCCAAGCAACGTGACCTGTATCGGGGCGTGGCAGCTACGGCAGCAGTCGTGGTGCTAGGATTGAGCGCGACAGTGTTCTTTACCTATAACGGTATTGTAGCCGATGCGCTCAACGAGACACTTGATGAGCATTATGTTGAATATGATGACCCGCAAGATGTCAATGAGCGCGAAGCGTTTTATGCGGCATCAGAAGCGAATTATAGTGCTGAAGTTCAAGCCTTAATTGCTACGGGCAGTTCAGATGCGACTGTGGCTTTCACAGATACAACGCAATTCCGCGAAACTCATAAGTGGGTGTCGGAACTCGGTATTGCCTACGATTTAGGTGTCGATGGGCTGTCGGTGCCGATGGTACTGCTCACAGGGATGGTTGCTGTGGCAGGGGTGTTCATCTCATGGCGCATTGAAGACCGCCAAAAAGAATTTATGGCGTTTTTCATGCTGCTTGTTGCGGGTGTGATGGGTGTGTTCATCAGCGTGGATTTGTTCCTGCTGTTCTTCTTCTATGAACTCGCTATCTTCCCGATGTATATCTTGATTGCCGGATGGGGTTGGAAAGATTTGCGCGAATACGCCTCGATGAAACTCACACTCTACATTCTAGTCGGGTCGGTGGTGTCATTGGTGGGCGGTATCGCTATGGTCTGGGCTGCTGGACAATACTTCTCAACGGATGGCGCAGTTATATTTATGAAAGCATCCGAAGCAGGTATCTTGCGTGATGGGGCTAGCGTCTATAGCTTCGACATCACCCAATTGACACTGGCTGCTGAAAATGGCGCGTTCGATGTGCCATTATTCGGAACAACCTTTGCGAAGTTCTGGTTTCCATTTGTCTTTACCGGATTTGCGGTACTGGCAGGGGTCTGGCCTTTCCACAATTGGTCGCCAGATGGTCATGTGGCGGCACCGACTGCCGTTTCGATGATTCATGCAGGTGTGCTGATGAAAGTGGGTGCGTATGCTGCATTACGAGTGGGTATTCAATTGCTACCGGAAGGCGCAATGGTGCATTTACCATGGATGATTTTCCTGACGCTCATCAATGTGGTGTATGGGGCATTTATCGCCTTTCGCCAACGAGACTTTAAGTATGTTATCGGTTTTTCATCGGTATCGCACATGGGTCTTGTGAGTATGGGCTTTGCGACGATGAATATGACCGGTATGACTGGAGCAGGTCTACAAATGTTCAGTCATGGTGCGATGACGGCGCTCTTCTTCGGTTGTGTTGGGATGGTCTATGACCGCGCTCATACCCGTGATATTCCAAGTTTGGGCGGTTTTTCCAAGAAAATGCCATGGGTTGCTGTTGCCTTTGTGGTCGGAGGTTTGACGAGTATGGGTATGCCGGGCTTAAGTGGCTTCATTGCGGAGTTCCCCATCTTCCAAGGATTATGGGTTGCCTCGGATACAGTGGCACTAACAATTGGTAGCTATACTTTGACAAATTACTATGGCGTGATTGCCTTAGTGTCAGCACTCGGTATCGTGATTACGGCGGCTTATGTGCTGCGTGTATCGGGTCAGGTTTTCTTTGGTGATTTTGATGCCAAAAAATTCCCCGATGTCGGGAACATCACTATTCCTGACCGTATTGTGCTGTTGGTACTGGGAACGCCATTGGTAGTTATTGGCTTGTATCCACAGATTATCGCGCCGATGATTACTGTTGGGCTTGATCCTATTGCCCGGCTGATAGGAGGTTAGACGTGGGTATTCTTGAATATCTTAGCGCAAATTTACCAGCGATTGCACCAGAAATTGGCTTAACAATCTTAGCAATGGTGATTTTGCTGGTTGATAGTTATCGCCCTGATGCAAAATCGAACATTGGCTATCTAGCAGCTATTGTGATGGCTCTGCTCGCTATTACACCCTTTATACCGGGTTGGTCGCCTGCTATGGGCGAAAGTTCCCTCAAGTGGGGCGGCATGATTCGTCATGACATGCTGGCATCCATCTTTAAGGTGATGATATTGTTTGCTGGGTCTATCACCAGTCTGATGGCGGTGAAAGATAGTGCTGTTGGGCAAAAAGGCGAATTTTATCTGATTATCACGATTAGTACCTTGGGTGCTTCTTTACTGGCAGCTTCGGCAGATATTGTGATGCTGTTTGTCGCGCTGGAAACGGTGTCGATACCGCTTTACATCTTAGCAGGGTTTAGCCATTCCGATGCAGGCTCTGCGGAAAGTGGTCTGAAATACTTCTTATTTGGGAGTTTCGCCTCTGCGATATTGCTCTATGGACTGAGTTTGCTATTCGGCTTCACAGGCGAAACGCAACTCACAGCAATTGCAGCATCACTAACAAGTAGCGAATCGATTCTTGGCACAAATATCTTGCCAGCATTGGCGGCGCTAACATTAGTTATTGTCGGTTTCGGCTTCAAAATAAGTGCTGCTCCCTTCCACTTCTGGACACCTGATGTTTATGAAGGTGCGCCGACTCCAGTGACAGCTTTCATCAGTGTAGCGAGTAAGGCGGCTAGTTTTGCGGTCTTGATGCGCTTTTTCATCGGCGTTTTCCCAGATGCCGTGCAACTAGATGGACAGAGCGTCCAAGCCTTTTGGACAGGGTTGATTACCGTTATGGCGGTAGTCTCCATGACACTTGGTAATGTATTGGCATTGCGCCAAGAAAATATGAAGCGTATGTTGGCATATTCTTCGATAGCCCAAGCGGGCTATGCCCTCGTTGGCGTTGCGGCATTGCAAAGTGTAGACCAAGCAGTGATGACTTCTGCCATTTCATCTGTGGCGTTCTATATGTTCATGTACACCTTTAGTAATTTGCTGGTATTCGCAGGTGTGATTTTGTTCTCAGAAGCGGCAGGCACAGAAAAAATCAGCGAATATGCAGGTATGCAGCGTCGTAGCCCATGGTTAGCTGTAACAATGACCATCGGCTTGCTCTCGTTGGCAGGAATTCCTCCGGCGGCTGGTTTCTTTGGCAAGTTTTTCTTGTTTCAAGCGGCAGTACAAGCCAATCTTGCTGGACTGGCAATCATCGGTGTTTTGAACTCGATTGTAGCATTGTATTATTATCTACTGGTCATCAAAATTATGTGGGTTGACCCCGGTAAAGATGAAGACCAAGCGATTAAGATTCCAGCGCCATTGGCATGGACATTTGGCATTACAACTATTGTCGTGTTATTGCTCGGTGTCGTGCCGGCTCCGATTATCGGATGGGCGCGAGACGGAGCGGCAGCCGTGGCTCAGGCTGTGACGATAGGTTTGCCGTGATAGCGGCATAAAATCTGCTGTGCAGAGATGCAAAAAGTTTCCCTCTAGGAAGTGCGTCTCGCTGGTTTCTGTTGCATAATTTGGTGGCATAATTTGGCAGTTTAATTCATGATTTTGGCAGTGTTTTTTGACATAAGGTAGCAGTAAAATCACACACCGCACTGTTGACTATCTGGATAAAAACTGGAACTATGCAACCTGTAGCAATCATGGGGACTTTGTGATAAAATTCGCAGACACTTTTGGAAAGACACATGGCAAAAGGGAAACCGAAGCACATTAACCATATTGGTTGGTTCGGAGTCATCACGCTAACAGGGTGTTTAGGGTTCATCATCGCCCTATTTGCACTGTTAGGTGGGTTGTGGTTAGACAACCTGATTGGACGACGAGGACCAGCTACTATAGTTTTGCTTATATTGAGTGTGCCGTTAAATCTCTACGTGATGGTAAAGATGGCATTGTTGTTAACACGCTATCTGCGGCCTCTCAACCCGAATGTGACAATAAATGACGATGATGAGGAGGTTTAGTTCTTGAAGAATTACTTGGTATTAGTAAAGGAGGGTTGCGATGAGTCCTAATATACGCGGTTTAATCATTTTCGCTATTATCATCGTTGTCTCCGTAGTTTTCTGTGGTTGGTTTCCCTCGACGTTCTTACCCAGTCAGGGTTGGGCGTTTGCTCTTCCGGTCATTCAAGTACCGGGTGAGGTTTACTGGGAAGGCTGGCCGTCAGAAAGTTTTGTATGGACAAATACCTTAACAGGTACGGTCATCGCTGATGTGCTGGTATTGTTGTTTGCCGCCGCAGCCTTGCGTGTGTCCAACGGTTGGCGCAAAGAAGTGCCGGGACGCTTTCAGGGGCTTGTCGAATCACTGATTGGTTTCCTCTATGGTCAAACAAAGAACATGGCAGGCACAGCCGATATTGTGAAGAAACAACTTTTCCCGTTGGTTGCCAGTATTTTCTTACTGCTATTGATGGCAAACTGGCTAGAACTCATACCGGGTGTGGATAGCATCGGTTTGATGCACTGCGCTAAACCGGGGATGAGTGGTTATGGTCGTGTCAATCAACGGCTTGATGTTGACCAAACGCTCTTTGGCGGTTACTTGGTTGAAGATAAGCATCAGTTTGAAATATGTGAAGTTTATCTTTTAGGTGAATCAGTACCGAGTCCGGACCTAAATAGGGAAGAACTTGAGGCGGGCTTGCTGATAGCTGAGGAAGAGTTACACGACTTAGAAGCAGCGGATGGCGACAATACCGACGAGATTTATAAACTTGAAAGACAAGTGGTAGCTTATGATTTTCGTATCGAAGCAATTGAGGAACTTGAGGCGCTAGAAGGTCGTGAAGTCGATGAAGAGGCGCTAGCAGAAGCTCAAGCAAAAGTTGACTTAGGCGAAGAGTTAACAGCCGAAGAACAAGAAGTGCTTGATTTAGCTGCTGAATGGCAACTTGCTGAAACGCGCCAAGTCTATCCCGGTGCAATATATGCTTTAACAGATGAACAACTTGAAGAAGGTAAAGTCGAACCATATGCCTTCATTGTGACACCATTTATTCGCGCTGCGGCGACTGATATGAACCTGACATTTGGTCTGGCACTGATTTCGGTGGTGGCAATGCAATACTTCGGTGTGATGGCACTCGGTCCCGCCTACTTCCAGAAATTCGTTAACATCAACGCACTCGGCAATGCTGGTAAGCGTCCGATGGGTCTAATGGACTTCGGTGTCGGCTTATTCGAGATTGTCTCAGAAATCAGTAAGGTGATTAGTCTGGCATTCCGTTTGTTTGGTAATATTTTCGCGGGTCAGTTATTGCTATTCATCATTGGTTTCTTGGTTGCGACATTGCTTCCGGTGGCTGTGTATGGGCTGGAATTCATCGTAGGTGCAATCCAAGCCTATGTATTTGCTGTATTGACACTCGTTTTCTCGGCACAGGCGATGGTTAGCCACGCTCATGACGATGAAGATGGGCATCACTAAATTACCGACAATAACGACGAAACATCTATTAAAAACAAAACTAGGAGGAATTTTCGACTATGGATGGTAATCTCGAAATTGGTCTGAAAGCAATTGGCGCGGGCATGGCGATGGTTGGTGCGCTGGGTCCCGGTATTGGTATCGGACTCGTGGTACATGGTGCGTTGGGTGCTATCGGGCGTAACCCCGATGTGCTGAGTGACATTCAGACGAACATGATTCTCGGTATCGTGTTTGCTGAGGCGGTTGCGATTTACTGCCTCGTCGTCGCGCTGATTATCCTGTTCGTATTTTAATCGGGCGAGGGACAAAATATGCTTAAACGTATTAGACTCAAGCGACTGCTCATCCTTGTAGCGGTTCTTGCCTTGCTACTGGCTTCATTCTCGGCTGTTATGGCACAAGAAGAAACAGGTAGCGAAGGCACAGATACCGAACAGGTTGTAGAAGAAGAAGCGGGCGGTGGCCCATTAGATGCACTGGGAATCAATCTTGGTTTCCTGATTGCACAGATACTCAACTTTGGCCTCATCGCCTTTGCATTGACGGCTATGCTGTGGAATCCGGCACGCAATATGCTGGATACTCGCGCACAGAAAATCCAAAAAGGCTTAGAAGATGCGGCGGCGGCGGCCAAAGCGCGTCAAAATGCCGAAGCCGAAGCGGATAAAATTCTGGCAGAGGCGCGTAGCGAACGGCAAAATCTGTTGGCAGAAGCTCGTACTGCTGGTGAAGCTGTACAGAAACAGATTGAATCTGAGGCACGCCAAGAAGCAGAACGTATTCGTGCCGATGCACAGCAAGAAGCTGTTACGGCTCGGGATGCAGAACTGGCTAATTTGCGCGACCAAGTGTTACAAATTTCTTCCGCCGTTGCAGGGCGCGTCTTACAAGAAAAGATTGATGCTAAGATGCAATCCAAATTGGTGAGCGACTTCTTCAGTGCTGTACCAGAAGGCGCAAAGAAAATGTCTGGCAATGTCGAAGTAACTAGCGCCATGCCGTTGAGCGATAAGGAACAAAAATCGCTGGAATCTGCAATCAAAGCGGCTGGCTATACCTACGTCGTTGACCCTAATATTCTCGGCGGTTTGATTGTTCGCGGTGAAGATAAAGTGGTTGATGGTAGTGTTCGTAGTAACTTGAACGAACTGACAAGCAGTCTCAAGTAAAAAGCAAAATCGCAAAATGCAGTCTCTAAAGCGCCGACACCATGTTGGCGCTTTTTTTGTAGCCATTATTCTTTGACGTGTGATGCCTCAACAGTGATACCTATCCCACCGCGCACCGAAAAAGCACCTGTCACATGGATTTCTAGTGGGTCTAAGACAGCAATCAGGTCATCCATAATCTGATTAGTCACATGCTCATGGAAAATACCTTCATTACGAAACGACCAGAGATACATTTTCAACGACTTGCTTTCAACAACGCGCTCATTCGGTATGTAGCGAATCGTAATCGTAGCAAAGTCGGGTTGTCCAGTCATCGGGCAAACTGCCGTAAATTCTGGGCAAAGCAATGTCACCCAATACCGTCGCCCTATATTGCGATTCGGGAAGGCTTCTAACGTTTTGGAAGGCTTATTCACTGTATTGCCGAGCAGTGTCAAATCATCTGTGACACTTGCTTTTTTCTTGGTTTTGGATTTTGTTTTTGCCATGACTGATATCCTTAAATTTTACAAGTTGCATCAATTGTAGCATCGTGACAATCAGAACTGTAGCCGATACTTTGTTGCTACGACATTTTCCGCTATGGAAGTCTGCAATGATTTTCGTTACACTTTGCGCCGCACAGGGCGATGCTGCTTAAGGAGACGAGTTTATGCCCCAAACGCTTATGCACCATCTAGGAGCATTGTCTCCTGCTAAGATTGTGCGTTTATCTGGTGATACGACTATTGCAGTGACTGCACCCTTTGTCGAAGATAGTCGTGCTGTCGAAAAAGGCGGCGTGTTTGTTGCACGCAAAGGTCTCAGTGCTGATGGTCATCAATATATCGACAAGGCGATTGAACAGGGCGCTGTTGCCATCATTGGCGAGCAAGCCATTGATATTGACGCTGTGCCATATGTACAAATCCGCGATGCCCACCTTGCATTAGGGCAATTGGCAGCATCTTATTATGGCTTTCCATCTCGTCAGCTAACAGTTTTTGGTGTGACCGGAACAAACGGCAAAACGACAACGACGCATCTCCTACACAGCATCCTCAAAATATGGACAAAGGGCAAGGTTGGGTATATCAGCACACTTGGCGCAGACTTTGGCGGAAAGAGTGCCGATACCGGCTTGCATGTGACGACTCCGCACGCGCCGCATATTCAGAAATATCTCGCGCAAATGCTGGATTCTGGACTAACGCATGTTATTTTAGAAATGACAAGTCATGGCTTAGAACAGGGGCGGCTTTCGGGTGTTGATATTGATGTTTCAATTGTGACCAACGTAACCCATGAACATCTGGATTTTCATGGCTCATTTGAAGCGTATCAGGCTGCAAAAGGCATCATGTTTCAGATGTTAGCCAATTCGTATCGTAAACCGAATATACCCAAGATAAGTATTCTCAATCAAGATGATGACTCCTATAGCCATTACGCCAAAATAAAGACGGATAAAGTCGTCACTTATAGCATCAAAAATCACTCCGATAATCAGGCTTTTGCCATTCGCTATGACCCCAATAAGACGTATTTCGCAGTCGATAAAACAGATTTTCAGTATAAGCTATTTGGCGAATTCAATATTTATAATGCTTTGGCAGCCGTCGCCACAGCACGCGCTATCGGCATTGATGATAAGACCATTATCAAAGGCTTACAGGCGATTGATGGTGTTTCGGGACGCATGGAGCGCATTGACGAAGGGCAAGATTTCATTGCCATAGTCGATTTTGCCCATACACCGGATGCGCTAGAAAAGGCTCTTGTTGCAGGTCGAACAATGGTCAAAAAAGGTCATCGCTTGATTGCAGTATTCGGTAGTGCCGGTCTACGCGATGTCGAGAAGCGGCGCATGATGGCAGAGACAAGTGCTAAATTTGCCGATATAACTATTCTTACTGCCGAAGACCCGCGTACTGAATCGCTCAAGGGGATTTTGCAAGAGATGGCAGATGGTTGTCTTGTGCAAGGGGGAACAGAAGATAAGTCTTTTTTTCGTATTCCCGATAGAGGCGAGGCTATCTATCAAGCCTGTCAGATGGCAAAAGTAGGCGATGTCGTCATGATTTGTGGTAAAGGTCATGAACAGAGTATGTGTTTCGGCACAATCGAATACCCATGGGATGACCGCGATGCCCTGCGTGCTGCTTTACTACAAGGCAAGCCTCTCAAAACATTGCCGACAGCCACTCAGGAGAATTAAGTGCGCCTGATAGATTATGCAGTTGTTATTCTTGTGCTGTTGTTTGCGATGGCATTACGCATATCGGGTACGGCGACATTCGGGGCTTTAGATGAACAAAATCTACCGAGTAGCGCCCCTTATGATATGCTGCATATCCAAGTACCTTTGCAGCCGGATGAATATTTACTGGTCGCAATTCCTTACGATATGACTTTGAAGCAACGCTCGAATCCACAGTTTTTTGAGTACCCTTCTGGTATCATGTATCTGAATTATGTCCTTTATCAGATGACAGGGACACTGGATGGTGTGACACTCGCTGACCGTGATGGCGTGAACTTGCGGACGATTGCGCCCTTTAGTCTCTATTTTTTCTCACGATTGTATTCTGTTTTAGCAGGGGTTATCGCAGTTGCCTGTGCCTATGGAATCTTGCGGCATGTCAGTGGACGTTTTGCTGCATTGATAGCTGCATTACTGTTGGCGACTTCTTTTATTCTGGTGCAACACGCCCATTACATCAAACCCGGTACCCCATCAGCAGGATTGATGATGCTGGCTTTATGGGCAAGTGTGATGGCACTCTATTCACAAAAATTACAGTCAACGTATAGTTTTTATATTGCCAGTGGGATGCTAACGGGGGCTGCGGCAACAGTGCGCTACAATGCAGCCGCTATTGGCATTGTGCTGTTTCTCGTGGGATTAATCTTACTATGGCGACAGCGCACAAAGCAGATGTTTATCAGCATAATCGCCTCATGGCTACTTGTCCCAGTGACGTTTTTTATCGGGACACCCTTTGCTATCCTTGATTTTAACGAGTTTTACCGCCAATTTGTAGCTATCACGGGACAATTTTTAAGTAGCGGCAACAATATAGCCCCTGAAATCTTGACTACGCCTCAACATGGTTTCATGATTTTGATGCGCTTCTTAATCGTATTTGGCACCAGTATTCCAGCGACAATCGCAATCCCTATCGGCATTTTTGGAGCATGGCGCGAACGTCCAAAGCAACTGCTCAAAGATAACTCTGAACACTTGTTAATAGGCTTGCTTGTGCTATTTATTGTGGCGTATATCTTTGTCACGATGCGGACTGTACGCCCAATTTTCAGTGATAACTTGATAGTGCTAATTGTACCGCAATGTTTGTTGTTATCAGCAATCGGGGCAGGATGGTTGTACGATAATATTCGTGTGCCAAAGACAGTGCTTGCACCACTAATCGCCTGTGGGTTGCTTATTATGCCGTTAGCGTTGACGATACCGATGGTGAGCCTCATATCGCAGACAGAAACTCGCGTTCGGATGCAGGAGTGGGTTTATGAACATATTCCACTTGGTTCACGCTTTTTACTGTTAGAGGCTTATAATGTGCCGCTTGACCCCACCATTTATCCTTATGACCAGAATTTCAATATACGCGGATTTCGCCTATCAGATGCCGAAAATTATGATTATTTGCTGATATCGGATGCCCGTCTGGATTTATATGCTAGAGCCGATGTCTTGGTGACAGATGAAGAGTTCGCACCCTATCAATCACAATTGACTCTGATTGAAGCCAATTTTCCGCGTTTGGCATGGATAGACCGCCCACGAGATTATCTCGGCTATGCGGATATGATGAATATGGCAGCCTACTGGCATCAACCCTCATTGACCTTATATTGCTTAAACGAAACGGCGTGCGCGACACGTCCATAATTCAAGCAAAGTCGAATTTGTGGTACAATCGCCGCGTGAGTTGAGAGGAAATTATGCACGATTTAGGTATCATCATTGTCAATTGGAATACCTGTGATTATCTGGAACGCTGTTTGCAGACCGTGTTCGCCAGTGAAGGGGATTTTTCGTATCAGGTTGTCGTGGTCGATAATGCCTCATCCGATGGTAGCCCCAATATGGTAGGTGAAAAGTTCCCACAGGTCAGGCTGATTGTGCTGGATGAGAATCTTGGCTATCCTAAAGGCAATAATATAGGCTTGCGCGAACTCGGTTATCGTGGCGCAGGAGACGTTGATGCTGATGCGCCGCGTTTTGCTCTTTTACTCAATCCTGATACCGAAGTGCCGCCCGATGCACTGTATCGCATGGTGCAATTCATGGACTCTCGTCCAGATATTGGTGTCGCGGGTCCCAAATTACTCTTAAAAGATGGGTCACTCGATAAAGCCTGTCGGCGTGGCTTCCCAACGCCTATGGTGAGTATCTATCATTTTTCCGGTCTTGCAAAATTATTCCCCAACAATGAACGCTTTGGACGTTACAATATGACGTTTGCTGACCCTGATGAAGAATTAGAAATTGATTCGGTTGTCGGGGCGTATATGCAAATTCGCAAAGAGGCTATTGAGAAAGTCGGTTTGTTAGACGAAATTTTTTTCATGTATGCCGAAGATATTGACTGGTGCTACCGCATCAAAGAAGCGGGCTGGAAGGTGTGGTATTATGCCCCTGTTACGGTTCATCATATTAAACGGGCGGCTAGTCGTCAAAGTGCTAAAGCGCAGTTTGAATTCTGGCGTGCGAGTCTCATTTTTTATCGCAAGCATTTTCGCAAGACAACGCCATTTTTTTTACATATACTGATTATGATGGCATTGCTGGTTAAAGGAGGTTCTGGTTTATGGCAAGAAATTCGCCAACCCTCAGTCACTCCGATAAAAGCATAAGCACAACGAATAATCCAAGCCGGACTGACCGCATTAAATTTTTACTCAGTATCTTGCTTGTGATGATGGATTTGATTGTATTGCTGCTGGCTTTTTTACTCGGTTATTATTCTCGTCCTTATCTGCCTCTTTTTGCAATTCCAGCTGGACAACCCCCCATCGTTGATTATATCCCTACGATGATTTTGCATGTGGGTATTGTGCTTGCCATGATTTACTTTAACCGACTCTATCACCAACGACGGACATTCAGCCGATTTGACCAATTACGGAGTATTGTTGCTGTTGTGACAACGGGTGCCGTGTTGGTCTATGGCGTGCAGGAATTGATTTTCCGTGATTCGGCTTTATATCAGAATTACCCCCGTAGTATGTTTGTATATGTCCTCTTTTTTAGTGTGCTGCTAGTCGGGTTCAGCCGCGAACTCCATCGGAAACTACAAGTTACTTTGCGCCATCGCGGATACGCAACTGATAATCTATTGATAGTCGGTGCTGGGCAAATTACCCGTGACATTCTCGGTAAAATCCAGCGCACGCCTGATTTGGGATACAACATCATTGGTATTGTGACCAGCAAAGAGGAACATCAAGGGCGGATGTTAGGTGTACCCGTCATTGGAGATTTCCCTGATGTGCCAAACATAATTGATAAATATCAGATTCAACAGGTGATTATTGCCTTGCCGGATGCCCGTCGCAGCGAATTGGTCGAAATCGTGACACTGTGCCAACGTGGGCAAGTCGATATCAAGATATACCCTGATATTTTTGCGTATATGGCAGGCGATATGAATGTCGATGACCTTGCTGGCACGCCACTACTGACCGTGCGTGATATTGCGCTACGGGGTTGGAAACTGAGTCTCAAGCGTGGCTTGGATATGTTCGGGGCAATATTTGGCTTGATTTTCTTGTCACCCTTGATGTTGCTGACGGCACTGTTGCTTTATATAGAAGACAAAGGCGAAGTTTTCTATACTCAAGAGCGTATGGGACTCGATGGTCGCCCCTTCCCGATGATAAAATTTCGCTCTATGCGGATAGATGCCGATAAGCTGGGTGATTGGACGACGGAGAATGACCCACGAGTCACCCGTATTGGACACTTTATGCGGCGTACTAATTGGGACGAAATCCCACAATTGATGAATGTCTTACTCGGTCACATGAGTCTTGTAGGTCCCAGACCAGAACAACCACAATATGTCTATCGCTTTCGAGAACAAATACCGGGTTATATGACACGCCACCAAGAGAAGGGCGGTATGACAGGTTGGGCGCAGGTCAATGGTTTGCGTGGCGATACCTCAATTGCACGTCGAACAACTTATGATTTGTGGTATATCGAAAATTGGTCATTGTGGCTCGATATTAAAATTATTTTGCGAACTATTATGCAGACGATTACAGGTAACAACAAAAACGCTTATTAGTGACTCGGCAGTTTTCACAAAGAATCTTATCAAGATTTTCTCTGCGCCTTTCAATCTTTGCACCTTTGCCTTACGCTTTTTCTTAATGATAGACATGGTGTTGCTGTGTCTGTTTTTGTTTATCGGGAGAAATCATTATGGATA
>JAUZRW010000170.1 GCA_030950085.1 Anaerolineae bacterium
TTTCTGTGATATTCGCAGTTATATCTCAACTGCCCGTAAACAGGGGCAAAATGTCATCCAAGTTATTTATGAGGCTCTGCTTGGACGACCCTTTATACCTACCTGAGCAGTTACGAAAAATCAATAAAAATAGGGTAGGTAACTACACTTTGAAGACGACCATAACAGATAATATTTGGGAATGAACAGATGCTGCCTAAAATAATCTATCTTCGGATATTATGGTTATTGCTCATGACCAGCGCGGCGACAATGTGGATTGGCTATGTAACCCGTTATGGATTAGCACTCAGTCCGGATTCTGTTGCGTATATGGCGACTGCTGAACATATCTTAGATGGAACGGGTCTTATCCAGCATGATACTGAAGCCTTTGTTCGCTGGACTCCACTATATCCACTAACCTTAGCTTTGACAATGAAAATAACTGGACTGCCTGTCTTATCCGCTATGCGTTTGTTCAATCTGATATTCTTTGTCGGCATATGTATGACAGTGGGATTATGGTTTATCCGTCATATTCACCAACACTGGCTTTATGCAATTGGGATAGTTTTAGTGACATTATCTTATCCTTTATTTATTTATAGCTTGTGGGGACTTTCTGAATTATTGTTTATTTTGTTGAGTTTATGGTGTTTCATCGCACTAGAAAGGTACATGCTGACTGGCAGAATACAATTGATAATTATTGCAGGGCTGCTGGCGATTCTAACTTTGCTGAGTCGCTACGCAGGTTTCTTCGTGATTGGTACAGGCGGATTATTATTACTGCTCAATTGGCCGCAAACTTGGATACGGCGTATACTTGATGCGGCGCTTTTTGGGGCATGTACCGTACCCGGCGGATTGGCTTGGACATGGCATGTGAAAATTTCTACGGGCGCATCTGCACCGGCAACAGCCCCGCCGGGGACAACCATGTGGGATAACTTTATGCTTCATAGCGGTTTCATTGTGGATTGGTTTTGGCCTCAATTGTCGCTAAAGATTTTTCCGGGATTGGCTATTGTTGCGGTATTAGTCGCCATATTATTTTATGGATTTATGCTGTACAGACGTAGCAGTAATTATAAGGGACGAGATTTAATTCCAGTTTGGCCTCATTTTTTTTACTTTTGGGCGTATAGTGCTGCATTGATAATCACTACGTCAACTCTTGGCATCACTTCAATGGCTACCGGACGCATATCCGCTCCTGTATTTTTCCCTCTTATTATGACTATGATTGCCTTATTGGATATTGTTCTGAAAAGCTATTCTTTTCGGTGGCGTAGGATTGTTATGCTTATATTTTTATTTGCAGTAATGCTCTCATTGCGTTATACCGTGATACGTTTTGAGAGCGTGAATCGGCGATTTAGTATTGATGGACCGGATGAACTTCATCAGTTTGCCCTGCGAGACTCTGAGCTTTGGACGTATCTCATAGAAACTGACAACGATACTTCCATATGGTATAGTGATAATCCCTACTTGGTTTACCTCTACACGCGCCGTCCCACGAAAGAAATCCCTCATGTTACATGGCGATTGCAGACATGGATGGATGATGTGCTTCCTACTTACTTAGAGGATGGGATGCAAGTTCGTATTATCTGGACAAGTTCGTATGACACATTTTATGCAGTCGATGAATCCATCATACAAGGTTTGCCTAATATGATTCCTGAAGCGACATTTGATAATGCCCGTATTTTTCTAATACGTTAGTATCAGTTATAGGCTGGTTATGCCTTCACAATGATGCTAACACCGTTTTTGACAGGGAGATTCAAATAATAATCGGCTATGAGTGGCGTGGGTGCTTCAATGAGGTTGACTAAAAAATTATGTAAGCTATTGGTTGGGTAGTCAATGCGTGAACCTTGTACCCAGCGATAGAAAAAACGATTAACAAATTTGATAACTTTGTCTGCATTGGGGTTGGGCTTTGGAAAAAAGGCATGATTGATAGCCAAGGCATCACCTGATTTTACTTCCCTCAACAATTTGCTCACTGTACCGATTGCGTAATTTTCTGTTGGCGGCAAGTTGACATGGTGTAATTCTGGACAGTTTCTTAATGTCTGATTATCAGCATCAACAAAGCGCAATGCAGGACGATTTTCGTGGCTATGCAGTTTGCCCCAACTATCATCGTTACGAATAAGCTGATGGCGCTGTTTTTGAAAGTGAATTTCCATCCGTCCCCAAACACCCTCTGGTATCAAGTCTCTGACATTGTAATCCGCGCTCGGATGCCACTGATGAAACATAGCTGTTTTGTCAGCGAGCCATTTTTCTTCGATGCCCATGAGCCGCAGCCGAATACTCATATCGCGGTCTTCAACCCCATAATAGCGATAATATTCATCGTAACCGCGCATCTCATGAAAGACACGAGTCGCAATCATCTGGCAAGCGCCGCGCATACTGGTTGTGCCTGTCTCGAACTTGCCACGATACGCATTTATATTTGCCCAATCGCTGAAATTTTCTGGCAATAAATGAGGCGCGATATGAACTTCCAGATTTTCTTCTGCCTGTGCCATAAAAACATCCAGAAAATCAGGCGGATAAATCATATCGACATCAGTAGTCATGAGATAATCGCCGCGAGCCCGCTTGCCACCGATGTTCAGAGCGTGCGAACGATTCCATGGATAGCCGCGAGTTTCGGTGTAAATATAACGGGCGAAACGGTGTTTTTCGATAATATGACGAACCGCCTGTGCGGTTTGTGCTTGACTGCCATAATCGACAAAAAGCACCTCAAAGTCTGTGAAACTTTGCTGAGATAGTGAGGCAAGACAGCGTTCAACGCGCTTGATGTCACGGTCACGAAAGCCGAAAACGATAGATAGGGCAGTCATGGCAGTATCTTCTTCACAATACGTTTCGTTTTGGATAATGCCCGACGTGCAAATGATGGTTTCGCTTTATCTGCCTTGCCATACAAATAGGGCAGTTTTGGTAAATGAACCTGTTGTGCGGCATAAGTTGGGTTTTGCGCTTCAAACTTGCGAATCTCGTTAGCCATGAATGGAAAAAATTGGTACTTATCTAAAATCAAGTTGCGAGCATGGGCAATGGCATCACGGTTTTTGAGCCATAAATCAGAGGCAACAGCCTCTTTGATAATCTCGATGGCTTCTTGCGACTTGTTGATGTCGATTTTTATCATTGCTTCTGCTGGAAAGTAATCATCAATGTTGGTGCAACCATAATAGATTGGCATCGTCCAACTGAGAAAACAATCCATCAATTTCTCTGTCCAATAATAGCGGCTGCTGTGGTTTTCGATAGCGAGTGCATAACGGTAGGGTGCAAGTCCATCCCATTTATCCTCAAGTGGCTGAAATCCCTTGCCCCATAAATCAAAGTTGATATGTTGCTGCATAAGCTCTAAAAATTTCATGCGTTGCTGATGACCGTGACGACCTGTTGCATTACTGGTAATCCATGAGAGTTGTTTTGGTTTATCCGGCGCTGATATCGCTTTTAAGTCATCGTATGACTTGCCAACCCACCATGGTAATGCCCCATGACCATGCGTATAGCGTTTGCCTGTTAAGTGTTCATCTTGTACAAAGGCGCGATGGAAATTTGTAAACCCCTGTTGTAGCCATTCATACTCAGGCACGGGGGGTTCTTGGGTGATGCACCAAATATGTTGTGGTGGGCAGGTGATAGTGATGTTTTCTGGTACGCGGTTTATCACGATGAGATAATCACACGATTCTACAGCATCAAGAGTAAAGCGAATCTCATCCCATTCTCCGCGGAAATTGGGCGTTTGCCGATAGAAGTCGGGAAAATCCCAATCTTTAATGATGCGTACAAGGGTCATGAGTGACGCTCAAGAAATGATTCCAGCAAAAAATGGGCGCAGCGACTCGCGGTCTTTGAGGGCACTTTCTAGCACATAAGCGCCAGATTGTTCGCGGAAGGTATCGCGGCTTATCTCGTAGCGGCTATCGAGTTGAATCACTTGTTCGTCGTGCTGCGTTTTGGATTTGACTTCGCCCTTTGTGACTTGTGCGGCAACCGCTTGTAAGCGTTCAGCATCGAATGTGCCGCCCAGATGATTCGTGACTTGTGCGAAGGTTTCGTTAAGATTGTCTTTCAAGCCTTCGTAAGTGATGATTGTCTTTTTAGTCGTGAAATTTTCCTGAATAAGCCATTTTTCCAGATGTTGCCCGTAAATATCGCTCCAATGTGTGATGCGCTCTTTATCGTCGAGGGGGTCTTTTTCATAGCGCAATTGCGAATAAATGGTTGCTACGGGGTCACGATAGAGGTAAATCACATTTTTGCGCTGAACATCCAAATTAATATCATGGTGATGGCGCAGTAGAAAATCGTCGCTTTGCGCGTAATAGAAGGCGCGAACCAATGTCGGACGCTCGAAATAGAGTTCTAGCATCATGCGTAACCAGTGACTCCCCGTGCGTGGGAAACTCACGAGAAATGGGTTATCAGGGTTTTTCTCAAAACGTTCGACCAGTTCTTGGTCTATACGTCGTGATACTAGGGGTGGATTCTGTTTTTTGAACAAATTGCGTATCCTGTGAAACATAGATGATGAACCGTTTTTTGAAACTTTAGACAACATCCGCGAATGTTTTTTCCATACGGCGGAAATAGAATAGACCAGAAGCCAATACCAGTGATGAGATAGTAAACGACAATAATATCATCGCGCTGGGCGGATTGCCAGAATTGAGGAGACTCCAACGAAAGCCTTCAACGACACCCACCATCGGATTGAGTCCGTAGATGATGCGCCACGGTTCACTGAGTAAGCTGGTGGGATAGACTACCGGAGTCGCAAACATCCAAAGTTGTGTGATGAAGGAGATAACGTAGCCGACATCACGATAACGGGCGTTCAGCGATGCCATCCATAAACCAACACCGAGTGCTGTAATGGCGGCTAGGAGTAGCAGTAATGGCAGCCAAATAATGGAAGTCCACGATGGATAAATGCCGAAGTAGACCATCATGCCGATTAAGACGAGAAAGGCGAGTCCAAAATCTGGCAAGCCCCCGACAACACCTGAAAGCGGAATAATCAAGCGTGGAAAATAGACTTTTTTGATGAGTCCACCATTCGCAACGACACTACTTGTTGTACGTGTCAAGCCAGCCGCGAAAAATGTCCATGGCAGCAAGCCGGCATAGTTGAATACAGGGTAGGGCAGACCATCAGACGGTATCTTTGCTAATTTCCCGAAGAAAAGGCTAAAGACAACCATTGTTGCTACTGGGCGGATAATTGCCCATGATGCACCGAGTAAGGTCTGTTTGTAGCGTACTTTAATATCACGCCACATCATAAAGAATAACAATTCTCGATACGCCCAAATTTCTTTGAGATTCAAGGGTACCCAGCTTTTTGCGGGTTCAATGATAGTCTCTGCTGGGATTTTGATGTTTGTTGATGGTGTCGTTGTCGTTTGCATCTAAACCTAATTAGCTCGTTTTTATGCCTATAGCCGCATACGTTAATGGAAAAATAGGCGATATGCAAGTGATACCTACTTTGAGGCAGGGTGTTGAAAGTTTGCGAAAATTAATGATTCACGTTAGATTCTGCCTGTTGTGGTCAACCAATCCCCTGGCTGGCGCAATTTTGAAAAGTTCATGCCTCTGAGATAGGTCTTTATGGGGTTATCTCAGAGGTGTGTTCTGCACTTGTCAGCAAATTTCTAGCGTTTATAGACAAACACTTGCCATAAACCGACCTTTTTATGAAATATCTGTTTCAAGCCGTTGCTTTGCACAATGGCATCTACTTCCTGAGTAGGGTGGATGTATGTCCGAAACGGGTTGCTCGAAAGTTTGAAGGCGAAGAAATTGAAAATGTGAAACCCTATTTTCATGAGGATGTTATCTCGCGGGTAAACGAGAGCATAAAATTGTTTTGCGCGTTGTGCAGAGAGTTCAACGAGTGCTTGCATATCGGGATAACAACAAACTACGCGGTCTAAGGTAACAATGTCGGCAGATTCGATTTCTGGGGCAACTTGAACAAAGTCACCCTGAATGTAACTTGCTTTGTCAGCATAACCCAATTTTTCTGCTTCGGCTTGGGCGATTTGCAAGTAAGCTGCGGACGCATCTACATCAACCGTATTATTGACTCCGGCAGTTATCAAGCCATGTTGGACAGCACCGATACCACCGCCAATATCCAATAGCGACAGACCTTCGATTTTGTTTTCTTTTAGCACATCAATCAGCACTTGTGTTGATTTGCTCGCGCCTTTTTTATAATATTGCTTGAGTTCGCCTTGCGCCCATGAATTGCTAAATACTCGTTCTGCGCCTTGGCAATGTGGACAAACCATACTCTGCTCCTGAAAATTTGTTTTTATGTGCCATATCATGCGGCATATTGTTCGTCATTATACGCCATGACATGGGCTATGTCGCAATGCCGAGTGTTGTGCAATCAATATTGAGGGCATCAATGATTTCGGGTGTTGTTGCTGCGCCTTCTTTTAGTAATTGCAGTCGCCCATTGATGATACCCATCCGTCCATCAACAAAACGTCCCATCGCATAACAGCCGTAAAACGTCCGTAGCGTATCAATGGTTGTTCTATCCATGCCGATGAGGACAACGGGCAATAAGCCATCTTGGTAAGATTTGCCAGCACTTGCGCCTAAAAATTGATACGCGCCTGTATAGAGTGTAATGGATGTCGTGTCACGATAACCGGAAGCGAATGTATTAAAGGTTGGGCGGAAATCAGTGACAGGTGCGCCGTTGGGTTGTGGACCCGGAATAGGGAATAACCACAGGGCATAAGAAGCGACATAATTTTCATTATCTAGGGCTTCAAAATAAGACCGTATTGTCGCTGCTGCTTCTCCTTCGGATGGGGCGGCAACATTTGGCAGGTTGATGGGCGAGGCGAAACAATTTGCTGTCGTGATATAAGTGCGAATACTGCTGTGAGATGCTTCGGCATTCATGGGAAGCTCTGACAGCGTTGTACCGATAATTGTCCAAGTTGCGCCATTGTGCCTTAAGAGGAAACAGCCAGCAAAAGAGCGTATATTGCCATTGTCTTGATAGCCACTGACCACTGCCGGAACACGCCATTGAACGGTTGTGCCGTCATTGAGCGTTTGCAATGTGCCAAAATAGGTGGCGACCCGTTCTGTTGATGCAAAACCAGCGACGAAATCAAAGAATGATTCACCTGTTTCGAGATATTGATAAGCAGTGGTGTAGTCACGGTGATTGATAGCATTTGCGTAAATTTGGAGCATGGCTAGTGGGTCATTGGCAAGATTGCTTTGGGCTGTTGTTGCTTGACCTGTGAGCAATGCCATCAAAATTATCAGAATAAGTGCTGTGATTTTCCGCATGATTCCTCCGATAAGGTTTCTTTCTATTGTAATGGAGGTTGTGTACTGTGCAAAATGTGGATGGAATCAAAAGAGACGAGAATAGGTCGTCTCTTTAATCAATTAATATTTAAGATCGCTGACTACAACAGCGATTATATTCTTGACTCTGCCCTTGATTGCGGTCATCAGTCGTCATCATCATTATCATCGTTGTCGTCATGGTCGTCATCATCATGGTCGTCATTATCGTCGTCATCATCATGGTCGTCATCATTATCGTCATCAGCAATCGGTGGTGTTGTACCTGATGTACCAGTGATTGATGTTTCTCCGCCACTGGTGCTACTTGTACCAACATCAGTAAAGATAGCTGTGGTGGATGTTTCATCGCTGGTTTCTGGGTCGTTATCGAACGAAGTTAATGCAGGGCGGTCAATGTCTGTATCAATGACAGGTTCAATGGAAATAATGAGATAAGCCGTGCTATTGAATGGATTGCCAGTCCCTTCAATATAGATTGTATCCCCAATTGAATAACCTTCGATTAGGGTTGTATCATGGGCGAATGTGAAGACCAGACCATAAATCGTCAGTGTCTCAGTTTCGAGCGTTTCAATGGGACCTTCAATCACTAATGTTGGTGGTAATTGAAGCACCTCATGGATGCTTGGGATAGTGACAGATTCGGTTTTCTCAATATCTTCTGTTGCTGATACGGGTTCTGATGTCGGTGGAATCTTAGTTCGGGTAACATCAGATATCGGTTCAAGTGTCTCAGGGTCAGCCGTGATAAAGACGACTTCAATCCCAGTAGAATATTCGCTGCTTGATGTGGTTGCAATTTGAGTATCAGCAGCTTCTGTATTTGTGACAACAGGTGTTGCCTCTGACGTATCGTCATTATTGTCATTGAGAAGTACAGTAATCGCCAATAGGACACCGAATACTGTCAAGATGACGGCTGCAACACTCAGTAGGGCAGGCAGGTTGGCTGCTTGTAGCAAACGTTGTTCGATATTGACGAAGGTTTTGTTGCTCATACTCGGCTTGGGGGCAGAGTGTAAACGTAGCTGCGTTTCGATACGCTGAAAGGTTTCGTTGCTCATACTCGGTTTGGGGGCAAATTGTAATTGGGCTTGTGCTTGCAATTTCGCCTCAATTTGCTTGAAAGTATTGTTGCTGAGTATGGGCGGTTGCTGGGCTACTGCTGCCATCATGATACCTGTGCCGATAGCCAGTATCTTGTCGTTACTAAGTTGTGGCACGCTTGTATTGTTTATGCTCATAGCAGTATCTACTGCTGGGTCTTCACCGACTTGGTAAGGTTTTCCTGTTTCAGATTGAATCTCTTGTAGGCGCTTTTCGAGTTCGTCCGGCGTATATTTTGATTGCTTAGTCATGAGCATCCCCTCGCAGGTAATGCTTTGCCTTTTCATCTGCGCCGAGCAATTGTGATAAACGGACTAAAGCGCGGTGTTGAATTGTACGAACCGCACTTTGGCTCTTTTCCAAGATATTAGCGACATCTTCATGACTCTTATTTTCTATGAAGCGCAAAATTAAAACATCTTGTTGTTCTTGCGATAGATATCCGAGGGCTGTCCGTAGGTTCTTGAATTCTTGTTGCTTTTGTATCGATTCTTCGGGCATCGGGTCATCGTTGGCTAAGGTTTCATGCAATTCGATATGTGTTTTTTGACGAGACCGTTTGCGAAAAAAATCGGCGATACGATGGGTTGCGATACGGTAGAGCCATGCTTCAAATGGTACGGACATAATCTCATAAGAGGACAAACCTTCTAACATCCGCATAAAAACATCTGATGTGATGTCTTCTGCATCAGCACTGGTTGGCACACGATAAGCAATATAGCGATAAATTGCTTGTGCATGGGCGCGATAGAGTTGTGATATCGCTTGTGAATCACCTTGTTTTGCAAGTGTTATCAATTTTGCTTGTTCTGGTGTCATAGTATTTCGTACAGCAACCATAGCTATCCACTATCAATATCTTATCTGACAACCCTAATTTGGGATAGACGAAGCCTCTCTCCCTATGTCAGATACCGCCTCGTTACCCGTGAATGTTACAAGTTTGTCGCAGCTATTAAGAGATTCGTACAGTTTTCAAACATTTACGGCAGCAAATTGTTCGTGGGTGGATGGATAAAAAGAGCAGTTTTTGGGGCGATTCATCCAAATGTTTCTTATTTGCCGTTATTGATAACGGACGGGGTAGTCCCGAACACCTATAGATAAACTTGTTGAGGTACGCATATATAATGCCTCTATTACTTGACCAATTTAATTCTTGATGATTAGGTTTGTGTTTTTCGGGCGCAATGCCTTGCGCCCCTACATAAAAACTTTTTTGGTCATGTACTCAAGTAAGAACAGGTAAATCATTAAAAATAAAATCTCGGTTTTGTAGGGGCATAGCGCGTTATGCCCTTACGACAGAATTCTAAAAACTTACCGAAGGTTACTTAGTGTGGTTTGCGAAAGAATTGAACAGGGCGCTGGGATGGCAGGAGAACCGAATGCTGTTATAATACTGCCTGACCGAAAAAGTATAAGAAATATGAATCAGGCATCCGTACCGTCCTTACTCAAGCAAATACTTTCAGGCGATGAAGCGGCGTTACTAGCACTTCACGATCGTTTTTCCAATGTGGTCTATTCTGTTGCCTATCGCGTGCTGAATAATCAGCAAGATGCAGAGGAAGTGACACAGGATGTTTTCTTGCGCTTGTGGGATAAAGCCGCGTCATTTGACCCTAATAAGGGCAAGTTCTTGTCGTGGTTATTAACCATTACACGGCGCATGGCTATCGACCTTTTGCGTAAACGCAGTCGTCGTGAACCACCACCGAACTCTATTTCGATGGATGAGAAGCCGCATTTATGGGAAACCATGTTGGTTGTTGAAGATTTAGATGATTTGCAGCGAACATTACTTTCGACACTGGATGAGTTACCGCAGGGTCAACAGCAGGCAATTCAACTAGCATATTTTTATGGGATGAGTCATACCGATATCTCCGAATATTTGAAGCGACCATTAGGCACAGTAAAATCTCAAATACGTTTGGGGATGCAAAAATTACGTACCATTTGGCTAAGTAAACAACCAATGCGTAGCGAATCAGATAGTGAGCGTTAGCACGATTAGAGATGGATAGAAACACTTTACTGGAATTAATACCAGCGTATGCCCTTGGTGCCCTTGATGAGGTTGAACGGCAGGAAGTTGAGGTATGGCTGGAAACTGATGCCGAGGCACGTCAACTGCTGATTGAGTATGAGGCAGTGGCGGATGTGTTGGCATTTGCTGTTTCTGCTCGCCAAGTTCCATCAACGACTCGCACAGGGTTAGAGCAACGTCTCGCAGCGCGACGGTCTGGTCAATCTAATCACATAGAAGCAATCCCACCACAATCAGAGACTCCCGAGAAATCAAATGTGCGCTCCATATCTCGTTTATGGATTAGCTTAGGCGCGGCTGCGGCTGTTTTTATCGTAATTGTTGTCGGTTTTATCGTCATACAACGTGCTAATCAACTGTCTCCTGAAGAGCAACGTATCGCAGCAGTACGGGATTTGTATTATTCGCTTGTTGATGCAGAGGGAACACAGCGCATACCGATTGATGCGGTTATGGAAGGGGTTCAAGGCGATTTGGTGATTTCGCCCGATGGTGAAGATGTTATCTTGCGCTTGGCTGAATTACCGCTTATTGAAGAAAACCAAGCCTATGAGTTATGGGCATTAGAAGAGGCGGGCTTACAAAGTGCCGGTTTATATTACTGGGCTGATGGGCATGGACCCTATTATTTGCAGCTTGACTTATCGAGACCGATTGATTTGTATCAACAGTTAGGCATGTCGATTGAACCAGAAGAGGGGAGTCCGTTAGGGAATGCGCCTAGTGGTCCACAAATCTGGGGATTGGTATTGGCAACGCAACAGTAATATTTTGCGGACGCTTATAGTAAAAATACCACTTCCACACAAGAGACGCATAAGGGTTTGATATTATCTTCATGGGTAGCATCTAAGATGAGGTGATAGGGTGCGAAATGATTGGACAGTGATACTGATGCCAATCACAAAAGGCGAACGGCAACCGCCTATGAACGCTGAGTTTATCGGTAGGTGTCAACCGATAGTGGCTCAAGAACTCATCTTCAGGTCATCCATAGACTAGGCGCTAGGCTTAACCTGCACAGACGATTGCTGCTCGTCTTTTCTGTAGACACACAAATTATTTATAGTGATTTCCCTTCATCATTGCAATATTGCAATAGAATTGTTCCCATTAATGTGATGAACCGTGTAAGATTGTATCACATTAAGGCTTGAAACTTCATCTGTACATTGCCTCAATTTTCAAAGTTTCCCATCATGAAATTCGATATAATATAGAGAAAAAGCTCAAAATAAGGCGATATGTCACCACTATTTCGTGATAAACTATGAATATTTGAGGATTATAATGCTATTTTTACTAGATTTTTATAATATGAGATAGCAATTGATACTTATCTTAGGTATATTAAGGATGGCTATAAAGATTGCGAAATGTTACAAATCTTGCGAATTGAAGTAGTAGGGCATTATGATGACAAGTGAAAAAGACCGTAAGGAAGAACGTTATAATTGGGGTGAAGTGTTACGTCCCAATCATATGCGCTTGGTTTTTAGTAGTATGGCATCGGCACTTGATATTGAAGCCAAAGAGTCTGTTATTTTAGGGCGGTTATCCTCCGGTTCGCTAGTCGATGTCGATTTAACACCCTTCCATGCCGTTGATTTTGGTGTTTCGCGTCAACACGCCATGATTTCGCCGGATGGCGAAGGCTTCATGGTAAAAGACCTCGATAGCAGCAACGGTACAGCACTCAATGGATTGCGTTTAGAACCGAATAAGAGCTACAAGTTACACGATGGTGATATGTTGTTCTTAGGACGCATGGCGCTCACAATTCGTTTCTTACATGAGGGTGTGCGTATACGCCGTCGTTTACCACGCTCGGCGACGGGTAGTAGCGATGAACATAAAATGTCCACGCGAACACTTAATAATCCTGAAAAAAAGAATACACGCATGGTAGAGATGCGTGGTTTGCTGAGTAAAATTAAGGGTGATGATAAGCCAAAGTAATCATTGCCACAGTTCATTCTTAATCTGATTTTTTGTAAGGGTTGATGTCTGGCAAAATAGCTTGAAGTTGGCTAACATCCAAATGCTGATCCTACAATTATCCCCCGATGTAGTACATTTCTATCTTATCACGGTCTTTTGTGTTGCCAGTGCGTTCTTCGCTGTAGCGGTCTATGCGTTCGCCCCATGTATCGCGGATAATTTGCTCGATTTCGTCATCACTTGCACCAGCACGTAACGGTGTT
>JAUZRW010000171.1 GCA_030950085.1 Anaerolineae bacterium
CAATCTGCCCACGCATCTCCAAGATGATGTCAATCAGTTGTTCTTTATTCAGTTGTCTCAATTGCTCGCGTATCTCATTCATGTTTCAGATTGTACCATCTTTTCTCAATTTCCGTTACAATACCCCTGAGCAGTTACTAAGATTTTATCATTTTCTGTGACAAAGGCTTGCACCGCGACTTTTGGGTCATGGAAAACAATGAAATCGCAAGATGGGCAAACAGGACGTTGCCGACCATGACTCTCTTGCTGCACTAGCGATTCGCCGCAACGTGGGCAGAAATTGGCAACGCGACTCATGGCGCACTCCTACGACTGTCGAGATAATCGAGGAAAAGGTTATAGAAAAACTGACTCATCCGCAAGAGATATGATTGGCGCTCTTGTGTCGATTGGCTGATACCGCCGCCTGTTTCTGGTAATGAATCGCCCGTTGCCATGGTATCCATCTCCATATCAGCATCTGCTGCAACGTCATCAGATTCGACCAACTCCACTAACGCTGTCGCTGTTATCTCCACATTGCCTAATGAATTGGGCTGGTTACTTTCGGCATCAGAGGCTGACTCATCTATTGGCGGCGATACCTCAGTTGCTGCTGCAATTGCCATCGGTGCAGATGGGCTTGCTTCGATAAATATTGTTTCGGCTTGTGGCGTTACATCCATGATTGTGGCAGCCCGCGCATCTTCGACACTTGGCGGCGCTATTGCAACATCATTTGTCGTTGCTTCTTGCGAATCAGCTAAAACTGATTCAGCTTCTTCTGCTGAAGCACCTGCATTGTCGCCATCATCTGCAATGTCTAGGGAGCGAGCTTCGTCGCTACTGGCACTATCCGGTACGGCTGTCGATAATGCCGCAATTTGCGCGACTGAATCTTGTTCTTCGACAATCCGCGCACTGGCGCTATCAGCCGCTTCATTCGCCAATGGTGCATTTGAGTTTTGTGTCGATAATGAACTGAAGACAAAAACTGCGCCAAATAGCAGCACGATGACTGCCGCCGCCGCAACTGATAACCACCCATTACGACGCGGCATAAGCAGCACATTGGGCGGTGGGTCTTGGGCGATATCTTCCGCACGAATGGTAAAATTGCGCGGTGCTTGCAATGTCGGCATATGATTCAGCCAATTAACAGTCCGCCGTAGCACCTGTAATTCGTGGCGTAGGAAAGCATCGTCATTTAGCCGCTTTTCTAGTGCATCGCGGTCAGCCGCCGATAGCATGTCATCTATATACGCCGACAGCAATTCCGCATCATTGGCGGATAGCTCTGGCAATCTGTTTCGGTTCACATTCTCAGTCATAATGATTACAATACGTTCTTCTACACGTTTTTCTACATTTGATGATAGGTCATTATCGTTACAGTAAAATTTACAGGAAGTCGCGGACGAGATATATCTCGTCCCTACAGTTCAGAAAGATTTTGTAGGGATGGCATATATGCCATCCGCCGACCCAAACGCCCTTCGCTGTAAAGGTTTATCCCGTTATTCACTAAGACGATATTCACTCGGTAAAAGTTCCTCAACTGCTTGTAAACAACGGCGCATCGCCAACCGCGCCCGACTCAGACGGCTTTTGACTGTCCCTAATTCTGCGCCTACTTGTGCCGCTACTTCTTGATACGAGAAGCCCTGTACATCAGACAAAACCAGTACCATGCGTTGGTCTGTTGATAGTCCATTGATGCAATCTTGTAAGGCACGATTCAAATCGGCACGTTGCGCCTCTTGTTCGGGATTAGGGATATCTGCCGCAACAGGGGGTTCATCGTACATATCGCTGCCGGGCATTTCTTCGAGATAATCTTGTGGGCGACGTTTTTGCTTGCGAAGTTCGTCATAGCAGGTATTGGTGGCGATACGGGCTAACCATGCTTTGAAGTTGCCACCACGAAAACTGGTCAGCTTACGATATGCCGTGAGGAAGGTATCCTGCGCGGAATCAGCCGCCCCATCTGCCTCGCCCATAATGCGATAGGTGATGCTATAAATGTAATTTTGATAGCGCAAGACCAACATATTGAAGGCTTCGACATCTCCACGTTTGGCTTTGGCTATCAATTGATTTTCGTCTGACAAGAGTTCAGGCATTGACTTTTTCGATGGTTGTCTGTATCATTTTAATGTAATTTGAGCTAATAATTAAGCATGTTACAAATATAAAAATGGCGGTGTGGCCCAATTGGCATGAGGCGGACGATTCAAAATCGTCATGTTGTGGGTTCGAGTCCCACCACCGCTACTAAAAAGTCAGATTTTGGTCTGGCTTTTTTTTGATTCTGCTGTCTTTTGCTGGGGGTTAAAACCACTCAGCTATTAAAAGCCATGCCCACTAAAAGGGGCAAAAAGCACCTTTACACATCGGACAGTATAGATGCAACCCTCCAAAATGCTCTGCGCCTCTGATTCTCTGTGTTACGCTTTTTTTGATATTTGAATAAATACTGTCTGCAGCATAAAATCTATTTTACAAAATAACATATTTCTGTTTGCCAAACCGAAGCACGTCTATCTCACGGCACAAAATCTCAAAAATCCCATATTTGAAGCCCAACAGTGCTAAGTTGGGTTTTTAATGTAGGTGTTCGCACAGTATAATGGTGTTGTCGAAAACAAAACTCCAGAAAGGAGATTTACACTATGCGAACGTATGAAGAATACCACAAAATCCTCTCTTTATGGGATAGTGGACTGTACAACAAATCGGAAATCGCCCGTCATACAGGTATGCCACTTACCACTGTTCACCGTTACATACATCGCTATCAAACTGTTGAAAACTTTGAGAATGAATTCAATAGTGTTCCGAAGCATCCAACTATTGATTTGTTGAAAAGCATATCACAAGCAAACCTTGAACTTCATTTTCATTATGCTTATGTATTTGGTCTATATTTAGGCGACGGACATATCAGCAAAACGAAATCTCACCGCGCCCATCGTATCATGATTTTCCTTGATAAAAAGTATCCGAAAATCATTGAACACTGTGTTGAATCGCTAGGTTTTGTTTTTTCAAAAAATAAAATCGGCATAGTTGAAAAATAGGTTGTGTTTCTGTGAATTGTTATTCTCAAGAATTGCCGATTATATTTCCTCAACATGGCGCAGGTAGAAAGCATCATCGAGACATCACCCTTGAAGATTGGCAGCAGCATATTGTAAATACATTTCCACTGGAATTTTTCAGGGGTTTGTATCATTCGGATGGGTCACGTAGCCAAAATATCGTGAATGGTAAAAATTATCCGCGCTACTTGTTCGCCAATTGGTCAGATGATATTCGCAAACTATTCACGGAAACGACAGAAAAATTAGGTCTAAGTTGGACGACAGCGAATTGGCATAATGTCGCCATTTCTAAGCGCAAAGATGTAGAGTGGCTGGATAAGCATGTCGGGGCAAAGGCATAAGTAACCTGAGTTGCGATGAAAAAGGCTCATTTAACGCAATTTAGGCACTCAGAACTCAGCACTTGCTTGGACTAGATTCTGCTTTGAAACATCATGCCCGTTGCGTCAGAATGTCAGCGACACGCTCAATGACACGTTCGCTAATCTGTGTTTTGCTTTGGCGTTCAATTTCTTCGCGCCCACCGTCTCTATCGAGAATGACGACGCGGTTATAATCACTGGCAAATCCGGCATCTGTCGCGGTGATGTCATTGGCTACGATGAGGTCTAAACCCTTGCGTTCCAGCTTGATACGGGCATTATTCAGCAGATTTTCACTTTCTGCTGCAAAACCAACCACTACGGAGGGCGATAGGCGGTCTATTGTTGAATCGCGTGCGGCTTTCACACTTTGTAAAATATCGGCGGTGCGTTCAAGAACGAGAGTCGGGGCAGAATCATCATCTTTTTTCTTGATTTTTTGCACAGAACGGGTTGCCGGACGAAAATCAGCAACAGCCGCCGACATAATCAAGATGCGATGCAATTCTTTGAGAGCATAATGCAAGACTGCTTCTAGCATGGATTCCGCCGAATCAACTTTATCTAACTTTGCGCCTATTGGAGTCGGTAAATCGACAGTGCTAATGAGGGTGACTTTTGCTCCCACATCAAGGGCGGCTTGTGCGAGTGCATAACCTTGTTTGCCGGATGAATGATTGCCAATGAAGCGCACAGGGTCAAGCGCCTCGCGTGTGCCGCCGGCGGTTACAACCACATGATTACCGTGTAATGCGCCATTTTGTGCCAATAGCAAACGTATATGCCCAATGAGAGTCTGTGTGTCGGGTAATCGTCCGCGCCCGATAAGTCCACTGGCAAAACGCCCTTCTTCGGGTTCAACTAAATATGCGCCGCGCTTTAGCAGTGTTTCAATATTTGCCTGTGTCGCGGGATGTTCATACATGCCGCCATCCATTGCCGGAGCAATCAGTAGCGGACAACGGGCGGCAAGTGCAGTCACGGTCAAGAGATTATCTGCTATGCCTGTAGCGAGTTTGGCAATTGTATTCGCTGTAGCAGGAACAACCGCCATCAAATCTGCGCCTTCGCCGAGACCGACATGGGCAATATGCGTTGGCAATCCACCGGAATTATCAGCTTGCCACATATCCGTATAGACCGCTCGACCTGTCACAGCCTTAAACGTAATTGGTGCAACGAATCGCTGTGCGGAGTCGGTCATGATGACATCAACCAGCGCCCCCACTTGCGTCAATTTACTAGCGAGGTCAACCGCCTTATAGACGGCAATACTGCCCGTTGCCGCGAGGATAATACGCTTATCTTTCAGTAATGTGATGGTTTGCATAAGTTATCCTATCTAATGATTTATTGCAGCGTCGCAGTGGCTAAGATGGCATCATATTGTGGGGCATAGAGTACCAGCATCGGATAGCGATTAAAATCGACACTCGGCGGAATCGTATAACTTTGCTGACCAACATTACCGCGCAGTATGCCAATATCAATGTAATCGACACCGACTCCACGCTCATCCATGGGGTCAGGGTTGCGAGTGAGAATAATATGGATTTCCGGCGCACGCGCACTCCGAAAATCTTCCGCAAGGTGCAAGAGGCGTGTTCCATTCGGATTCTGATAAATCGTCAATTCACCCTCTGCCCAGCGCACACTATCAATTGACGCAAATTCGCCTGTTTCAATGGCTTGTGAGCCGGGCGGGGCTTCAAAAACGGTTGCGCTCTCTGCTGCCAAACGGTCTGTTTGCGAAAAACGCGCTCGCACTAAGGCAAGCGCCCAATCCGGCTGGGCTGGTATTTCGCTATCTTCCTCGCCATCGTATATCAATTCATAAGCACGTTGAAGATTATCAGCTAGAGTCGCATAGTCAGCCCGTTCTTCTATTGTCAAACCGGGCAAACCGACTGCCACAATTGACTCCGGATTCAACACCGTCCACCAAAACGGCAATGCCCAAACTGCCGCCGCTAATAAGCCGGCCAATGTAATCACTGCAACACGAAAGCGTGTATCCATCTATTCTATTTCTCAAACAATTTCATCATATAATCTGTCGAAAGTCCCTGAGATTCCAGATGTGCCTTGAGTTTACGCCGTGCATCATGAATCAATTTATAGAGAGCATTACGATTCGTCCCCATCTGCTCGGCGACGACATCCATCGGCACATTATCTAAGGCGACGGCAACCAAAGCCTGATATTGCCGTTCCGTAAGTGCGTCCTTAAAAGCCGCGCTAATTTTGACCATGACATCATCCCGTTCGGCGGCTCTTTCTGGGCTTGGCGGTGCATCTGAGACGAGATTTGCCTGTGCGGGCAAAAAATCACCGTTAGCCGTCAAATCATCAAGGCTAAAATTTTTATATCGCGCCCGACGCAAGGTACTAATCGCTAGCCGAATACCAATTTTATTAATCCATGTCGTGAAGCGGCTTTCACCCCGAAACGAGTCCAGATTATCCATGACCCGTAAGACAGAATCTTGTGCCATATCGCTCGCCATTGCTTGCAACTCTTTAGGGGCTAAATCGCGCAAATCACTCCTATCTTGGCTCAGATAGTAGTAGATGCTGCGGTGTAATCGCTTGCGTAAATCTTCCAATGCGGTTTGCTGGTCATCACCCTCACTGCGGAGTGCATTCAGCCATTCATCATTTGTGCGGTCTGTCATTTGACCTACTTAATTTATTATCCTGAAATCACGATTTTGTATTTTTGGCGCTTTCCCTAGCAACAACCTTTTTGGAACGGTAGGGACGAAACATATGTTACACGAGATAGGATTATAATAACATAAGCGAGGTAGGATTATCATTGACCTAAACATACGAAAACTACAAGAGATGAGCTATTTTGTCGCTCACGTTGCCTCTAACAATTGCCCCATGCCCTAAACACAATATTTGCACGTCTAAATCAGCTACTTTGCGAATCGACTCATGGACGGCATTCCAATCCGGCGAGACAAATCGCAACGGTTTACTGATGCCCCATGGGAAATTCATCATGACATCGCCACCAATTAGTAATTTTTCATCTGGCAACCAGAAACCACATTGTCCGTAACTGTGTCCCGGCAAGTGAATCACCTCTAATCCCGGTAAGATATCGACCAACACTTCGCCACCATTGAGTTCAGTATCCACTCGTGCAGGTTCCATTGTGGCATTGGCAATTATCCTTAACATCATTCTACCGAAGAAACCAAGATTCTCCGGTTTTTCTGTGGGAGACTTTTCACCACCCCGCACAACCGCCGCATCTCGACGATGAATATAGGTATGGGCATTGCTTCGCGCTTGCAAGGCAGCTAATCCGCCAATATGGTCAGGATGGGCATGAGTAATCAGAATATGCTGGACTTGCTCTAGTGACCAGCCTTTGGATTCTAATTCACGTTCGAGCGTCTTGACATCCCCCGAACTGAGACCTATATCAATCACTGTCAAAACACCGTCATTGTCGATAACATAATAATTCACGAAGTGCATCTTAGTCATGATGCCATAAATATGGTCTGTAATCTGTAACATTATTTCTCCTCTTAAATTTAGAACTTGTTCACCCATCTATTGTACCAAAAATTGTTTTCTCATATCGTTGCGAGTTATACTGACATCAAGTTCTGTATATGACGCACGGGGAAAGTACGGGAATTTTGATGAAAATTATCTTTTGCAGCGACCCCACATCGCCTGATAATCCCGATTCGATATACATTGATGAAGTCGCAGCCGCTACACGAGCAGGTATTCAGTTTTTGCTGCTGGACTACGAGGCACTCGCTGACCGTAATAATGCAGCGCGAGCAGTGCGTGATATTCCGGTTCATCAAACACTCGAAACAGCAGTCTATCGCGGTTGGCATCTCAGTACACGACAGTATGCAGCACTCTATGATGCCCTACGCAGTCGCGGTATTCAATTGATTAACAATGTGCAGCAATTCAAAAACACACAACATCTGCCGCAATCGTACCCCATTATCAAAGAAAAAACCCCGCGCTCTGTTTGGATGGAAACCGATGGCAAAGTGGCGTATGAAGCGATTATGCAAGTCCTGATTCCGTTTTATGGTCAGCCGTTGATATTGCGTGATTACGCCCAGACAGAAAAACATTACTGGAATCAAGCCTGCTATATTTCGTCTGCCAGTGATAGCGCCGCAGTTCGCAATACCGTTGGTAATTTCCTGAAATTACGTGGCAAGAAGCTAGAAGGCGGCTTAGTTTTCCGTGAATTTGTTGATTTTGAGATGCTGACGGACTCCTCACCGTCTGTGGGAATGCCGCTTATCAAAGAATATCGTATTTTCTATATGAACAATCTGCCCGTGACGACAGTACATTACTGGAATAGCAAAGATTATGAGGCGACAAATGAACCCGACCCCGACTTGTTTAGGGCGATTGCGAGACAAGTACGGAGTCGCTTTTTTACGATGGATGTTGCTCAAAGCACTGATGGCGAGTGGTTAATTATCGACTTAGGCGATGCCCAAATTGCGAATTTGCCCGTCATGGCTGACCTTGATGCCGTCTATCACGCATTAGCTGGCGCACATTAGTCAATCTACCCCGACATCAAGGTACTCATCATACCCGGAATCGTATCGCCTGCCCCTCGTAAATTTCCGTTGGCAAACATCGCTAAGGCACTCAATGACAATACCAAACTCGTAATCCGTAAAAAACTGATCGCTATTGCTGCTGCCCCAAATGTCGCTACTTCGGTGGATGTCACGATGCTAATCACCAATAAGCGTGACCCATTGCGATACACGCCCTGAATACCAGATGGCACACTGATTGAGAAAATATCGCGGAACATCTGCCAATCGGGACGGTATGTGCCGGGCAAAATGCGAATAACATTTTTGCCCGAATAAAGAATCACCAGCGCAATCAAGACACCGATTCCACGCGCCATCACTGTGCCAATCGCTGCCCCTGTTAATCCCAATTCCGGAAAGAAGCCAATCCAGATTCTCTATTGGATGGACTATCATTACAACAGAATTGGACAATAACACGCCCTAAGACAATTCCGTAGTACCGTCATAAATTGGACTGATGGTTTATTTTATGTAAGATGATGGTTCTAAAACTCTAACAGTTGAAATTCTCTATTCTTTTGGGCGAATATTCATTGTATATTACTAATTATAAAGTGCCGTCATCTTAACATATATTACAGGCAAATTGCGCGATGATTGATTTAGAAAGTATCGCTGACTAACGAGGGGAATATGGCTAAAGTCATAGACTACGGAACATATATCATAGATGTTTCTGGCGCAATGCTAGATAAACGCCGTGGACTACACCATGAACAAGTTGAAACCCTGCGGCAGATACATGACCGTGCAGTTGATTTTGTGACCAGTTGTTTTCAGCATGAAGCCGCGAACTTGAAGGTGCTGTATTATTTTCTCGGCGGCAAGGCTCAACAGCTCGTAACCATGATTACCCGTCATAGCGAATATCTTCTACGCGACAAAAAACTTCATGAAACCTATCGAGATGCAGTACAACAGATAGTTGAATGTAGCTACGCTATCCGTGATGAGCTTGAGCAGATGCGCGAAGAATTGCGCACTGTCATGGACAAAGTTGGCATAAAAGTTTCCGGCAAGCACTCTGTAAAAGTGTCAAATCAGGAGAAGCAACAGCAAGGTGATTTGCCGTTTCAAGCGGATTATGATGAACCGATACCCTTGCCACCGCTACCGAAGCCCAAGAAACGACTTCAACGTTTGCAACCCAATCTGCCGCAAAAACGCTCACCACGTGAGAAGGTTTCAAGACCCAAAAAGAAGATTCGACGCTTGCAACCCAAACCGCCCTTAGGCAGTACATCGAGTCTCTCACTATAACACGGGTCCTAAAATGGTCGCCGTAATGAGCCATAATCCTATGCTGACATAAAAACCAAAGCGTGGGTAGCGAATACACAAAAACAAAAATGGGATAATAGCCGTATAGGTTGGGAGATAGGGTGCAAAGAAGACACCCGACAAGATTTTGAGAACATCGTCTTGGCGGTAAAACGCATAAGCTAACAATGCCACCCCTAGTAAAATAGATAGAATTGGCATGAATCCCCACAAAGAAATACTGGCATTTAGCGCGAGTGACCGTGTGCTAAATTCAAGAGTTAAGCCTTCGAGCCAATCCACACCCCAAATGAGAAAAGATAGCAATATCGCCCCTAGCATGATACTCGTTGCACGAACGATTTGCTGCCATGTGAGCGTGAAAATATAGCCCGTGAAAGATTGCGGCTTCACTGCGAGGAAAATAGGACTCCAGACAGGTGGCACAACGAGACCAATCGCCGCTATCCAATCAATATTCAGTTCTAGCACAGCATCCAGAGCAAGCGGTGACAACATGGCTGCGACTAAGCCAATGAGTCGGATGCCGTAGCGATGGGCTATCCAGCCGAGCAAGCCGAAGTAAGTCAATGCCTGAAGCAAGGTGGCGAGGGGCAGTGGCATAAACTCGAATGGCACAAGGGGGATGACTGCCCATGGTGGCGAAAAAAAACCCGACATGCCACGATAGGGGTCGAAGAAATTAGACGCTGCTAGTGTGAATTTGTCTTGCTGGTCTGTCCAAACGTGCAAGACATCCAACTGACGAATCAGCATGGCGGCAATCCACCAGATGACTGCCATGATTAGCGAGAGTGTGAGTGTTTTTCGTAGACTAGGCGTTTGTGATTTGTGGCTTGTGTCAGCCATGGCACTATAATTTCGCTTGACGTAATTAATGCGCCCGAATTATAGCATAATACGCCTCTGCGTAGTCTCGAATCACGGTCTCGGCATCAAAATGCTGTACCGCTTGTTGCCCTGCTTCGCCAATTGTGGCACGCAACGAGTCGTCATCTAGCAGCAAACGGATTTTTTGAGCGAGTTCGGCAGCATCCCAATTGAAGAGATAACCGTTTTCGCCATCGTCTATCACTTGCGGCATGATACCCACGGGTGTCGAAATGACGGGAATCGCACATGCCATCGCTTCTATAGTCACACGCGGATTGCCTTCGACAGTTGAGGCACAAACCAGCATTTTTGCTTGCTGATACACCTTTGCCATGTCGTCGGTCTTAGCGACACGCGGCAAAAACAGCACGTTTTTCTCGATACCCGATTCAGCAATCTGTCGCTGAAGAGTATCGCGTAAATCGCCGTCGCCCCGAATCGCCAATGTGACTGTCGGGTGGCTTTGTACGACTTGTGTGATGGCATCCAACAAGAGCAAAATGCCTTTATTACTCGCTAAACGTCCCACAAATAAGACATCATAGCGTTTGTCGGCGATTGCTTGTGGCTTGTAAATATCAAAATCCATATAGAGCGAATAGAGCATATGAATTTTTGATTGTGGCACCCCCATTGTTGCAAGTGTTTGCCCGACACTGGCATTGACCACACGAAAGGCGGCTGCTCGTTGCCCCATGACGCGGAAATAGCGTTTTGCTGCTGTGCGCCATAGTCGCTCGCGGTTGTTGACGGCAAATGGCGTGCCTTCTATATGATGCACTTCGCTGATGAGTGGTATTGGCTTGTTGTGCAAGAGCCACCACGCACCGATGCCATTGTAGAAGAAACCAAAGTCATGACTTGTGACCAGATGATAGGGACGCTGTGATAATAGTGCTTCGCCTTTGCGTTTGATGAAAAGCGGCTGCAAGGCACGATGATAAGGCGCAGGGTGAACAGTGACATTCTCATGCAGGGTGCGGCTTGTGGCATCGGGGGCATGAGGAGTCAATATGTCGATGCGTTGCCAATAGCGCGAGAAACGTCCTAGTAGGCGATTAAAGGCGGTATCGAGTCCGCGTGCAATGGAATTATCGCCACTGAGCATCAGCAAATTATGGGTCGGTTGCGCTTCGTTTGTCATAGGCGGCATGATACCGAAGCGCTGCGACAAAAGCTATATCGTGTTCACAGTAAAGAAAAAGCGCAATACAGAGCCGCAGAGAAAAATGAACAAGGTTTGAACCGCCAAAGCGCCAAGAAAAGCCAAAATGTAAAGAAAAAGCGTAACGCAAAGATGCCAAGAAAAAGCGCAACACAGAGACGCAGAGGAAAAGTAGGGGCACAGCGCGCTATGCCCTTACGACGGAATTCTAAAAACTTTTCGGACTCCACATACGTACCGAAATATGATTGCCAACAAGGTCGAAGAGGTGATTAGCGCCCTGACAAGCCCGCTTTTTGACCGTGCCGAATTTCAGAAGCAACTCGCGCCCTTTTATACGGCAATTGAAAATACGAGTAATATATAGGGATAGCATTCTTGCTGCCCGAAAGAATCTTTATGGACAAGTGAATTTTTCTTGGCATTTTGCCGATTCCAAGTCAAACATGTTGATAGCTAAATGCTATGCGGCATCATCAGCCGTTGTCGCCGTTTCACTTGTTTCTAGGTTGGTAGATTCTTCGCTATTCTCTTCTTCTGCTTCATCTTCCCAGCTAATAATCCAGATGCAAGCGCCCGCCACCAACACAGTCGCAATTATCAGTGCTATCCATTGCGTGACTAGCAAACCCACATCACGCGCTTCATACGACAGAATAGCGACCATTCCAACAGCTAAAACAATCCATGCCGCAAGGCGCGGATGACGTGAAGCCCAATTCATAAGGGGGAGATTCTGCATGAGGGTATTCTCCAGATAATCAGCAAATCGTCCCACAGTATAGCAGATTTACCCATTGTCACCAGACAGGGAATTTGCCCCATCCCAGTGCATATATAGCGATTGGAAGATATGCCAATATTTCTCTTGTGCCTTCTCAGACTCGCTCTGAATACCCTTGCGCCTCATATAAGAAGACAAGAGAGTCCACAGGACAATAGCGAAAATAAAGGCGACAGCGTAACCAATCAGACTCTTTCTGACCATGCCCTCAATCGTTTTTGAATCGCTGAAGGTGCTTAACAGCAAAAAAGTCGTACTCACGGGCATAGCGAGACGAGTCATGATGAGGAGAATGATGGGCGCGGCTAATTGCAGATAGCGAAAACTTTGTGGGCTTGGGATGCTATCAAGCCTTCCGTAGGCAACATCGCCCTGCGACCATCCCCAAAATAAGACAGCGACCATAATCGTACCGATATAGAGCCACAAAATCCACCACGGACGATGTTTATTAGATGATAAGAATGTGCCTATCGTCTGGATGCTATCATCAGCAATCGCACTATAACCGGCAATCGCAAAGCCTATCCACATGGCAATATGCGGTTGTTGATAAAAAATGAGAGAAATTGTGAACAGTGCGAGAATTAACAGTAAAAACCGTTTATTGCCAGTGAACCAAGCCGACGTTGCGCTTGAAATTGATAATCGAGGATTGGCAATAAGTTGTACATCAGGTGTAGTTTGCATATTTGAGAACCATCACTCCTATAAATAGCCTTGTTTGATAACGTTAATTATTCTCAAGGACTATTAATCAAGGACTATTAAGAAGTCTTTATGCTGTTGTTAGAGACAGGGGAAGAACAGGCGAAAGATGGTTAACCCTATCATCAACATCTCTTATTTAACTAGGAATCGCCAAAAACTATATGGCACCTCATTTTTCTAGTTTTCGTTTCGGCTTGACCTTTTAGTAACTACAGGGTGTACAGTGAGGTGGTTGGGTTAGAGGCTAGAGATATCCGATTATCTCATTTGCAACTTATCTTCTCAAAGGAGCGCAAAATGTCACAAGAATTTGATGTCATTGTGATTGGTGTCGGAATGGCAGGTTTGAATATTGCTCGTCGAACTCGTGCGGCAGGAAAATCTGTCGTGGTAGTCGATGAAATGCCCTACGGTGGTACTTGCATGTTACGGGGTTGTGACCCAAAGAAAGTATTGGTCGGGGCAGCAGAAGTGATTGATTGGCAGAGACGGATGCAAGGGACTGGCATTTCAGGGCACGCTCAGATTAATTGGTCTGACTTGATGCAATTCAAGCGTACATTTACAGATAACCCACCCAAAATGCTAGAGAAATCCTTATCAAAGAGTGGTGTCGTCACACTTTATGGGTCGGCACGATTCATTAACGAAAATAGTCTTCAAGTGGGTGATGAAACACTCATCGGCAAAAATATTGTCATTGCGACAGGTGCAAAACCTCGCCCTCTAGGTTTCTCTGGGGAAGAGTTGGTCGCAAGTAGTACTGATTTCTTGGAATTAGAAACTCTGCCGGAACGGATTGTATTCATTGGCGGCGGCTATATCTCATTTGAATTTGCCCATATCGCAGCACGAGCAGGGGCAAAAGTGACTATTCTGGAACTGATGTCGCGTTCCCTTCCGACATTTGACCCCGATTTAGTTGATATGCTGATTGAGGCGACAAAAGAAGTCGGCATTGATATTCGCTTTGAGGCACAAGTGGATGCCGTAGAGCAGAGCAACAGTGGCGAATTTGTTGTTCAGGCGACATCTAGTGGCACAGAGCAAACATTCACGGCTGACTTAGTGGTGCATGGTGCTGGACGTGTTCCGGCGCTTGAGGGACTTGAACTTGAAAAAGCGACTGTAGAGTATGACAAATGCGGCATTATCGTCAATGAATTTTTGCAAAGTATCTCTAATCCTGCGATTTATGCGGCGGGTGATGTGGCAGCAACCGATGGCATCCCCTTAACACCTGTGGCTGTCACAGAAGGCTTGGCTGTTGCCAGCAATATTCTGAAAGGCAATCAACGTACTGCCGATTATACAGGTACGCCAAGTGTCGTTTTTACCATACCGGCACTGGCTCGTGTTGGTATGACAGAAGAAGAAGCACAGGAGCAAGGATTACAATTCACCGTTAATCACCAGAAAACAGCAAACTGGTATTCTGCGCGGCGCACTCAAGAAAAACATACAGGCTTCAAAGTGTTGGTTGAAGAGGGTACAAATCGGATTCTTGGCGCTCATTTACTGGGCGCACATGCTGGTGAGATTATCAATATGTTCGTGCTGGCAATTCGCCACAATCTCACGGCATCCGACATCAAGCGAACTATCTATGTGCATCCTGCCGAGGCAAGTGACATCAGCTACATGGTGTGACAATTTTCAATAGTTAGCTTTGAGATTGGGTAGGGCAAAGTCAGTTTTTGCTCTACCCAACTCCCGTTTTAGGCGAAATCAACACGCAAGCCGCCATGTTGCACACCGTACCAGCTTAAAGCCGCCGCGATGACCGTATCATCATGTAAACCTGATGGCGCACTATAACGATAACCACCACCTGCCAGCCGTTCCAATGTATAAGAGGCTAATTCGTTCAGCAAAACTTCGCTCGGCAGCAGACCAATATCACCACGCTCAATTGCCAGTGCCAATCCTTCAATCAGAGAGGCTTTACTGCGAGCAGTTGTCATGAACGGACGCACAGGCAAGCCTTCATTTTGCAGTGCCTCAATGTTGGGACTGCCAATGCTATTTGCTTCTGCCCAGATAACAGACGGTTTCCAATAACTTGCCAACAGTTTCAGACGGTCACGTTGCGCTTGCCAACCAATTTTATTGAAGCGGTCTAATGCCACCATTTGGCGCGTTGTCGCATCAATAATGACAATAGCAGTATAATCAGATTCGCGTCCCCAATCTATGCCAGCAAGGTAACGATGTGATGGATTATAGACAGCATCCGGTGGGGCAGTTGTGACTTCTCGAATGCCACGAAAGACTTGTCCGGCATCGTCAATGAAAGCGGCTTCGTATTCTTCGCGGAAAACACGCTCGGAAGTCGTGCGCCGAATCGCCTCAATTTCTTCATAAGCGACATAGGGATTATCCCACGATTTGAAGTGAAACGACACCCAATCCGGTTCATCAGGGTCTAGCCCAAGCTGGTACAAATGCCAGAACCAATTGCATCCAAACGGGGTACTGAGGAACATCGCGCCGCCTTTGCGCTCTAGCAACATCGGGCGCACCACTTCTGACCAAACATCGGGCTGCATAAACGCCGCTTCATCTAAAACGGCATAATCTAGCCCTTCGCCTCGCAGATTATCCGGATAATGGGTGCTACGAATCGCCAACATCCCACCGGACTTAAAATCCATACGGCGCTCAGATTCGCTAATCGTGATACCAGTCACGTTCGTCATCGTCGTCTTCAAATCGCGCCATACCTGACTCGCCATCTGATACGTCGGAGCCAGCCACCATGTCCTCAGACCCAGATAATCGGCTTTTGCCGTTAATATAATTTTCGCCAATTCCGTCTTGCCCCAACGTCTCCCACACGCTACCACTTTGTACCGTGCCAGTGTGTCGGCTACGTCCCTCTGCGAAGTATGGAGTTTCTCGAATCGTACCATCTGGGTGTCTAAATTCGTAACGGATGACTTGTTCGGTATGGGTGGCATCACTTTCCTCTTGGGCATCTTGCAATTTCAGGAAGCGGTCAATGACTAAGCCAAGGGCACTCGCTACCTGATTTAAGGGTGCATTTTTAATACGGTCACTATCGAGTGCAGCTATCAGTTCAACAGCTTTGTCTGCCATACGATGCTGTACCAAAACCATCTTGTGATGTGCCTCATCGCGCAAATGAAGGTGATAATCGCGCCGAATTGCCTCACGTTGTTGATACCATCGCTTAATTGTGCTAACAGGTATCTGCTCTTTTTCGCTGAGAGAATCATAGTTCTGGTCTGCTTTGAGAGCCTCTAACACCTTCATTTTCTGTTCAAGCCTATATTTCGGCATAGTGATTCCCTTCGTTTTGTGTTCGACCTCTCCCCTAAGTCCCCTCTCCAACACATTAGAGAGGGGATTTTTCTCTTCCATTGCAACATGGTGCAGAACAGAGGGAGTTGCGGCTCACCGTCCGGTTGATAACGATAGGTCAGGTTCTCAGAGTCATTTACCTATCGTGCCGCAAAAGGTTGTCCCCTGACAGACATCAGAATAGAACACATATTCTCATTTGTGTGGAATGTATGGAAGCAACAAGTCTTTGAGTTTGGTTTGTTTGATGATGCGGAATCTTTGGCATGGACGGTATTTATTCGCCTTTCAAGAAAAAGCGTAACGCAGAGGCGCGGAGAATCAGAGGCACAGAGGTGTTTTTGAACTAGACTCTCTATGTTTCTATTACTTGACCAATTTAATTCTTGACGATTAGATTTGTGTTTTTCGGGCGCAATGCCTTGCCCCTACATAAAAACTTTTTTGGTGATGTACTAGAAGTTGAGAACTTGATAGCCATTCACCATGAAATTCCGTATGCTGGGATGCTGATGATAGTCATCAATGAGCGCGAAACTACCAGCACTTTTAGCGTCAATTCCGCCAAATTGATGGGCGCAAAACCGACAAATGCCCGTTATTGACTCTTCTACCTCTTTGAACAGGGGGTAAAGCGGATGTTGCGGCTGCCCGATTTCGACGGCGGTGCGCGTCCCTGCGCCATCGAATATGACATCCACATGGTCGCCGGCATCCATAAACTCTTTAACGGCGTGCAAAGCATTGTAGACTCGTGCCTGTCCTTCGCGTGTTTCAAGGCTGGCATGGATGAAAATAGCCACTTTCAGATGGATTTTGCGTTCACGTACAGATTCAATCTCTTTGGCTGGATAGGTTGTCATCATGCGCCTCAATCACCTCGAAAAAAATGAGGAGCTTATGCTTAATAAGCCCCTACCTTATCCGCATTAGATTACGACTCTGTGAGTATCGCAATCTGTTTAAATGATAGGTGATTGACCACCACTTGTCGTCAACCGAATGGTGGAATGGTGCGGTGGATTACTTAACTTCTGATGGCGCACGATTCAATTGGAAGAAATCGCTTAGATGGGCATAATTGGGTCCCGCGAGGCGTGCTATCGGTTGCAGAGCCGCGACATCAATATAATTACCTTCTTTGAACACCGCTTCATCAAAGTGCATATAAAGCACTTCGCCAATGACAATATGACCATCGCCTGCATCAACTATTTGATGCAATTTGCACTCAAAATGAATCGGGCTTTCTTGCACTCGTGGCACATTAACATGCTTTGATAAAATCGGGGTTAAGCCAGCATATTCAAATTCATCAACCGCAGCAGGGAGTTCAGTTGCCGTGATATTCATTGCCTCAGCATTTGCCGCGTTGACGAAATTAATCACGAATTCGCCAGTCGCCTTGACATTGTGATAGGTATCTTTGTTGCCACCATCAGTTCCGCGTGTGCCGGGACAAAAGAGGACGAGCGGCGGATTGGCACTGACCGCCGTGAAGTAACTAAAGGGCGCGAGATTGCGTGTGCCGTCAGCACTCATGCTACTGACCCATGCAATCGCACGCGGCACAATACTTCCGGTGAGTAATTTGTAAACCTGACTACGCTCTAAATCGGCAGGATTAATTTCTTTCACAGTGATTTTCTCCTAGTGATAGTGGTAACGATGTATTATCATAACGCCAATCATGGATAAGCTCAGAAAACGTGTTTTTTCGGCAAATTATGGGTTTTCGGGCGTAAGGGCGCAATGCCTTGCACCCCTACAACGGGCTATGACCTTTTATGCCCCTAATTTTTGATGGAATCCTTAAACGATATTCGCGTTATCATAGAACCCCATTTTGAACTAGGAATTCAATGCCGCATAAAGCGTTAAAATAGCACCGCTAAAATGTCCTGATGTTGCTGCTTAAAATGATGTGCCGCATTGTGGAGTCCAAGTGAAATATCCATTCTCTTGGACTCCACATAACATGACCTAACGGAGACCTGCCATTTCTTGGAGCAGATGCCAATTTGCCAGACGGTCTGCTTTCCCGTCCAGTATTTCTTGTGCTGGATTGCCATCTTTATCGAAGTTGCGAGCAAAACGCCCCTCAGAACGCGCAAACGTGATGAAGTCAATCGTCTCGCCTGTTTTCTTAATGGTGTACCAATCTTCACGCATCGCCGGATTGCCCTTCAAATCCAAGCGTTCGCGGATAGTATCACCCTTGCGCGGGTCATAAATCAGTACAGGCCATGCCCGACTATCCACTGCGAGTTTAGCCTGATGGCGACTCATATCATCTGCCACACCATGTTCCGGCTGGCAGGTGGTATAGACTGAGACCACTGCCGGACCGGGGAATTCATTGGCTTCGGCAATTGCACGGTAGAAATGATTGGGCAGCGCGGCTGATGTCTGAGCGACATAAACATTAGGGTGCATCATGGCAATACGGCTCAGTTCTTTGCGTTGCTCTTGCCGACCATGCACATCCGAGCCGATAGCTGACATTTTTGCAGCTTGTCCGGTAAAACTAGCAGTGCTTGCTTGTCCACCGGTATTGCTATAGACCTGTGTATCGAGTACCAGTACATTAATATTCATGCCCGAAGCCATCATCCGACTGAGTGCCTGAAAACCGATGTCATACATCGCACCATCGCCGCCAATGACCCACAATTTTTTATCTTCCCAACCCATCTGATCCCAACGCGCACGCACGCCCATCGCAGTCGTGGGAGCATTCTCGAATAGTGAATTCATCCAAGCCACGAGGTAAGGATTGTAAGGATAAGTCGAACCATAAACGGTATTGCAGCCTGTCGCCGCCACGATGCCTGTATTTTCACGTCCATACTGGAAACCCGTTGTTGCCAGCATCATCCGCAAAGCCGAAGCCTCACCACAGCCAGCACAACTCCCAGCACCACCGACAAAGAGCATCGCACTCTCACTGAGCATATAATCCACTGGCAAGCGGTCAGAGATAAAACGCTTCGGTGTCGAAGGCAATTCACGGAAAAAATCAATCGACTTTTGATACGCCGGAACAGTATTATCTTGCTTCGGAATCATCTTTAGCGCGTGATAGCCCAAATCGTCACAAGCCTCGACACATTCCGAACAACCTTTGCACTTAGTTGGGTCAATGAAAATACCGAACATACCCGGTTCTTCACCTTGGCGCTCGAATTTATTGCGGAATTTTTTCGTCTCGCTAAATTGGGCTTTCAGATACGCCCGTTCGTCGGGGTCTTCAACGCCTGCCAATTGCTCTTCCAATATATGGTCTTCAACAACCTTGCCCAAAATTGCTGTATCTGGACATTCATTCACACAAGTCATGCAGCCGACACACTTCGAGAAGTCGAACTCCGGTATGTCCGGCGCAATATAGCTGAAATCCCGATACGCCCCTGTTCCTGCTGGGATGATACTACGGGCGACTGTGGCATCTGCTGGGAGGTGTGCCGCAGCAGAGCCATCTTCATAGCCCTGTAGCACTTTGTCAAAAAAGAAATCGAAATCGACCATTTCTTGTGGGAGGTCATTGTCGCTAGCAATCTCGCGGATATTAATTTCGTTGGTGGTTACACCTTGTACATCCATAGTAAGTCTCCTAATTTAACGGCTGACGGGTTCAAACAAACGGACATTGGGGTCATGGCGGAATAGACCGGGTACTTCTAAATCTTGTGCAATGACATCCGGCGGAATATCGAATACTTCATCGTAGCCGCGCATCACAGCAATCAGGTTATCTTGGACAATCTGCTCACCGCGTTTGCCGAATTTGTTCCGCAGAGCCTTTTCGACAGCCGTTTTCAGGTCATCACGGCTCAGATTATTATCAGACGCGAAGGGTGTTATCCGCAAGAAGATACCCAATAGCACAATCCCCTGCATCCGCACTGTCAGCGAGGGGTCTGTTGCCACATCACGCGCAATTCTAGCCGCATCCAGCGCAACAACTCGCGCCTTTTTATCGCGGATGAATAGCTTGCCGTTCGGTGGGACTCGTGACCAGACTTCTTCGGCACTATCGCGTGCCACATTGATAAAGATTGTGCCGCCCTGCTCTAAGCCTGCCAATGGGTTGCTATAGTAGAAGGCATTAATGTCATTGAGTGGGATGAAATCAACCTGATTCAATTCGGCGTGCATCCGAATACGTCCATCGGCAACCGTCAGATAATAGGTTGTGGGCAAGCCTTTCTTTTCCGACCCATATTTGGGATAGGCTTGTACATGCTTGTGGAACAACTCGCCAACTACATCGGCGATGATTTTATTGGTTGTCACTGAGCCAAAGCCGCCGACACTATGTCCGCGCATTGAGAAGCTACCGAGTGGGCGAACATCGGGGTCATCAGTGCGTGATAATGCCAGTTCGTGGTCAATACCAAGTACGAAGTAACGTTGGTCACTGCCACTGAGCATATGACGGGTTGTAGCAGTAAAATCACCGGGGCGCACATCGCGGCTGCCTAATCCTGCTGAGGCTGAGTAGACCACTGGAATTCTATCAATTTTGCCAGTCATCATCGCATCTGCGAAAGCCGACTTGATTTCCATAGTGAGTGGATTACTTTCAGCCATCGGGTTATCCATACGCTCAACAACCGTAAAGCAGTGGACGTGTTTCAGCGCATCTACAATTTGCTGTGCCGGGAAGGGGCGGAAAACACTCACACTCATATAACCAACTTTGATACCTTGTTCGTCGCGCATGTAATCAATCGTTGCCTCGCAGGTTTCCATCATACTGCCCATGCCGACAATAGCAACTTCGGCATCGTCCATGCGATAACTATCCGTCAAGCTATACTCACGCCCAGTTTGTCGCCCAAATTCCTCCATAGCTTCGAGAATAGCTGCTTCCACACGGTCATAATACAAACGTTGCGCGATTTTACCTTTCATATAGGAGTCTTGGTTTTGTACCACACCACTCATCAGCGCGATTTTGGTATCCATCAAATTGACCAGTTTCTCGTTCGGATTGCCAACAAAGTCACGCATAAATTCTAATTCTGATAGTAGCACATCTTCGACAGTATGTGTCGTGAGAAAGCCATCTTGAACCGAGAGAAAGGGTGTCAAACTATTTTCGGCAGCCCGTCGCGCAATGAGAGCGAAATCCCCAGCTTCCTGTGCTGTCTTTGCCATCATCATCGCCCAGCCAGTATCGGCAACAGACATCACGTCATCATGTCCAGCATGGACATTGAGACTGTGGCTCGTTATCGCCCGTGCGCCAATGTGGAAGACCGCCGGTAAGCGTTTACCAGAGATGGTATATAGTACCTCTTTCATCAGGACTAAGCCTTGCCCACTGGTAAAATTCGACACGCGACCACCAGACGCTGCAAAACCTTCTGCTGCCGAAGCCGAACTATGCTCAGATTCGGGTTGCAAGAAAATTAGCTTATCGCCCCATAGGTTGTGCTTGCCATTAGCGACAGCCATTTCATATGCCACCCCCATCGTCGTTGAAGAAGTAATCGGGTAAGCACATGAGCCATGCGTAATATTGGTATCAACCCAAACCACCGTTCCTGCTCCATCCGATGTAGTAGGGATACCGGGATAAGGCACTTGCTTTGTATTATTCGATTTTGCCATAAGACGAATCCTAAAATACTAACGTACTCTCTGAATTTCTACTGACTGCTATTGTCTTGCAGAACTACCTGTCAGTGAATATGACATTCTGCACCATTTTGAACGTACCATTACAGTATATTTTATTGACATACTACAAAAAAAGTATACTATGCAGTATATTTTATCGAAGATATCAGGGTATCGCCACTAGACTGATGCCAAGGATAGTCCGTTGTAGGGGCGCAAGGCATTGCGCCCTTACGCCCGAAAAAACATGATTTGCCGAAAAAACACATTTTCTGTGCTTATCCAAGACTCAGGTTATTTAGAATCATAGAGGAGTGCCTAGACTCTCAGGCACTCCTCTATAGTTAAATACTCATGTTACGCACTTATCGATTTATCAGGTGTTTGGATTGTAAAGGTATTTAACACAGTGATGAGTCGTCAGTTATCAGTTGACAGTTGGGCTAATTGCTTAGGCTATCCTACTGTAAACTAAAAACTCAAATGTCATGCTAGATACTGATTCTCCATTCTTCTAACAACCTGTACCTGCGTAACGTCAGTTAAATATATGAGAGTCAAGAATTAGCAATCACGCGGCGCACAACTAATGGTCTCGACTTGCAATGTCCAAGTGACGTAAGCGCCATTACCGCCCGTATAGACGATGTTGAAATTGGCACTCGCTGAACCGCCGCCAGAACCATTACCAGCATTAATCCGTTCGGTGTAACTACTATTGCAGCCACCCACTTCTCGATTGCCTCTGCGGAAAGATACATTCTGTGTATCGCCATTGCAGAATAATGTCCAGCGCAGTTCCGCACTGGTTGTCACGCTATCATAATCTGTCAAGGTATAGCTGATACTGTCTTCTGTATCGCCATTGGGATATGAAATCGAATCACTGACGCTGCCCGGACTATTCGACTTGATACTATAAGTTGTTGCGATATTCTGGTCGGGCGGTGCTGTCTGAGCTGATTCAGTTGCCGTGGGGGGTGGGGGCTGAGTCGGTTGATTACTTTGCGTTGGTTGTGTGGATTGCGTCGGCTGTGACTGTTGCGTCGTTGCTTGTGGTGCAACCTCTTCTGTTGCTTGTGGTGCAGGTGCGGACGGGGCATTGACGAATGCCAAATTACCACATGCGCCACTTGCTTGCACAACACCAGAGAAGACCCAACCGGGTGCATTATTGATTGTGCCATAGTACCAACCGCTATTCTGCCCCGTTGCTATCAACTGGTTATTCGGACTCAGGTTATTGATAGCATTATAATTTGTTCCCGGACCAGAGCGAACATTGACATTCCCTGTCGTGGTTACAGTACATACATTGGGGTCAGTCGCCACTTGCGTCATCGGTACAGGAGCAGTAGTTTCTTCTGTGGCAACTGGTACAGGCGTTGTTGATGCACCGCCTAACGAAATTGCGACACTCCCTGCCAGGGTACTATCCGCCGCCGAAACCGTGAGTTCATAATTACCAGTTGTAGGAGGAAGCACGAGTGTTGTCGCATCGATTCCTCCGGCAACAACAGCAATCACTTGTCCATCAGGATTTTTGAGCCATACACTAACATTAAATCCGGGTGTTTGGCTTTGGATTGTGATGCTAGTTGGGGCGGCACTATTGGCGGCAATGGTATAAGTCTGGCTCGGAGCGCCAACTGGAATACTGATGGCAACACTATCTGCGAGAACGGTACTCACCACCGGAGTCGCCACCTGCAATGAAATTGTGTACAGCCCCGGGCTGCCATTGACACTGCCTACTAAGACACTATATGCACCAGCTTGCGGTAGACGAAATGTCACACTGGCATCATTGCTAAAGGGTGTCAGTGGGTCATTATTGCTAAATCCGAGTTGTCCTGTACCGCCCGATAACGAGACTGTCGGTACAAAACCAGCATTATGCCCTAACACATAAATCGTGACCACATCACCTGCTGCACCATTAAAGGTATAGAAGGATTGTGGGGCAGCACTTGTCAATTCTGCCGTGAGAGATGTCCCGTAGGAGATGGGGTTTTGTGCGGCAACTGGAATTGTGATGAGCAATGCCAGCACTGCGACGATAAATAAGAGCGAACGCCATTTCATGAATAAATATCCCTTCTCTATGTAAATGAACGAAAAATGTTCAACAATAAACATCTCTCTATCTTGATAGCAAATATCAATTCATGCAAGCTATATTGCACCGTTAATGACAATATAACTTGACGATTGCCCTACGCTATCCCATATCCGCAATCCACAAAACGATATAATAGATAAAAGTCGTGATATTGCTTTTGAGAGGGATAGTTGATGTACGGACGCGCTTTGGTACTCATGATGTTGCTAATTTTGATGAGCTACGGGGTCATGGCACAAGGCAATACCCCCACGCCACCGACAGGACCCATTCCGATTATTCCAATAGTTAGTGAAACAGCTATACCAACCGTGTCAGCACAAGAAACTGCCATTATTAGCACCCCGACTTTGATTCCAGCAAATGGTGAATCAGCGCAAGTATCCGGACCCATCGCTGTGATTGATAACGTCCATGCCGCAGCCGCGCCTTTTACATCAGTCATTGAAAATCCTACATTGTCAGGCGATGTCCTACCCATTCTCGTTAATGGGCGGACTATAGAAGTACCTCATGGTTGGTCTTATACGGGTCAAGCTGGACTCGGCGGATTGCCACCTCATATTCAGCGTTATGATGGACAAGGATTGCGCTTCCGTTGGGATTATGTCAATGGACAAGCCGGATTCGCCCAAGATGGGATTCAGCTATTTGCACATCAACGCTATGTTGTGCGCGTCAATTATCGGACAGATATTGCTTACACATTGGATAGCACGCCTTTCACGCCATCGCATTTACAAGTTGCTGCCCGTTTATATACAGCACAGGGCGGTTTCACAGAATTACCGCCCCAATCCATGCAGGGAACACAAGAACAACACGCTATCGAGTGGGTCATCGAAGCGAGTCAAAATCCCTATCCATTTGTGCGCCTAGAAGTCACCTTCGCTTTGGAATATCCTATTTTCATTGGCGGCATATTCTTAGAAAGCATCGACATTCTGACAGCCCCGACGGATTATCGTCCGCAATTTGTCATTGATTTTGAGTAATTTAGAACAATCTACGGCAACAAGCGCGTCGCGGCACGGAAACCACGCGGGACGAAGCGTTCTCCGTAGACCGTTCCATCATGAGCAACGCCCGGACTCAACTTCTGCCCGATAGCTTGGTCTTGGGCTATCATGCGTGCCATGAGGTCTACGCCGTGATTCTCTCGCAGCCAATCGAGTTGACTGGCATGAGCCGCCAACATCTCTTTTTTCTGCTCATGAACAGGGGTGATATCCACATACTCCGATGCTTCAACAGCTGCCCCATAATAAACATCCATGTAATAAATTTTCGGGACTTGTGTATGTGCTTGATGCTCTGTTTTGAAGTGTGGCACAGTGCTGATATAACTCGCGCCACAAACAAGCTGACTCGTCGCAATATGGTCGGGATGATAGGTTTCTCCCCAATGAGTTAGGATGAGGTCGGGTTGGGCTTGGCGAATCATATCCACAAAATGGAGGCGCGTTTCACGGTCATAGAATAAATCGCCATCTGGGAAGTTCAGCCAGAACACTTCCGCACCGATTATAGCCGCAGCAGCGCGAGCTTCTTTTTCTCGGATAAGGGCGAGTTCCGGCGGCGGAATTGTCACATGCCCTTTTTCCCCGTTGGTAGCATAAGCCATCATCACATGATGCCCTGCTTGAGCGTAGAGGGCGAGTGTTCCCCCACAATTAATTTCGATATCGTCGGGATGCGCCCCAACTGCCAGTATTCTGAGTTTATCTGCCATGACCCGTCCCCTTGAGAACTCTCGTTAAATTTCAGTAAATCACAGTTTTTTACGGCGGACAGCATGTATGCTGTCCCTACAAATGCCCCCTTTGAACCTGTAGGGACGAGATATATCTCGTCCGTTGCAATCGAAAACATCGACAAGATTTGAATCTGTGGTTCACTAAAATAGTTT
>JAUZRW010000172.1 GCA_030950085.1 Anaerolineae bacterium
TGCCACAATTAGAGCAAGAGGTTACGTTCTGATGGACGTTCAGAAATGCCTCATACAGCCTATTTGTTCGACCCTTTGTCAGCTTGCGCTGCCTGCCTTTGTGAGTGTTTGTTATTCACGGAGAAGGTATATGACCCTAAATCTCATCGCAGTGGACAGCTACGGAAGTCATCGCGTCAATGACCCCCTTAGCAAAAAACGGATTTCAGCCTACAAAATCGGCTACAGTGGCGCGACGAGTCGGGTGCTGCTGACGTTGTTCAAAGACAAGGCGCGAGATGTATCGTCAAAACGCGCATCGTATCATTACATCCACATTGACAAATCGGTACAGGTGAAGCAGGGCTATATTCTCTTGCGCTTGACCGACATTGAACTGAAAACAGTCGAAACCCTCACTCGCAGTCATATTCATTCGCATGTATATCGCTGGCGTGATGGGCAATGGTGGGTGTTTCCGAATAATCGTGAGGCAGATTATCACAAACCTGCTGGAAGCTATCCGCGCTTTGAAGGAACAGGTATCGGTGGGACTCAGCCACTGGCAGAAGAAGATAAGTCCTCTGTTGGCGTGATTGTGGTTGAACGTAGCCAACATGACCCTGATAAATCTGCATGGTTCTGGTTGAGTGGTAATACCTATCCGCACCGCACCTTCCTGAAAAGTATGGGTTGTCGTTGGAGCAAGAAGCGCAAATCTTGGTATTTCATTGGCGATAAATTGCCGGATGAGATTCAATTGCTGGTGGATAAACTCAACGGACAGCGCGAAACCGACGATGACCCTTGCACAGTTGAAGAGGCGGAGGCTGTATTAGGCGTTCTGATTGATAAGAAACCAGAGGAAAAATCCATTCCGCCGCGACTGTTTGCGGATGGTGAATCCGTCTATGCACGGCAGCAGTTGGAAACTTCCGATAAACAGGTGATTCCAACTGGCACGAAAGGCAAGATTACGCGGCTGTTTAATCACAATGCGAAGTGGGGCTACAGTTACGATGTGACGTTTGCTAACTTCGGGACACACTGGTTTTTCGAGAATGAGTTGACTACAATCCAGCCAACAACAGGCATCAGTATTACGCATGAAACGATTGTGCCTGCGGGAGTAACTCCACCAGCGACAAATGCTGAAATGCGACAGGCAGCACTCGCAAACGGACATCAACCAGAATCCATTGCAACTGAAGACGAAACCGAGGAAATGCCAGCGATTCGCATTATCCCTGCGCCAACAATACCCGAAAATGGTGAACTTGATGACATTCAAGAGGCGATTCGCAGCACAAAAATTGAGCCACGCACAATCACACCACAATCGAACATCTCACGCAAGACACTCGCCACCATCGGACAGCAATATGTCGGTAATTTAACGGGCGCGATTACTGGCAATGTGATGTGTTTCGGCTATGCGATTCATGATGGCACGCTCATCTACTTGAATCTTGGTGGTCCCAGAATGGCAGTCGAAGCGATTCGAGCGCGATTGCTCAAAAGGTGAAATTGTGAACCTGACTCCGTGGGATGCGCCCGCGATTGAACTGACCGCAGGTGAAGGCAATACAGGTATGTACACCGATTTTTCGCAGAATATCACCGAAGCGCGGTTTCAGCACACGATTTTGCTGAATGAGATGTTGCTACATCCCAATTATGGCGGGGCTTCAACGACTTTCATCATCCACATCAGCGAGGAACAGGCACGAGCACGGCTCAAGCATCATGTGACCGAACTGGTGAAATGTGCGGTTTTCGATGTGTGGACGGATTATTTGTGGCAAGCGGGACAACACGCCATGCTCATCAGACCGACGCGCAGTGCTGGCGGCATCGACATGCTGACTATCTCACTGGATGCCGACGCATGGCTCAGGCTGATTACTGGTGGACTGGCTTCGATTATCATGTGGTGTATTTATCGGCAACACATCACAGAAGAAGCGGTGGCGTTCTTGGCGAAAAATAGTCAACAGGTGGATGTTTGGGCGCTGCCGGGCAAGCATCTTGGCGAGTATGACCAAATGGTGGTGGTCGCTATAACGGCTACAACAAGCGCAATGGTTTTGTCGCTAGTCTATGTCCGTTGGGACACCATGCCTCAGATGGGGCAGGCAAGCACTTCAACTTTGAACCCAATCGCGGCTATGGACATTGTTTCGGCAAGCATGGCACAGCCAATCTACTCGAATTGTGCGATGCACTTGGGGTTGATGTCGATGATTTTGGTGGCATCTACGCCCACTGACGTGTGCAGGCGAGGCGAGCGTTCGATTTTCATAGTAATGATTGACATGAAGGAAGAGAGCTTATGTCCAAGAAGATAGTTAAGCAAGCAAGGCAGACCGTGATTACACTCGAAGCACTGGAAAGCCTCAAGCAGCCCTGTGAAGTGGAATTGTTCGCCGACAGCCAGACGGCTATTCTACGGGGCGCACTGGCACATTACTACATAGGGGTGCATGTTGGCGCGGATGGGGCGGCATGGCAGTTGGGCGGAATGACCGACAATGGACGCGAGAAAGGCATTGCCAATTTGACATTACAGGCATTGCGTGAGATTGGTCTGCTGGATGAAGTGAGTGAGCATCCCGAACAGGGCATCTTGACCTATCCCGGTGCGAAAGTATTGGCAACCGCGACGCAACAGGTGACGATTGTGGGTGTCTGGTTCAATTGGTTGCGAACCTACCGCATCGCACAGGGTCAACCGCTACCAGAACGCATGGGTGATGTGTCGAAAGCTGATGTGCAATGGGCGAAAGAAAGGATTGCACGACTGGCACAAAGTCACTTCCGTAACCTGACGCTGACTATCCGCGAGGAAAAGGGGCGCAAGTTAGCTTACACGCCACATGGCAACCTCTTTGGCTATGTGGCAAAAGCTGATGAAGAATCCGTTGGTGACTTCCTGACACTGAAATTCTGCATCGTGCAGGATGGCAATTTGATTTGTATAACCTAGATTCATAGAGAGATAGCAGACCAACTGTTATCTCTCTTGTTTAACAAACTACCTGCGATAATGCTCTAAGTCTCAGAGACCGTAACACGTCCAAATTCAAATCTGAAGTTGCAATTGTGCCATCAAAGTGAACAGGGTGCTTGTTAGAGCGAAGGCTCAGTGATGAAGGTGATAACACACCTGATGAAGAAGATATCCCCTTCTAATACGAAGAAAGAGTGGTGGGCAAATATGCCTGCTACTTTTTCTTTTTTCTCAGATTAGATTGACCGCTTCACCATTTTGTGGTACGAAAGTTGTACCCCATACGACGATACACGTCTAAGGAGTATCGTCATGCAATCTAGCGCCGCAAAATGGCAATCACGTCCGGGCAATTATGATGCCCTCAACACCGAATATTTGTATCCATCCGATAATGTCTATGGCATTCCCGACTTAGCTCATGTATCGCAGTCTGCCTGTCCCGATTGGCTTGTGCCGTATGGTCAACGCCTCCGCAGCGACAGAGGTTTTACCGATGGTGCGGTTCACTTTTTTCTGGATGATTACCGCTTCGAGACAGTCTGGTCACGTCCGCGCAAGGCGCTACAATATCTGCGGCACTTCAATACCTTGCTCACAGCGGATTTCTCGCTCTATCGAGATGTTCCGCTTGCGCTGCAAATCTGGAATACCTATCGCAGTCGCTGGTGCGGGGCATTCTGGCAAGCACAGGGTTTCACCGTGATTCCAACGGTGTCGTGGAGTTCACTAGAGAGTTACGCTTTCTGCTTTGCTGGATTGCCACAACATAGTCTGCTGGCAATCTCGACGGTTGGCACGCACAAAGACCCGTCAGACCGCGCCTTTTTCTTGAATGGTTTCGAGCAGATGGTCGAATGTCTATCGCCATCATGTGTGCTGTGTTATGGACAAGTGCATCCCGAAATGAAGCAGCTTGTCGAGTTGAAAATCTATCCATCACGCTGGGCAGGTTTACATATTGCGCGTGCCGATGTGCGCCGTCAGAAAGGAGGGTCTCATGGGCGGTAGAGGTAAATCCAGCATGACCCCAAGCCAGCTGCCAGAGATTATTGACCGCGATTACGAAGTTATCTCACGCGAGAGTCTACAGGGCAGAGCCACTTATGCCTTCCTCGAAAAACTCGGCTTGAATTGGACAGTTCTCACCAGTCCTGCCAATCAACCGGGCAATTATCATCCTCAAGATGTATTCGGCATGGACACTCCAACACTGCGTTGGGTCAATGGCGACCAGATTGTTGATTTATTTGTAGATGGTCTCACTACTGAAGCCTTCCTCGCCCGTTCAGGGTTGGAACTGAGTCTGGATAAAGGCGGCTTTGCCCTCTCAAAACGCTTGTCACGCATTCTGCGTCCGCAATATGTGACAGCATTTTTTGATACGTCGGAGCTTGATATTCAATACATGGATTTGGATGATGTGGGAGCGAAAGTCTGGGATGGTGCGGGACTCATCAGTCGGCGTATGTTGGAGCGCATGATTGACGAAGTCCCTGATGTCAGTGAGGCAAAACGCGCCCAACTAATCCGTGAAATTAAACAGGGTCAGCGTGTCGAATTCACCATCATGACCGCAAACGGTCAGGATAAGGGACATGCGCTGGTGTCAGATTCCATTGAAACCGACTTTCTTCTACCACAAGATACCAAACGTGAAGTTAAGTTGGTCAACGGACAAACTTTCGTGGGTATCAACTTTGTTCATGGTCATTATGATATGCGTCTCGATATCCTTTCTTTGATAAATTTGCATCCATTTTTTGAAGAACAGC
>JAUZRW010000173.1 GCA_030950085.1 Anaerolineae bacterium
CTCGGATTGGGGCGCTGAACTTTACGCCAACCTCATCTCCATCCTTGAAACGGCTCGCCGTCAGGGGCAGTCTATCTTTGAAACACTCAAGATGATTTTTGCACCACAGCCTGATTTCTCATGGATAGCTGAATAGATACCTGTAGGGACACAATCTATTGTGTCCGAAAATGACCGAACATCAAACATTGCCCGAATCTGTGATTCACTGAGTTTGATACGATTTTGCATCAAGACAAGGGAGAATTATTCTGCCCGTTAAACCAGCCACGCAAATCTGAGGCATCAGAACAACGGCTTTGCATGATGAGACGGCGTTTATCTAGCATTCGTCGCCGCAACAACCACACATCACGATAAGCTGCCAACGAAGACCATTCCCACAGCAGCACATATAGCAGTATCGCCGAATCATAAAGCAGCATCGGCAACAAATTCAGCAGCAATAACCCTGTATCCGCATTTTTCAGCAGCAATAGATAGCGATTTCGTAAGGCATAACAGCGAATCCATGCTGCAACCGTCGCTCTTTCGCTGGGACGAAAATGCCGAATATGATGGGCGCGTGCATCGGGGACATGCAAGGATTCCCAACCACGCCACTGCATCCGCCAACAAATATCAACATCTTCTTTGTGGATGAAAAAATCTTCATCAAAGACTTCATCACCCAGCGCAATATCGGTCAACATAGCGCGACGATAAAAAGCGGCTGCACCATCGGGACCGAAAATCGGGCGGACTCCATCTGTCACAGTCGAAACCTCTGCATCTTCATAGCGAAGTCGTTGCCGCATCGCTGCTGTCATATACAAGCCACCACTATCGACTGTCGCGCCATCTATTTGCAAGTTATCGGTTCGCAATAATAAACCGGCGCCTGCGCCAATCGTCGGACGCATCGTCATAATAGCGAGAAGCTGCTCGATAAAATCTGGCTCAAGTCGCACATCAGGATTGAGAGTCAAAATATAGGGGGCATGGGTACAATTTAAGGCTTGGTTATGGGCAACACTATAACCACGATTACACATATTCATGATGACAGGGTATCCCATTTCTTGGATACGAGACACCGTATTATCGGCTGAGGCATTATCAATAATGCACAATTCGACAGCTACTGATTGATTTTGGACACTTTGTAAGCACGCTTCAATTGTAGCGGCATTATTATACGTCACAATATGAACGGCGACTTGTGGCACACAGCAACTCCGATAAGAATCTTGTTCAGCAAGCATCATAGCATAAAATGTAGAACTCACGCAGTTAATTGTGATTTTCGGGCGCACACACGGGTAGGCCCCTACGCTTTTTGAACTAATTTGTGATTCCTAACATCGCAAAATTCGCGTGCGAAATAGGCTGGATACTAACGACGGTATCCGCTACACTGAATGCCTATCTGTCGTTTTTAACGATTTACTACATATGGACTCAAATAACGAACAACCTTCAACTGAACAAACTGAACAAACTGAACAAACTGAACAAACCGAACAAACCGAACAAACCGAACAAACCGAACAAACCGAACAAACTGAACAAGCACAACAATCGCCACCCGAACAAGGCAAGCCGTCACCTGTACTGGTGATTTTCCTTGCACTGCCACTTTTGGGGATTTTAGCGGCGTTATTGATGGTCGCTAATGACATGCGTCAGCAGAGCGATACACAAAGTACAATCCCTCGCATAGTCGATAGTCCGTCTGCATTGCTTAATTATGCAGCACCCGAATTTAGCTTATTGATGTTAGATGGTCGGCAGGTTTCGATAGAAGATTATCGTGGTAAAGTCCTCTTCTTGAACTTTTGGCAAACAACTTGCGTGCCGTGCCTCACTGAAATGCCAGAATTTCTGGACTTCCTAGGCGACCAAAATCCTGATGAAGTGGCGTTATTAGCGGTTAATGTGGGTGAGACAGCCAGTATGGTACGCGAATTTTTTGCCACAAACGATATCATCGGTATCCCGACAGCCCTAGATACTGATTCGACAGTGCGAAATCAATATAGCATCATGGGCTTCCCGATGACATTTATTATCAATGCTGACGGTGTGGTGCAATTTCTGCGTATAGGCGGTATGAGTTACGACGATATGCTAGATTATTTGCAACGCACACAAACGTAAAATCTATATAGAAAACGAAACCACACACAAAGGACACAGAGAGACCAGTTCAAAAGTTACTCTGCGCCTCCGTTTCTCCGATTCTCTGTGTTATGCGTTTTCTTGAAAGGTGAAAAACACGATTTTTTCATGTCCGATGTTATTTGAGCAATTCTAATGCCGTATCACCAGCCGCATAGCCCGACATAAAAGCGCCCTCAACGCGCCCACGCCCACCAAAGGCATCGCCCGCAAAAATAAGTGGGAGACCAGCAGCTTGTAAAATATCTCGTGGATAGGTCGTAATCGGAAGGCTATAACGCCATTTTTTAAGTTGTGATGCTTGTATCGTTGCCCCTTCGCCCAGATATTCTTGCAATTCCTTTGCTAAATAAGACAAGGTTGTCTCATCGGGGTCAAGGTAATGGACGCGGCTATAACGAGCTTCAACGTGCATGGTAATAATGCGTTCTTCTGAAATACCCTTTGCCTTATTATCGGCTATCCAGTAGATAGCATCATCAAAATTTTGGCGTGCGCCGGGTTCCGGTAAATTGACATCACCATCAACGACAAACAAACCACACAAGCAGGGTCCGTATTCGATGCGCCGTAATTCTGCTAAATTGACATCCGACATTGGCACATTATTGAGCAAATTCAATGCTTGTGGCACAGGGGGAGTCAGAATCAACACCTTGCTATCGAAGCTCGCCCCATCATGAGTAATTACATGCCAAATATTGCTATCCCATTTCACATCTGTAACGAAGGTATTGACATGTACATTGTCGAGATTTTCTTCAAGATTTTTGGCGATGTTATTCATGCCGCCTTTTGCTGCATAACGCGGATGCCCGTCACTTTGCGTCCGTTTAAGACTGCCATCACTCCAACCGTGTCCCCAGACATAAACCAAGTCATCAGCCAGCCATTCATCAACCTGTTCACGAAAAGTCTCTGTTCGCACTGTAAAAAATTGTGCGCCGTGGTCAGCAATACCATCTCCAATACGGCGGGTCGCTAATCGTCCACCTGTACTGCGCCCTTTATCAACAACTGTGACGATTTTTCCTGCTTTGTGTAATTTATTGGCAGCAATAAGTCCTGATAACCCTGCTCCTACAATTAAAGCATCTGTGACCACAAGCCATTTCTTTCTCTAGGTTAGCGTCGATTATTGTTATGATGATACTATGCCGATACACAATGTACCACTGATTTCTATAGGATATTCTCGTGACATTGATAACACACCTTCATCAGTATGTTGCATTTGTACTTCGATGTGTTAGGCTTTTCTGAAATTGTGATGAAAGAGATTTGATGATACTCCTCGAAAACCACATAGCCGCGACTCCTGCGAATTTTCGACAGGCAGAGGATGGTTTACTCGAACAAACACAGGGACAGAGTGCCTTGTGGAGTGGTCGGGCAGCCACCGCCTTATACCATGCCTATCAAGTAGCGATGTTGCGCCGCCCGGATGTGGCACAAGCAGAAGTCATTATGCCATCAATGATGTGTACGACTGCCGCCAATACTGCACTGTTGAGCGGAAATATACCGCGTTTTGCTGATGTAGATGCTAATAGTGGCTTGATGTCATTGGAAACTGTGCAAGCCCGATTCACCGAAAATACAGTCGCCGTTGTGGTGATTCACCTACTCGGTCATCTGGTTGATATTGACCGCATTGCGGCATGGTGCAAGGCAAATAATCTAATACTCATTGAAGACCCCACACAAGCTCTCGGCGCACACTATCCCGACGGGCGATATGCGGGTTCGGTAGGTGATATGACCGTTTTCAGTTTCAATCGCACTAAAATCATGACTGTTGGTAACGGTGTTCTTATCGCCAATACCCCCGAAAGTGACCGTCTGTTACAACAAGTTCTCGAAAAAAAGGTTAATTTCCCTATAGTAGCTGATAGTACGCGCCAGCAATTGGCACTCAGCCAGCGTAATTTGCATCATGCGCTAGTGGGATTATTTCGCCTGCGCGAGATACCCTATCAACAGATTGCGACTTCGTTTCAGATGGTTCGTGATGCTTATGAACCACTATATCTGCGCCCAGCAAATCCAACGATTGACCTCAATGCGGCGTGGGATGCGCTCCCTGCGTCATTGGCGCATCGTCTGGAAATGGCAAACATCTACGCGCAACGCCTCCAGAGTCATCATTGGCAAAACCTAAGCGATTTTCAGCAAAGTGCTGTCTGCTGGCGTTTTTCGCTGCTGATAGACTCCCCAGAACAGCAAGTCGCCTTTAGTGAGGCTGTACGGCACGATGGTTTCCATGTGTCGAATCTCTATTGGTCTACAAACCAATTTTTTAATCCTGCTGATGACTGCCCGAATGCCGATAGTTTTGGGCGACGCATTGTGAATCTGTGGGTTGATGATAGTGTGGATGCCGATTATGTCCAACGCTGCTGTGATAGTTTGCTGCAACATGAAAAACTGTTGATGATGGCGCAATTGGCTAAGTAACGCCAATCATGGATAGCATCATATTTTACAATTTCTGCGTAACATCCGTGATTAACTCACCTTACGCAAAACGTATCTTGTGTGTAGGGGCGTACCCATGTGTGCGCCCGTTTAGGTTGTGGCGAGATGACACACGGGTCATCCCCTACCAAAGTCAGGTTTCTCTGCGTAACATCCGTGATTAAGTCAAATGGATGCTTGAGAAGTTCTTCATTTTGAAGGATAGTTGACATCAGAATGAGACTTTCTAATCACAGAACATCAAGGGAATGATGCTAGATGCTAGGTATGCGTGCAAAAGAAGATGTCTTGATTATTGGTGCCGGTCCTGCCGGTATTGCGAGTGCTTATGCACTGGAAAAAGTGGGGATTTCGTACAAGGTCGTTGACCGTGCCAAGATGATTGGCAGTACATGGAAACGTCTTTATCCATCACTTAAATTGAATACCACACGCTTTTTCTCTCATATGCCGGGAAAACGCTTTCCACTGCATTATGGTTTTTACCCCAAAGGGCGACAATATCATGATTATTTGTTGGAATATGTTGCTGAACATGATTTCAATATTCATCTCGGCATTGATGTCTATCGAGTTGCGCCAGAGGGGAATCTGTGGCGCGTCGAAAGCAGTGATGGAACATGCCTTTATCCGACAGTGATTAGTGCTACAGGCATCTGGAATAATCCCGTCATGCCGGATATTGCCGGTATCCATGATTTTAAGGGAATGATGATACATGCTCATGATTTCCGTGATGCCAAGCAGGTAGTCGGTCAACGGGTACTCGTTGTTGGCAATGGACCCAGTGGTATTGATATTGCTGTTGCGAGTGGCGAAACTGCACAATCGACCCATATTGCCATTCGTAGCGGTGTTACGATGGTACGACGCTTTCCGCTTGGGATGCCGAAACATTTCTGGTTGATGTTAGGTGAATTGTTGCCGGGTGATGGTTGCGAGCGTTTACTCAAATTCATCAGTAAATTCAGCAAATATGGCGATACCTCATCTATTGGCTTGTTTCCGCCACCGCCCGGTGCCGGCGGCATGACAGCTTATCAAGGAGCAGAACTCATCAACGCCGTGAAAGCCGGAATCGTCACACCCATTAATGGCGCACCCTTGCAATTTCATGAACAAACTGTCGATTTTGCTGATGGCAGTACCCACGAATTTGATACCGTCGTCATGGCAACAGGATATATCCCTGTACTGCATCAGTATCTTGATATCGACATGCAATACAGCACAGAATTATGGCAGCCGACTTCTGCCTGTGACTGGAGGATTGGACCCAATGGGCAGCGCGGATGGCCTCTGCGCGATACTAGCGAACACCCCAATGGACGGCAAATTTTAGACCATCGCGGATTATATCTCGTCGGAGTTTTCTATAAGGGCAAAGGTGCAATGTATAACTTCAATGTCGAAGCACAAATCGCCGCCCAACAAATCCAAGTTTATTTGGAACAATTGCTTACAACAAAACAGCCAAGCCACGAATAAAGGTATCAATATCCTGACGGGTGTTATAGGCTTGTATCGAAACGCGCGTGTAATTGTTATCATGATGACTAAAGATGGGTACTTCTACATTGTATTCGTCATACAAGTTATTTTTGAGTTCAACAACATCAATATCTGGTGGTAATGGGGCTGCGACCATCTGCCCGAAAAAGCGCGGCATGGCAATCGGACTCATGCCTGTGACTTCACAAATACGGTGCATCGTCTCTATCGCTAGTTCATGACAATTGGCACGAACAGTATCCCAATCATGTTTCTCCATAAAACGAATCGCTTCTGGCATACTGAGATAAGCTGAAATATCTCTTGTTCCCTGCCATTTAGTGCGCTCAAAAAGTGTATCGCCATCCCACCCCCAACTAATGACAAGTGGGTCAATCATCTCATGATAATCTGGATTGACATACAAGAATGCCGACCCCTTGGGCGATGACATCCACTTATGACAATTACCGCTATAAAAATCTGCGCCTAATTCATCAAGATTCAGAGGGATTTGTCCCGGTACATGTGCGCCATCAATAATCGTGATGATTCCTGCCTCTCGCGCTCGCCGACAAATTTCTTGTACTGGCAAAATTAATGCTGTTGGAGAGGTGATATGGCTCAGGAAAATAACCCGTGTCCGCGCTGTCACCCCAGACCAAATAGCTTCAACAACATCATCTTCATTCAGCATCGGTAGTGGCAAGGTCTGATGTTGGATGTGGATACCGCGTTCGCGTTGATGATATTGCCATGTTAATTCCAGTGCGCCGTATTCATGGTCTGTCGTGAGAATTTCGTCGCCGTGACTGAGTTTCAGCGAACGCGCTACTGTGTTCAAGCCGCTAGTTGCATTTGCCACAAAAACGAGATTCTCGCCCGATGTGCCAAGATATTGTCCTAAATCTGATAGTGCCTTCTGTATGAGTTCAGGGGCGCGTCGCCCTAAGAAAGCAACCGGCTGTGTTTCGAGCGCCCGTTGCCAACTTTGGTAATGGTCAAAGACTTCTTTAGGACAAGCGCCAAAAGAACCGTGATTGAGAAAGATAACTTTGGGGTCAAGCAAAAATAAGTCGCGCAAAAAAAGAGCCTTTCTGTCGTGATGGGTTTCTTATCTGCCCATACGTGTATCGTATCCAAGATGTTTCCGAGTCATTGTATCGTGTTAGCGAATCTCTTCAACTGCCCAATGGTCGCCCATAGCACGCCGCCCGTGTGCCAAGCCTTCTCCGTCCGAAATTTGGCGCGTTAAATCATTGCGTTTCAGCATATCATCGCGCAGATTGACCCCTAATCCGGGCTTATCCGGTATATCAAGATAACCATCGCTTACAGTCGGGACAAAATCACTCAAGACATTAAAGTATGATTTGTAAAAGGCGCGAACAGATTCGACATAATACAGATTGGGAATATGTGCGCCGAGGTGCATACAAGCCGCATGACAAATCGGACCCGCGACATTATGCAGCACCAATGGGACACCAAATGTCTCTGCCAGATTAGCAATTTTGCGTGTCTCAGCAATGCCACCATTCCAAACAGGGTCAGTCATCACAATTTGCGAAACATGCTTTTCGAGCCATTCACGCAGTTGCCAACGGGTTATCAATAATTCTGAGCCAATAATAGGAATGGTTGTTTTCTGTGATAGTGCTTTAATTTCATCGGGATATACAGGCGGCAGCACATCTTCCAGAAAGAGAATATCATATGGTTCGAGTGCGCGAGCAATACGTTCCATGCTGACACGATTCCAGCGAAAATGACACTCCATGCCGATTTCCATAGCATTACCAACAGCATCTCGAATTTGCTTGACGGGAATTAGCCCTTTTTCAACATCGGCATGGCTGATTCTCTGCCCAAAAGTGCGTTCGCTGAAGGGGTCAAACGACCAAATTTTCATCGCCTGAATACCATCATCCAATAAACTCTGTGCGAGTTTTCCAGCATCGTCATGCCATGCCTGATAATCTTGTACATCACCAAAACCGATGCACGTATTATAAGTCGGGATTTCGTCGCGTGTTTTGCCACCGAGTAAATGATAAAGCGGTGCGCCATAATGCTTGCCCATGATATCCCACAGTGCTATTTCGACAGCCGATAAAGCGCGAGTCTCTGCCCCTGCGTAACCGTGATACATGATGTTATCCATCACGAAGCGCCATAAGCCCTCAATGTCGAGTGGGTCTTGTCCGAGCATAAGTGGCGCAATGGTGCCATGTAACGCGCCTTTTGAGCCGTGAACTTTATCCACTGTTTCGCCGAGTCCGATAATGCCGCTATCAGTATGGACGCGCACCACCAGCAAACGCGGATATTCTGCCCATTGTAGTGATTCAATCGCTGTAATTTTCATCATCAGACTACTTTTACTGTATTTTGCAGCGTGCCAATATCATCAATCGTAATCGTGACCACATCGCCTGCTTGTAACGTAAAATCAGATGGTGGGACAATTCCTGTGCCTGTCAGTAAGATTACCCCGTTCGGGAAAGTATTGCTGCGTCCGAGATAGCTCACCAATGCGGAAATTGTGCGTTTAATGCGTGATGTATGAATCGCATCGGCAAAGGCTTCGCTTCCGTTACGAACGATGCTGATACGAATAGTGGTATCCGGAAATTCATCAGATGGCGCTAAGACAATCCCTGTCCCCAAAGCACAAGAGGCGCTATAGACCTTTGCTTGCGGCAAATAAAGCGGATTCGCCCCTTCGATATCGCGGCTACTCATATCATTGCCCACTGTAAAACCGACCACTTCCATTGCCGGATTCAGCACCACGCCGAGTTCGGGTTCTGGCACATTCCACTGTGAATCTTCACGAATACCGACTTCATCGCCATGCCCAACTGTATTTTTCAGTGCGGCTTTGAAGAAAATTTCGGGACGTTCGGCAGCATAAACCCGTGCATAGACATCACCGCCATCTTCAGCCTCTTCTTGACGGGCTTCGCGGCTTTTCATATAGGTCACACCAGCCGCCCATACTTCTTGACTATCAATCGGTGGCAAGTAATGGATAGTTTCCAATTTTTGCCCTTTAATGGATTGGATTAAGTCTATGAGTTCGTCTATTGCCTCTTCGACTCGCCCAACCGATAAGCGTAACCATGCTTCAATCGTCAAATCAGGAATATCATAAACAGTATCATCAACAACAACAGCGACTTGTGCGCCCTTATCAGGATGTTGATAGCGAATCAATTGTGGTGTACTCATGTTGGCAAACTCCATGTGACAATATTTTCAGAATTTCGCGCTTGCACTAATTGTCCACGTTGTACCAATCGCTGCAAGTTACCATTAAAGGGAAAGGTCAGTAGACTATTGCCATCTTCCGCCCACGTTGCCACCTCTGACCCCATTTTTTCGATAGCTTGTTTCAGTGTGAATGTACCGTGCGACTTCGCAAAATCGAGTAATTTCTGTTCAACATGCAAGCAATAATTACGGCTCTCACGCAAAAAGTCTCCAACATCGCTGCCTGTTTGCAGAGTCCAATGGGCAGGTGAGAAAATCTCAATATCCATCGTCATCAAGCGGTCAAGCGTGGCAAGATACGTATCAACATAACAATAAGTGGGTGGCAAAACGGGATTCCAATCGACATCGAGAATTGCATTCCACAAGGCGGCTTCTCCGGCTGCCATTATTTTGCTTTTGCGGTCATAGATTGCAAGATGCCCCCATGTGTGTCCCGGCGTATGAACTGCCTCCACAAGCCAATCGGGACTCAAACGGAATGTTTCGCCGCCCTCAAGTGTCATATCAATCGGGGCAGACAGCGTATCGGCATGAATCGCGGCGCGGACTTCATCCGGTGTGACAAAGCCGTGTGGCTCATCAAATTGCATATAACGCCCCGTGATGAGTGCCTCTGTATCTTCTATCCACGCTTTATCGAGATTATGGCAAGCGAGGAGTGCCTGTGGTGCGGCTGCTTTCATCGGCTGATTGCCGCCCTGATGGTCTAGGTCAGAATGTGAAATGACAAGATAGGTCAATTTGGCAGGGTCAAAGCCGATTTTTTCCATATACGGCAAAATATCTTGCTGTGGATTGTGGGCGCAAGCGGTATCCACCAGCATAGAAGCCTCTGTGCCAATGAATAAATGGACAAAAACAATGCGGTTGCCAGCAAAAATACAGGGGATACGGTGAATATTGGGCGCGATTTCCATAATAAATTCCTTTCATGAATAGATTTCAGTAAATCACAGATTCACAGTTTATCATTATTTTCGGTCATAACGGACGCGATATATCACGTCCCTACGGTTCAAAGAGATTCATTAATGTAGAGTCCTAAAAGTTTTTATGTAGGGGCGCAAGGCATTGCGCCCGAAAAACACAGAATCTAGTCCAAGCAAGTGCTGAGTTCTGAATGCCTAGTTTTGCTGAAATGAGCCTTTTTTGGCGTTTTGGCGGTTCATTTTTTCGTATTTGTACCCTTATCCAAAACTCAGGTTAAATATGGTTTTTGTCGCCAGTGCTGCGCGGCATGAGAGAGTGTCACATAGGTGGCAGAATCACCGCGTTTTTCGATACGCTCAAGCAGTTGTGCCAAGTTCTCTTGCAAGACATCTAAGGAATAAGCATAGAGTAAATCCGATTTTTCGTGCGGCATAGCCTCTGTTGGGTGCAAAATGAGATTCCAGACATGCAAATCGTGATTCGGCAAATTAGCGTCCCACCAAACGAGTCCTTGCTGCCACAAATCACGATGAATACAGGGATTCATATAGCGCAATTTAGGCGCTGCATCATACGAGGCTTGGATATACCAACTATTCATCGGCACTTCAAGGATACGCTGTGTTGGCGGTGCAATATTATCTATTGCTGCTGGCATACGAATATCATGCTGTGCAGGAAAATAGGGGTGATTCGGTGTGCCAGACCAATTACGGGGATGTCCACTCGCACTATCATCGCGTTGCGGTATCGCCGTTGAATCGACTGTAAAGCCCATTTCTGCTAAGACTGTCAATGTTTCTGTTGTATGCCATGCTTCCCCCATGCGAAATGTCGGTAGATTGAATGCTGTATCTTGGATGTTGTGCCAGATACGGGCGAGTTCAGCTACTGCTTGTGCTGAATCCGTGATGAGTTGTGGTTGGGCATCAAGGGTGTATAAATGGGGATGCCAACCGAGTTCATCGCCGCGTCGTATAGCCTTTCGCCAGAAATCAGCATATTTATCGAGTAAATAACGGGCAGAACCATAAGCCTGTTCCAATTGACCATCTGCCCGTACATACCATGTTAAGGGGATATGTGGTAGAACAGTATGAAAATACTGCATCGCAAAGTGTAAACCATCCCATGTTAATGTTCGTCTATCGGGGTCATGGGTATTAAGTCCATCAGGGTCTGTATCAATGGTCAAGCAAATGAGATGTTGTGCCATTTTGCCGCATCCAGTCTGTTCTTTAATGACGCAAAATATTCTCGTACATCGGGCGACTCAACCAGTACCTAAGTACCTAAATACGACTTGCGTTAATTGACATTATGTAGTAGTCTGTACGGTAACGGAACGGTTTATGCCTCTGATAGTGACCCTACCCCCACACACTTGAAAGAGGCGTAATTCCCCCACACTAACATGCGCATCAACAACGACAATGTAAAAGTTGTCGTTGTTGACTTAAGCGCATCAAGCAAAAAATCGTTTGACCGTTAATCAAGCATGACTCGAATAGGGTTGGCTATCATCGTCAATGCGTTGCATCCCTGAGAGAGTATCCGGCACATTAAACATCTCACGCGGTTTTTCTTGTGTTTCTTGCAGTTGGGGTTGTTGTACCATTTCTTCCACACGCACCATTTCTAACAATAGCCAGATAATATCATCGCGCAAACGGTCAAAGAAGTCCTTCATTTTCTCATCATTCAGTCGCCCATGAATCGTAAATGTGAAGTTTTCTTGCATAGTCTGGGCAACCACCATCATCGTTGGCTCCCATTGGTCAAGGCGATACCATGCACGCCCCTGACATTGATACAGTTCAAAAACGATTCGCACTTCACCATGTTTGCCTTGCATCCGAATATCTAATGCAATGGGCAAAAAGCCACTTTTCTTGTTGACCTTCTTGCGGAACTGCTTCACTAAGCCGTTTGCAATCGGGCGCAACATCTTCTGTACTTTGCCTTCGTTCTGACCAAAGCGTTTTTTCAGCACATGGTTGAAGCGTTTGACCCACTTCTTATCGGCAATCGCTTGACTACGGGCAATACGTCCATAAGTATCATACTGACTGAGGCGGATGCCCGTAATTTTCCAATTTTGCAAATTACCGCCATCTGTGCCAACTAGCATTTTTACGGGATGCAAATTGCCGTCATTAGGGGCTGCCAGCAGTAGGCTATGTTGGGCGTGAGTCTGCCATGCTTGCCGCCGACCCTCGACGGTGTTTTGGTCATACATCGGCATCATGCCATACGGCGGCTGCCATGTCCCAAAACGCGGCGGACGACGGAATAGCAAGCGTAAAACAACAGAAATCAACCAGACAAGAAAGACTGTCCCGACAAAACCTGCGAGATACAAGACACCATCTTCTCGACTGAAGACATAGCCAAAAACGACAAAGTTTTCGCCCTCTATATCGAATAAGGTGATATTTTCATCGACACCCACCTTAATTTGGCGCACATTGTTTGCCAGCGTCGGTGAATTTGCTGGCTCAAGACCCGTCATGCCGACCAAAACCTCAAGTGTTTGACTGCCGCCATCTGGAAAATCGTCGATAGATAATGTCACCACAATGAGGTCGGATATGCCTGCTGCTAGGGGTGGCAAAATTTGGCGACTGAGTTCAGTGTTTGCATCACCACTCAGGCGTGTGATAACCTCTGTCGATGTGCTTGCCGATGCCCCGATATTTTGTATGGTTATAATCAGCGTGAGTTCTGATTGATTATCTGACAAAGTATTTTCAATATCCACAATCGCATAATCAGGATTGCCTTGTGCATAAAGAGCTACTTGTGGCGCAATTAACAAGAAAATGAGTGCAAGAATCAGTCGTCTGTGCATGGAGGATGCCTTTACAAGCCGATGCAATTTGATGAATGATGAATCTAAGAATAACGACATGCCAGAAATAAAGTTCTGGCGCATGTTCTACCTAATGATAACTATAAGGCGAAGTGCCAGTCTTTCCAAGTGAATTCGTGCCTATTTTGTCTACTAGCACCCTAGCTTACACAATTTGCGACTAATCGTTAGTGGATTCTGGCGCAACAACCGGTAGCGGTTCGCGTCCAAAGTAGGTAATCAGCCGTTCAATATCTTTTCGAGCGACCTTATCATCAAAGGCGAAACGAGGAGGTGGTTGTTTCATAGCACTCAAGTCGTCATACAAATTTTCCAAGCGACCCGTACTCAGCATCATGCAGATAAAATGATTGGTGATAAAGTGCATCTCAACACAATGATGCTTGCCTTTGACGGTCTGCTGGATACTTTTAATGTAATGCGACGGTAAGCAAGCCGGTGTGTATTTCTTGCGGAAAGGACGCAACAAGAGACGATAATTTGTCACGGTGGCATCAAGCTGCATGAGGGCAGGTTGCCATTCACCGCTATTGGTCTGCTGTAATAACACAATCGTATAGCGCCCTAAGCGCCGCTCACCGTCAACCAACATCTCTTTTTCATCTATCAAGGTTGTTTCCTTGTTCCGCTTTATGTGAAATTCTGCTTCTCTCTATTTTACGAGAAAATGAAATTTTGCGGTATTAACACCTCAAAAGACAAAGATTTATAACGAAATTGAAACATTCTATAAACCTTATCTGAATGCTACATGTATAATTGTAGGGACGGCTACATGCCGTCCCGCTAGACTTTGGCACATTAAAGTAGCCTACGGCGATATGTCGAGAGCTACTTTTCGTTATAAAGTGTTATAAAAAGACGAAGTGAGGGCTAAGAGCGTGCCGCACCATAGATAGCATTGGACAAGCCCTGCAAAAGGTCTTC
>JAUZRW010000174.1 GCA_030950085.1 Anaerolineae bacterium
CTGCCCACGCATCTCCAAGATGATGTCAATCAGTTGTTCTTTATTCAGTTGTCTCAATTGCTCGCGTATCTCATTCATGTTTCAGATTGTACCATCTTTTCTCAATTTCCGTTACAATACCCCTGAGCAGTTACGAAAATATCAAGAATGTAGGGATGGCATACATGCCACTACTATTTGAAGGATAGTCATGCAGCAAAATAATAACCTAGCCGTGTATATCGTAATCGGGGTTGCCTTCGGAGTCTTGCTTGTGTTAATGCTCTTTCTCTCCGCACAAAACGCCCCTGATGACAGCGATATCGTTGCGACAGTCGATGCACGGCTGGCAACGGTGCTGAGTACATCTATCAATGAACAAGTGGCTATTGCCCTGACAGAAGCTGGAATCAGCCTCACAGGTGAAGCACAAAACGACTTTGCTCTATCGCAGATTGCGCGTTATCTGCCGACAATGACAGCAACAGCGACGATTACGCCAACTGCCACGACGACACTCACACCAACGCCAACAGCGACTTTCACACCGTTCCCGACTCCTTTTGTGGCAAATACGGGACAATCAGATATGATTTTTGCTGTAGCGGATTATAGCAATCGTGTTTTGGCATGGTCAGGCGATAGTCAAGCAATTGTGGGCGGCGATGAAGAAAATAATGTTGTGATAAGCACATTCGCAGATGGCAATGCGGTGACGATTGGACGCAGCAACGGGGCTATCACAGGGCTTGCTTGGACAGCCGATAATCGACGGATTGCAGCAGCCGATGAGACAGGCAGTGTCTTTATTTGGGATTTGCAGAATTCAGCATCTCGTACTATCACAAGTGTTGATATGCCTGTTCAACAAGTGGCATGGTCGCCCGATGGGGCTACACTAGCGGGGATTTCATTGTCTACCTTGTATTTGTGGGATATTTCGCTGATTGAAGTACAATCTGTGACGCTGAACAGTGCCGTCAGTCGTGGGCTATCACTCACTTGGTCGCCTAATGGGTCTGATTTGGCAATTTCGACAGGGACAGGCGTGAATATTATCACGATACAAAATAATGAATTTGTCGCTTCACGGGTCTTGGAAAATGTCGATACGCCTTTATTTGTCGCCTACTCACCGGATGGCAGTCGTTTAGCAGTCGCCGATGAACAGGTCATCCGAATTTTTGATATGACAGATGATGCGCTACAATTGTCTTATCCGGCACATATTGACTCGATTTCGTACCTCAGTTGGTCGCCAAACGGTGTCTATTTGGCTTCGGCCGGCGCGGATGGTATGGCGCGAATCTGGGAATCGACAAATGGTGTGCAGCGTTTTGTCTTACAACATCAATCACAAGTCACGATGGCGGCATGGTCTCCGGATGGGCGCTATCTTGCCACCAAAGAAAACAGCTTGGTTATCTGGGAATTACCGCTTGTGACGGTGACTGAAGAGTAATGAAAATTATGCCTATCTATTCATCTTTCAAGAAAAAGCGTAACGCAGAGAATCAGAGACGCAGAGGTGTTTTTGAACGTGGCTCTCTGTGTCTTCTGTGGTTCAATTTCTTGGCTTAAGAGAATAGATACACTAACGAAGGAATGAGGTTTTTCTATGGATTTTACGAACAAAGTGGTTTTAGTTACAGGGTCATCGCGTGGGATTGGGCAAGCATGTGCCATTCAATTTGCCAAAGCTGGCGCAAAAGTCGCTGTGCATTACAATCGCAATCTACAATCTGCCGAAGAAACAATCGGCATGATGGAGGGCGACGGTCATATCATTGTGGGTGCAGATATGGCGGATGCAGATGCCGTTAAAACGATGGTCGATACAGTGGTCGAAAAAATGGGGCGAATTGATATTTTGGTCAATAATGCCGGAATCTTTGTTGAACACAAAATCGCTGAAGTCGATTATGCGACATGGCAAGAAAAATGGCGCGAAACCATAGATGTCAATTTGATAGGTGCGGCGAATGCTTGCTACTGTGCCGCACAATATATGATAAAACAAGGTGGCGGACGGATTGTCAATGTGTCATCGCGTGGGGCTTTTCGTGGCGAACCAAATGCGCCGGCTTATGGTGCGAGTAAAGCCGCAATGAATAGCATGGGACAATCTCTAGCGAAAGCATTAGCACCGCACAATATTTATGTCGCAACTGTCGCGCCGGGTTGGGTCATGACTGATATGGCGGCTGACCACCTCAGCGATGATATTAAGGCACAGAGTCCGCTTAATCGTATTGCCACACCCGACGAAATCGCCCATGCTGTTCTATTTTTTGCCAGTGAAGGTGCTGAATTCGCAACAGGCGCAATCCTTGATGTTAATGGGGCATCGTATTTGAGAACATGAGCAATCTGAGACCGCATCAACGCTATCTGATTATTGTATGTTTCTTGCTGCTCTTCTTTGGGCTACGCATATTTCGCCTTGATGCCTTGCCCTTCTTCATTGATGAGAGCCTGATTGTACAGTGGAGTGCTGAAGTGCGGTCTCGGAGTCCGCTAGGATTTGGGTATCACGGCAAATATTTACTGGCTTGGGTCACGGCTGGCTTAGGCTCAGTCGAAGTCGGTTATTGGACGACTCGTGTTGTGACGCTATTCTTCGTCATGCTCGGTGCATCAGCCCTCGTGCGGCTAGGTCAGCGTTTACACCGTTGGCGGTCTGGAGTCTTGGCATTGTTTTTGATGACATGGACTCCGATGCTTATCTTTTTTGACCGCCTCGCCCTCACTGATACTGTGCTTCATGCTATGCTGACGCTGTTTATGTTCTTCTTGATACATACGTGCCGGAAGAAAAAAATCAAAATAAAGCACCCTATCTTAGTCGCTCTCACATTTTTACTGGCACTCTTAGCAAAATCGACGGCTATCGTCTTGCTTCCCATGCCACTTGTTGCTGTTATCTTATTGCCCACATGGTCACGACAACGGCGTATGCGAGTCTTGTTGCTGATTTATGGCGCGATACTGGCATTTTGGTTGCCACTACAAATTGTGTTGATGCTGCGCGATATCAATTATTTTGGATTAGCAGGGCAATTCAGCGTCGGGCTAGACCGTGTTCCCTTGACTGTCAAACTACAAGACAATACGGCTTTTATTGTGGATGGTTTACGGGCATATTTTGGTGATTGGTTTTTTGCCGTGGTCGCTGTGAGTTATGGCATAGCATTGCTTCGTATGCCACGCCGCGCTCTCACACTATTAGCTATGATAGGTGGCTTGAGTTTGGCGATTATCCTCGCAGGGGGTAGTGGTTTATCCATTCGCTATTGGCTGGCTATGATTCCGACAGCGTTAGTGTTATTGATAATTGGTCTGGAAATATTGTTTGACACTTTCCCATCGCCGATTAAAAATTACGGATTGCCGCTATTGCTTGTGGCTTATATGGTCATCATCGGGATACCGTTTTTGCGCGTGGCGTATACTGCACCACAAGAGTTACCATTACCTGGGACAGACAGGCTATCCTACATTGAATCGGATGCTGCCGGAACGATGTTGCCCGAAGTCGCCCAATTCATTGATGCGTCAGATATCCGTGTAACAGTGGGCGCTTTTCCGCAATGTTTTACACTCAATTTATACATGACATCGGAAATTCAGTGTGTCAATGTGCTTGCCGATAATGGGCGAATGCAACGGGTGAATCAACGTTTGACTGTGCCTGAACCACCCTATTATGTTGTTTTAGAAAGTCCCGGTTATGTTACGCTGCAAGATATAACAGTCGTTGACTTAACGCCAATAGCTACCTTTGAACGTCGTGGGGGACTAATCACGATTGTCATTTATGAAGTCTCGCCCTGAGAACTTCCTGTACAATATTGATACAACACTGACAGATTTCTAACAGTGATTTTGTATCATTAAATTTAATTTGTCGGTAAACTCAAAATAGGAATATGTGCCATTTATAGGGTAAAAGACACACAATATTCCTCAATGTCCGCTACAATCATGTCGTCCCAACTATCAGTCACTAGGGAAAACAGTATGCTACGATTTGACCGCTTCACCGAACGCGCCCAAGATGCCGCCGCCCGTGCCTATGAAATTTTGCAACGCTACGGGCATAACCAAGTCGATACCGAACATATCTTGCTGTCACTATTAGAGCAAAGCGATGGTGTTATTCCACAAGTATTAGAGCGTCTCGGTGCTGATGTGAGCATGATGCGTTCGCGTGTGGATGATGTCTTACGCCGAAGTCCGCGCACAGCAGCCATTTATGGTGCAGGTGGGCAAAATCAGGTCTTTATTACGCCGCGTGTCAAGCGCATTATCGACCTTGCCAACGAAGAGGCAAGCCGCCTCAAAGATGACTATATCAGCACGGAGCATATGTTTCTCGCTATCCTGAATGAACGCAACACAGCGAGCAGCAAAATCCTTGCTGATTACAATGTCACTCGCGAGCGTGTGATGGATGTCGTCAAAGATATTCGCGGTGGGCAGCGTGTCACTGACCCACAAGCTGAAAATCGCTATCAAACACTGGAAAAATATAGCAGTGACCTGACTCGTATGGCATTACAAGGCAAACTTGACCCTGTGATTGGTCGGGATGCAGAGATTTTGCGCGTGATGCAAGTCCTCAGTCGTCGTACTAAAAATAATCCGGTCTTGATTGGTGAAGCGGGTGTGGGCAAAACCGCAATCGTGGAAGGGCTCGCTCAAAAAATTGCCACAGCCGATGTGCCAGAACCTCTGCTGAATAAGCGTGTTCTCAGCATTGATTTGACAGCAATGTTAGCAGGCAGTCGTTTTCGCGGTGAATTTGAAGAACGCCTAAAATCAGTCATTGATGAAGTACAAGCAGCACAAGGCGAGGTTATCATGTTCATTGATGAGTTGCATCAGGTGGTTGGTGCAGGTGCGGCAAGTGGGTCACTCGATGCGGCTAATATCATGAAGCCGGCTCTCGCACGCGGCGACTTACAGGCGATTGGAGCAACAACCCTTGATGAATATCGCCAGCATATCGAAAAAGACTCGGCGCTAGACCGTCGTTTTGCCCCTGTTTTTGTGGATGAACCGACTATCGAAGATACGATTGAGATGCTCTATGGTCTGCGTGACCGCTACGAGGCGCATCACAATGTCACTATCAGCGATGAGGCTGTCGAAGCATCAGCACGCTTATCGGCGCGTTATCTGACCGGACGTAAATTGCCGGATAAAGCGATTGATTTACTAGACGAAAGTGCTGCAAAGTTGCGCGTGGCACTCTTCTTAATGCCAGCACGCCTCAAAGAAATGAAAGAGGCGATTGACCGCACCACACTAGAAGAAGAATCGGCAGGTTTGGCACGCGATTACGAACGCGCAGCCGATTTGAAAATGCAGCGTCTCCAACTCGAAGAAGAATTTGAGCAAGAACGCTATATTTGGCAACAAGAAAATACACTCGATGAAGTGGTCGATGCTGATGATATCGCCGAAGTCGTTGCCCAATGGACAGGCATTCCCGTACAACAAATGCTGGAAAGCGAAAATGAAAAATTGCTGCGAATGGAAGATGCCCTGCACTTACGGGTAATTGGTCAAGAACCTGCTATCCAAGCTCTAGCCGATGCGATTCGGCGTTCGCGTAGTGGTCTCAAAGACCCTAAACGCCCGATTGGTTCATTCATCTTTTTAGGCTCATCGGGTGTCGGAAAAACCGAATTGGCGAAGGCATTAGCTGAGTTCATGTTTGATGATGAAGAGGCACTTATCCGCATCGACATGAGTGAATACCGTGAACAGCACTCCACATCACGTTTATTCGGTGCGCCGCCGGGTTATGTCGGCTATGAAGCGGGTGGACAATTAACAGAGGCGATTCGTCGTCGTCCATATCGCGTGATTCTCTTTGATGAAATCGAGAAAGCACACCCCGATGTTTGGAATACCTTGTTGCAAATCCTTGAAGATGGGCGGATGACCGATGGACAGGGGCGTGTCGTTGATTTCCGCAATACGGTACTGATTATGACGAGCAATCTCGGCACTGAATTTACCAAACGTGGTGGGGCATTAGGTTTCATCCGTGATGGTTCAGAAAAAGCGATTGCCGACCATCAGAAAATTGAAAAAGCGATGCGCGATACCTTCCGTCCCGAATTTCTGAATCGGATTGATGAGACGATTATCTTCGCACCGTTAACTCAGCAAGAAGTGAAACAAATTGTCGATATTCAGATGGCAGGGGTCTTCAATCGACTCGCAGAAACAGGTCTCAGCATCCATGTGACAGAAGAAGCACGCGAGTGGTTAGCAAGCAAGGGCTTTGACCCTCAATTTGGCGCACGCCCCTTACGACGTTCGATTCAACGTTATGTGGAAAATCCCTTATCAGTACGTTTGCTGAAGGGTGATTTTGGCAGCGGCGATTTGGTGCTGATTGATGTCGGAAATGGCGGTCTCATCTTTGAGAAACACCGCGATGTCCCAGCACCGAATCCACCGCACTCGTCGCTAGAAAGTATACAAGAGTCGAGTCTTGATATTCTGCATGATGCAACCACCACCTTGCCGCGTGTCGAGCCGGATGAAAATGAGGCAGACATCAATAGCGAATCGCCACAGCAAGAAAGCGGCGAATTCCACACTGATTAAGTCTTAATTTTCGCGGCTTGTGAAGAAACCGAAAAAGGATGAACCACAAAGACACCAAGAATACTAAAGATTTCTATTCAAGAGTTTCTTTGCATTTTTCACCCTTTGCGTTAAGCATTTTCTAGTACTTTTAGGACTCGACATGAAGGCATAATTTGAACCACAGAGACATAGAGATTCAAGTTCAAAAACACCTCGGTGCCTCTGGTTTTTCGCGCCTCTTCGTTACGCTTTTTCTCGAATTTGTACTTAAAGATAGCGCGGTAGAATCATGCCAAGAACAGCAATTATCATCAAAATGGCACTGATGTACCCATTGCGCCCAATACGGTCTTGAAGTGCTTGCAAATCCGCAATTTCAGGACTTTCGCTTTCTGCGAGTTTTGCATATTTATCACCTAAGCGCCCTAGCGCAATCCCATGACCAAATGCCAATAAGCCGAATAATGCGCCAACGGATAAAACCATTGACCCTGTTTCAGTCAAAAAGCGGTGATTTGCCCCATCAAATAGGCGAAAATACAAATATAAGCCAGCAACAGTGGTTGTCACTGCCGCGATAGCAATAAGGCGATTGAAAGCACTATAGACAAACCATGCCTTGAACACAATGCGTCCTTGTTCGCCCATTTTCTTTGCTGTTGGTATCACTAACAAACCCATTGCCAGCCCAAAGCCAACCCAGATAATACCTGCGAAAATATGTATAGCTCGCACGATAATGATATCGTATTCCATAGTGAATTTTTCCTTGCCTCAGAGTGTCAGTAAGTAAGCGATTATATCAGCTAATGCTTGATTGTTTAGCTTATTTCTGAATTGTTGATACATCAAATTGCTGTAGCCATCAACAATGTAACTTGATGGGTGCAAAATGCTATTGTACGTATAGTCTAATGCGGATAAGCCTTCAACTCGTGTCGCGACTCGTTGACTATATCCTGCGAGACCGGGACCCGCTGCCTGCACATCTGTCAGGGTATGACAACTTGCACAGGAGGGTGCGCCATTGATGCGTTGTGTAAATAATTCAGCACCGCGTTGTGCATCGCCTGTGGGTAATGAGTCCACATCAGCTAATGGAGTGGCATTGCTAGTACAAGCACTGATGAATAATAGCAATCCCACAATCCAAAACAAATTCTGCATTGAACCTCCTCATGATTGAACAGTGCGAATACAATACTCTCAATAATGGCGGACTCTGGCTGATAGTCAACCGTTACATTTTTACGATGCTGATGCAGGAAAATCATGTCACGCAATCGACACTTATTTTGCTTGTTGCTGATTCTATTATTGGCGGCGACGCTCCGTATTTATCATATGAATCTACAAAGTTTGTGGATTGACGAAGGATTTACATGGAATCTGACGCAATACGCTGACCCATTGCTGATTCTGCGTTTGGATGTGCATCCGCCGCTTTATTTTTTGGCGATTCGGGCATGGGTTCAGGTTACAGGAACAAGTGTAATTGCGATGCGCTTTTTCTCTGTTTTACCAAGTTTGCTAACTGTGGCTGTTGTTTATCAGTTAGCGCGTGAAATCGAACGCCAACGCGGTAGAAAAACGATTATCCCCCTGATTGCCGCCTTATTGATGGCTCTGACCGATGCCGAAATTGCCCTTTCGCAAGAAGTTCGTGCTTATACATGGCATGTTCTCTTTGCGACTATGAGTATGCTAGGCTTTTTGCATTGGATACGGACTCATAAACGACAATCGCTGCTTTTATGGATGTTCAGTACAATCGCGCTGGTTTATACCTTTTATCTAGGCGCATTTATCGGCATTGTGCAGGGATTGTATGTGCTGCTCTTTTTGAAAGATGAATCTCCGAAACAGGCGCGATACATCACACTCCTACACAAAATTGGCATCAGACGAATACAGGCTCTAAGCGTGTTAGTGCTATGCGCGACGGCATTACTACCGTGGTTGCTATACAGTGCTGGTCAACAAGCGAATAATATCAGTCGTGGCGAGGTGATTCGTCCACAAGATTATGGCTTCTGGATGCTTGATTTTCGCTTGCGATATTTTGGGCAGCAATGGGCGCTGATGATGGGCTTAGTCATTTTTGGTTTGTTCATCGTGCGCTATGTCGATGGTCGTATGCGAGTAAAAATAGATGCTGTTTCGATTTTGCTCTTGCTATGGCTAAGTGTGCCACTGCTGCTGATGCTCATTGGCAATTCATTTGTGCCGTTATATCAGCCGCGCCGTGTCACTCAGATTGTGCCAGTGATTGCCTTGCTGACAGCTTTTGGGATTGGTAATTTGCCAAAAGGACTCGCTCGTTGGTTTACAATTGCCGTGATTATGGTCTATGGTTTAGCCCAAGTCGATTTTGGACGCTTTAAGCAGCCGTGGCGCGAGATGGTCGCCGATACAGCGCCCTATATTGCTCCACAAATGCCGCTACTCTTTGAACTCGGTGGTGATGATTATGCACCGCGTTTTCATTATGCTGAGGCATTGCCCAATAGCTATGATTTTCTTTTAGATAGACCTTCATCGCCATCACAAGGGGATAATGTCTTAATCGGTCTCACGACATGGCGACATCTGGAATCAGACTCCTACGAAGCCGGCTTGCCATCATTGATAGACAGCCTCGACCATTTGTGGCTCTTTTATTGGTCAAGCGATTTGGGGGCTTTGCAATGGTTAGAGACATTTGGGCAGCAACGCACAGCGACATTCACCGTTGATTTTAATCCTGATGTGTTTTTATATCGCTATGACCACCTACCAGAAGAGCCGCTTATTCGTTTTCAGAATGGGATGGTCTTGCAATATGCTCAAGCCTACGACACGCTATTGCTTGATATGTTGTGGACAACTGATACTGCACTCGATACGAATTACACGACATCAGCTTTTCTGCTCAACGAAAGTGGGCAACTGGTGGCACAATTAGACAGCCAACCCTTCTTGAACCAGCGCCCAACCAGCACATGGACAAACGATGACTTCATTTATGACCCGAAACTGATGCAAACAATCAATGGTGAACCCTTAGCGGCAGGAACATATACAGTGGGCATCGTGATTTACTCAGTGCAAGACGGGCAAATTGTACGGGTATTAACAGCGTCAGAAGCCGATTTTTTCACACTTGGGATGCTTGTAATTGATGAAAATTAGCAAATCGCATCCTCTTGAATGACTTGAGTATCTTGACCCTAGCTAATGGGGATTTTTGTCACCACCTGCTACAATACAGGCATTACAATAATTCGATGATGCACATTGCAAGGTGTAAGGAAGGAAAATTATGTCAATCGCGGAACAACTTCCGTTTTTGAGCGAACTCCCAGCAGAAGTGCAGATGATAGTTCTAAATCTAATTCTGGTATTGCTGGCGCTAGTTGTTGTCTGGGTATTACGGAATCTTGTCACGAGGCTAGTGATGATTCCTATTCGGGGGCTTGCCGGACGCACCAAGACTGATTTAGATGACCGCATGTTGGATAGTATCGAACGTCCGATGCGCCTTTTTGTATTGGGCGCAGGGGTCGCAATTGTGACAACAATCTTCACCTTCACACCGCAGTTGGATTCATTTACAAACAGTGTCGCACGAGCATTGATTCTGGCAGGGATTGTATTTTTTGTGTACAACCTCGTGGACATGATTGGATTCGATAGCAAGACGGTTCGTCGGGTAACGGGTTTGTCGATTGAAGAACGCTTGCTCCCTTTTATGAGAACTGTTGTTAAGGTCTTCATTGTCGTTATGGGGGCGCTGATTATCATCCAAGAATTTGGTTATGATGTGACAGGCTTAATTGCTTCCTTTGGTATTGTCGGTCTGGCATTGTCATTGGCAGCCAAAGATACAGCCGCTAATATTTTTGGCTTCACAGCCATTGTCAGTGATAATCCTTTCAAAGTGGGCGATTTCATTGTGACGAGTGATTTTTCTGGCACAGTAGAGCATGTTGGCGTGCGCTCAACACGAGTCCGCAAACTTGACCAATCGCTGGTTTCTGTCCCTAATAGCCAACTCACTGATTCTGCGGTGACAAATTGGTCACGTTTATCGAAACGCCGTCTCGATTTCTATATTGGCTTGACCTATGACACAACAGCGTCCCAAATGCGTGAGTTATTACAACAACTCAAAGACATGCTCAAAGCACGCGAACACATTGATGTCAATTCGGTGCAAGTCTTCTTCACAGAATTTGCCGATAGTGCGCTCAACGTTCGCATTATCGCTTATTTTTTACTAGACGATTGGGGAACATTCACAGCACAGGTAGAAGATATCAACCTTGATATTATGGAAATTGTCGAAGCATTAGGGCTTGGCTTTGCCTTTCCTAGTCAATCACTTTATATCGAATCACTGCCAGAACGCAACGGAAAAACACCTATAGCATCCCAAACGTCCAATATTCGTGTGCAACGGGCTGACCAAACTGATTTATCGGATGCAGAAGAGATTGGCAAGTCAGAAGAAACGTATCAAGATAATCCGTCGGCATCAAATGAAGGTGGCGATGACGGTGGGGGTGAGTAATTCCTGTTCATTGACAAAGCGTATCATTTGGATTTTCTCACCCGATAGTTGAAACCTTGCAAAAATCTCCCTACAAATGTTGCGGATTAGATTAAATTAGCGTATGGTGAAGGTAAATCCAGTGAATCGTAATTTTGTTTCTTGGCGGACAGTATAGATGTTGTCCCTACAAAAGCCTTTTTGAACCGTAGGGGCGTGACCTGTCACGTCCCTAGACTTTGGCACATTAAAGTAGCCTACGGCGATATGTCGAGAGCTACTTTTCGTTATAAAGTGTTATAAAAAGACGAAGTGAGGGCTAAGAGCGTGCCGCACCATAGATAGCATTGGACAAGCCCTGCAAAAGGT
>JAUZRW010000175.1 GCA_030950085.1 Anaerolineae bacterium
CGCGATGGCGAATGTTCCTTTGGCGAAATTGGGCATTTCAAAGACACCCATGGGTCCATTCCAGACAATGGTTTTGGCATCTGACAACACATCACTAAAGGCTTTGACTGATTCGGGTCCAATATCTAATACTTCCCAGCCATCTGGTACATCTTGGCTCGTTGGAATCACTTGACGATTGGCATCATTATCAAACTTATCGGCAATCTGATTATCTATAGGCAGCATCAGTTTATCGCCACCTTTAGCCAACAGTGTTTTTGCGATATCAAGCGCCTCTTTATCGACTAAAGAATTTGCCATTGCACGTCCCTGTGCAGCAAAAAAGGTATTCGCCATACCCCCACCAATCAGCAACTTATCGACCTTGCTGAGTAGTGCCTCAATCACTTCAATCTTGCCTGTCACTTTCGCGCCACCCAGAATCGCTACAAATGGTTTTTCAGGATTTTCGATAGTATTTGCTAGATAGTCGATTTCTTTTTCGAGTAGAAATCCAGCAACAGCTTCAAGATGTTCGGTCACGCCCACATTCGAGGCATGAGCGCGATGGGCTGTTCCGAAGGCATCATTCACAAAAATATCTGCTAAATTGGCAAGTTTCGCAGCAAATTCAGAGTCATTTTTGGTTTCGCCTTTGTGGTAGCGTGTATTTTCCAGAACAATCACACCACCATCGGGCAAAGCATCAATCGCGTTTTTCGCACCATCGCCTATGCAATCATCCGCAAACGCCACATTAACACCCAGATAGTCAGCAAGAATCGGCACAACAGGTTGTAATGACAGTTCGGGCTTGCGTTCACCTTTCGGGCGACCTAGATGCGAAGTCAAAATGACGGCTTTTGCTTTCTGCCCAAGAATATATTGAATCGTCGCTACAGATGCTCGAATACGTGTATCATCGGTGACAGTAGCCCCTTCTAACGGCACATTAAAATCAACTCGCACTAAGACCCGTTTACCGGAAAAATCAACATCGCGTACTGTTTTTTTATTCATTATTTTCCCTCAACAATTCCATGATAGAAAAAGGCGAGGGTTTGCGACCTCGCCTTGATGTTAGTTGCTAAAACAAACTGCTTAGAGTTTGTCGCCCATGAATTTAATCAAGTCGGCACAACGCGATGAATAACCCCATTCATTGTCATACCAAGTGATAACTTTGACCAAATTACCACTTACGGATAATGACTGTGCATCAATGATGCTAGAGAACGGGTTGCCAATATAATCACTGGAAACAAGTGGTTCATGCGAGACATCTAGGATGCCCTTCATTGACCCAGCCGCAGCTTCTTCAAAGGCATCAAGGAGTTCTTCTTTGCTTGCCGGCGCATTCTTGACCATTGCTACAAAATCAACCAACGAACCTGTCACAGTTGGAACACGAACTGCCATTCCGTCAAATTTACCCTCCAAGTCAGGGATGACCAAGGCAACTGCTTTTGCTGCACCTGTGGTTGTCGGGATGATGTTTTGGGCAGCCGCACGCGCACGTCGTAAATCTTTGTGTGGCAGGTCAACAATCTTTTGGTCAGATGTATAACTATGAATGGTAGTCATATAAGCATTTTCGATGCCATATTTATCATTGACTACTTTTGCTGCCGGAGCAAGGCAATTGGTGGTGCATGACGCATTAGAAACCACATGATGCTTGGTAGAGTCGTAATCGTCATTGTTCACGCCGAGTACGATGGTGAGGTCTTCGCCTTTTGCTGGGGCGCTGATAATGACCTTCTTTGCGCCAGCTTTAATATGCTTAGAAGCCCCTTCATAATCACGGAAAATGCCTGTACTTTCGATAACAATATCGACACCGAGTTTACCCCACGGTAATTCTTCGGGATTGCGAACTGAAAGTGCCTTAAGTTCATCGCCATCAATGACGAGAGCATCTTCTTTAACTTCTACCGTACCAGCAAACTTGCCATGTGCTGAATCATAGCGGAAGAGGTGTGCCATTGTTTCCAAATCGCCGAGGTCATTGAATGCCACAATATCAATGTCATTAGGATATTTAGCTTTAATCGTTTTGACGACTTGACGACCAATGCGCCCAAAACCGTTAATGCCTACTTTTATTACCATCGTGAAGACTCCTTAATGTTGTTGAATCTAATTTAGCGATTAACTCGCACTTGTAATAAGCCCCTTTCGGGGTTTCATCGCACCTCACACAGCATTGCAAGATAAGATGAATGTTAGAGCGTTATCATTCATAGTTTGTTAAACAAGTGATTCTATGTCCACATCAATATTTGCTAACTGTAAAATAGCGACAGCCAATTTGAAGGGGTCATGTCGCCAAGGTCTCTCAGAATCGGTCAAATCAGTATAACGCACTTCGTAGCGTTGTGAAATCTCATGATGTTCGGGTGCAGCCATGACATAATGTGTATTTTGACCTGCATTCTCAATTGGAAACACATTATTCGCCAAAACTGCTTGGAATACGCCCCGTCCAATATGCTTTTCCATTGCCATAACGTGTTCAGCAACTGAATAATCTTCGGTTTCGACAGGTTGCGTCGCTACATTACAGACATAGATTTTATAAGCATTTGTCGCCCGTAGCGCATCGGCGATTCCCTTAATCATCAAGTTCGGCAAGATACTCGTATACAAACTACCGGGACCAATCACAATCAAATCGGCTTCCAGAATAGCTTGTACGCTCGGTTGATAGGCTTCTACATTTTCTGGATAAACGGTAATACTATCGAGAAGACCATCCACTTCTTCTATGTGTGCTTCGCCACGCACCTTGATTGTCCGTGAAGAGCCTTTGAGTTTAACGGTTGCCGCTAAATTGACTTCATCCAATGTTGCTGGTAATACCCGCCCTTGAATACTCAGCACACGTTCAACTTCAACCAGTGCTTCTGCGAGGCTATTCCGCTTATTGCCACTCTTTTCATGCACAATATCAGCTAACGCCGCAATAAACAGATTGCCAAATGAGTGTCCGGCTAAATCACCACCTTGAAAGCGATATTGAAACAATTGTGTCAGTAAACTTTCATCATCTGCCAATGCCGCGATGTTATTCCGCAAATCGCCGGGCGGTGGCACACCCATATCCCGCCGTAAGCGTCCCGAACTGCCGCCATCATCCGCCACAGTGACGACTGCCGTGATATTGCTAGTATACAATTTCATACCGCGCAACGAAGCCGGAAGTCCTGTTCCGCCACCGATAGCGACATACTTAAAGCCTTTCTTACGGCGGCGATGTTCTACCATCATGTCAATGAGTTCACCGCGTTGATGACGTTGGTAAGGTGCGAGAATATTATTCATTAGGCGACGTAGTGAAATCGTTGTCACGATACAACCTGTCGCAAAAACAGCAAAAATCAACCACCCACCCGAGCCAGATTGCATTTCCATCAAATCTGCGACACTGACAAATTTGAGGACAACAGCCGTTATACCCAGACCTACCAACAAGATACCCACTAAGGCTAGAAACACCCAGCGTTTGATACCGATATCAGGTCGAAGCCATTTGAATAAGGGCAAGTGCTGCATACTGTCTTTCGGGCTTGTATTCGATTATGGCAAGTAATGTCGGATGTTGCGCCATCCAAGTGTTGCCACAAAGATTATAATCGCAGCTACCGTAGTGAGTCCACCAACAAGCAGTGATATATCAAACCAGAATTGCTCAGGATACAGGCGAATCAATGTATCGGAATTGTAAAATTGCCATGTTCCCGCAGCAAAAAAGAAACTATGGAACATTGAAAAGAACAAATCCCACGATGTTACTGCCAGTAGAATAATGGTCGTAATTAAGCCCAACGTCAAGAGACTGCCCTGCATTAGCGACAAACGTAATGCCTCAATGCTGACACGTTTCCATTGTAGCAAGCCACTGATGATTGCCAATAACATCGCGTACATGCCAAATGAGAATGCGCCGTTTGCAACGACTTTGACATCTTCCATGTGACCCAATTCTCTATCGCTGAACATGCTACACGCTGTATCTTGAGGCGGATAACACACATCACCCGTTAACGTTCTATCTGCCAAGTATGCAATATCAGAATCATTCAACAAATATGAGATGCCATACTGACCATACTCCATGCGGTCTTCGGTGCTGAAACCGTAACGGTCTTCTGGAAAACCTGCACGATTGTATTCAAAGTTCAAGAATTGTGTGTTCATCACGAGCCGAACACTGCCAATCACCAGTAAGACAGGGACAGCGATTACGATATATAGTCGAAGAATCGTCATCAATGGTTTAGCGATACCCTTGTCTTTGTTTGTATTCATTTTGGACATTATCGAAACTCCTCAGCACCACCTTCAAGTAAGAAATTCAGTACCAGTGAATCTACAATTGTCTCGACAGGCGCACGGTCATCAGTGAACAAAATATCTATGGTATTCGTTGGCACAAGTGCCGCTACGCCATCATTCAATACTTGTCTTAACAAAGGGTGAACACTTTGCGGTAATTGCTGTAGGTTATCATTCAAGTTAGAAGCAAGTGTGGGCTGCATTGTCGCCACTAGAATGGTGTTAAACGAATACGGCACATCCATAGCATGAATACTTGGAAAAACAACGCTTAAAGTATTCGTCAGTGCATCCACAAGGCGACGGTCTGTGTTGGTACGCCCAACATTGATGACCATAACACCCTCATCTGTGAGGCGGTCACGGATTTCTGAGAAAAATTCAACAGTCGTTAATTGCCACGGGATATACGGCGGACGATAAGCATCAATACCAATTACAGTATATTGCTTTTGCAGTTGATTGAGCATATAACGCCCATCTGCGGCATACACTGTCAGACTCGGCATGTATTCAGCATTCATCTCAAAAAATTGCTCCCCTACTGCTATAATTTCAGGGTCAATTTCAATACCATCAATTGGCAAATTGGGGTAGACAGCCAGATATTGGCGTGGGATTGTGCCTGCGGCAAGCCCAATCATGAGCATGGATCCCATATTTTCGGGTAAAAAGTCATTATCAAAATAAGGTGCTGTCAAAAAAAAATCCCATGTGCGCCCATAGTAAATATTATCGGCATTCCATTGGCTATGAATCCCCTGCCCTTCATTAAGATACAAATAACGGTTTCCGGCAGCATCTTCTTGTACTTGAATATAGTTATAAGCACTTTCGCCCTCGTAGAGCATGACTGCGCCTTCCTGTGGTGGGCGGAGATAGCCTTGCAGCGCAACAAACGCCAAGATAGCCACAATTATCGGCATGATGAGATACTTAAGTGCTGCTGTTTTCTCTTCACGGAATAAGCCGATAAAGGCAACGAAGTATAATATCCCTGAAAAAACGAGAAAAGTACGGATAGTACCCAGTTCAGGAATGAGAAATAGGACTGGTAAGAATGTTCCGATGAGACTGCCAATTGTACTCATCGCATAAATCTGACCACTGATTTTTCCAGCACTATCAATATCTGTCACAGCAAGACGAATCGCAAAGGGCGATACTGTTCCCAGTAAGGTAATCGGCACAGAAAATAAGATTAGCACCGCTACAAATGACCCTAATGCCAGCCCTGCCTCTGCCCCAACAAACGCCTGTGATGCGACTTGTAAAATCGGACGGGATACCAATGGAATCAAGGCGCTGAGGAATGCCCCCCAAATGACAATTTTATACATTGTTGTACGATGTGGAGAACGGTCAGCCCAACGTCCACCGATAAAATAGCCAATCGTCAGATACAACAACATCAAACCGATAACATTTGCCCAGACAATGTTACTTGTGCCGAAAACATTGCCTAGCAAGCGCGAAGCAGATAATTCTACTGCGAGGATTGTCATACCACTCGTGAAAACAATGAGGTACAAAAATGCGTTGTTTTTAGATTGGGTCTGCGTATTCTGAGTCAATGCGGTGTATAGAATCCTGCTAGACTAATCATAATTTGGGTTAGTGTAGCGTATATTGCACATTGTATGAAGGGCTTGTCTATGCCGCTTATCATCCGACCTATGACTTCTGCCGATGTAATAACCGTATCAATTATCATCCAGCATTCGCTAGGCGATACAGTTCAAATCCAACATATCCAACAGGTTATAGCAGAAGACGACCATGCTTCGTTTGTGGCTGTAGATAATGGGCAAATGGTTGGTTTTGTCGATGGTTTCCTGACGATGGCACAAGATAAAACGCGCCGTTGGGAATTAGATTTACTCGCTGTTCATCCAGATTTTCAGGGACGTGGTGCAGGAAAGCAACTCATCCAAGCCTTTAGCGATGGCGCTAACGATTATGGGGCAACGCTAGTACGGGCATTAGTCGCTATAGACAATAAGCCCATGCAAACTGCCATGACAAAAGCGGGTTATCAGCAACAACCTAATATTTACGAACTACATATTTCCTCAGCAGCAGGAAAACGAGCAAAGCCCCCTGAAAACGCCCATCTTATCCCTGTAAACACCTTCACCTATCGCGGTATATGGCTAGAGGGTGAAATCTCACTAGAAGCTATTTATGCTGCAAACGCCATTCGAGAAAAATATGATTGGGATGTTGTCGGCACAGTCGTATCAAAAACTAATCATTCTGCTTTAGGTACAATCTGCGCCGCAGAATTCGACTTCATCAAGTGTTTCCACTGGTGGTGCTTCACAGGCTGATTAAATGGGGCGTTGTGCGAGGGAAACTGTCAGATTGTCATTTTTGCGAATTGTGATAGTCGGGATACGTGCCAACTGCAACAATCCACGCATTTCTTCGGAGGGTTGCCCACCCATAAAAGATGCAGGGTCAATGAAGATGCACATTGGGCGAATCCCACGTCGTCCTAGTATTTGTACTTGGTTAATCCAACCTTTGTCCAATGAAGATGTCACAATAATGAGGGTTGCACCCCGAGCAATATTGGCAATTTCAAGAGCTAACATCTCTTTCAGCGAATGTTGCGAAAAACTGCGAGCAACAGCCAAAGTCTCCAAAATATGCGTGAGTTGGCTATGACCTCTTTCTGGTTGATACACCTCCCGATTAGGCGTATAGGCTGCAAACCCTAAAGCGCGTTCATTATCCATAAAATGCGTTGCCAATGAAGCGGCAATAATCACAGCATACTCTTCTGTTGATGGTGGTATCGCATAGCCACTCGGAATAACCGAACCTGTATTGCCTAATCGCTGGACACTTGCTTCTTCTACCACCGATAATGCAGAAAAATCAACCAGCAGCCAGATATCCATCAGAGGGTCTATCTCAAATTCTTTGACTATCAATTTGCCGCGCCGTGCTGTACTTTTCCAGTGAATACGATTGATACTATCACCCGGCACATATTCACGAACTCCGGCGGCATTGGTTGTGATATTTTGCGTGAGATGTTGTTGCGCTTCGCCACCAGAGACAACCCCACGCGGTAGGTTAACACTCGTAATCGGCACAGTAGCCGGATAAATTATCATGCGCTCAATCGCATTGATGCGACGCGGTGTTAGGAATAAGCCAAAGGGGTCACCACTAATGACTGTCATGGGTCCTAACTGAAACTCGCCACGGACAATACAACTTGTATCGACACGCCATTCATAACGCCGTCGTGGAAACAGAGTCGGTACAACATGACTCGCACGGTGTCCGGGCAATGTGGAATGGTCACGCACTTCTAGCCATAGCTTAGGGAATAGCCATGTATTCCGTACCGAAAATAGTTCACTGAAATTACGCCCGACTTGTGAGCGCCGCGTGCGGGTGCGTCTGCCCAGCCGAACACCCCGTACAGCCAATAATGACCAAACGAGTGATAGCAAAATCAAACCGCCGAATAGATATGCCAGATTGAAGAAAACAGCTCGACCAGTGAATAAGCCGATAAGTAGCAAAAAAATGATGAGTAGCCAGAGGGCATTGCGTCGATTCTGCATGAGCAATTACCGTGCTGATGCACCGGGAACAGGCGTTACCGCGAGAACATCTTGAACGATAGTCCGTGCGCTAATGTCTTTGATGCGTGCCGATGGTCCCACAATGATGCGATGGGCAAGTGTCACATCAGCAAGAGCCTTCACATCATCTGGCACAACATAATCACGACCTGCCATCGCTGCACGAGCCTGTGTTGTGCGGAATAACGCCAGTGAACCACGCGGACTACTGCCAAGATAAACATCAGAATGAGCGCGAGTCGCTGTCACCAGATTGACAATATATTGTTTAATCTCGTCGGCAACATAAACATGATTGATAGCTGCTTGGGCGCGAAGCAACTCTTCAAGGCTAATAACTTGTTGCAAATTCGCAATTGGATGTTGGAATTGCTGTGCTGATAAAATCGTGATTTCTTCCGCAGGTGCAGGATACCCCATTTGTATGCGTATCATGAAACGGTCTAATTGCGCTTCTGGCAATGGGAATGTACCCTCATATTCAATTGGATTTTGAGTTGCCAAGATGATGAATGGATTATCCATTTTATAGGTCACACCTTCGACAGTGACTTGTTTTTCTTCCATCGCTTCCAGCAAAGCCGATTGTGTTTTGGGTGTCGCACGGTTAATTTCATCTGCAAGAACGACTTGTGCCATTATTGGACCGGGGCGAAATTCAAATTCATTTGTGCGCTGATTGTAGATAGATACACCTGTAATATCAGATGGCAGCATATCAGGCGTGAATTGAATGCGACTGAAAGAGCATCCCACTACTTTTGCAAGGGCGCGAGCCATCATCGTTTTACCCACACCGGGGATATCTTCAATCAAGATATGCCCTTTGCAAAGCAAGCCCAAAATAGCGAGGCGAACTTCATTGCGTTTGCCGATAATTACCTGTCCGACACTCTGCGCGATACGCTCAGTTACTTCGGATACAATGCGAATGGAGGGGGCATCGTTGGAGCGTCGTGTGGTATGTTGAGATTGGTTGGACATAAACTCACTTCTCTAAAAGTCTCTCGTCATTGCCTCTTAGTATGCAACAGGTTTTGTCATTTGTCCTGTACGCATGACCTACGCTTTGCCACTCAACAGCCCCTTTCGGGGTTTCTACCGCGCCGCACACAAAATTGCTAAGGCGAGACAGGTGTTAGAGCGTTATCGCAGATACGTTGCCACTCAACAGTATATCGTGAAGCAAAGCAATATGAATAGTCTGAGAACTTGCTCTTTGTGCGTTACTTAGTATAATATGCCATGAAGAACTTTCGATTGACCATAAAACTTAAGTCACTGAACTTGATACACTCCCAATGTTACAATACAATACGTGTATTGATGTAAGCAGTTGGGCTTTTTTTGTTTGCTGAATATCCTTCACCCGAAAATATGAGTCGGGTCACTTTTTTGAGAGGAGTTAATCCTATGGCAAGATCGCGCACGGAACTAATGGTAGACCGCCTCCGTGATTTACAAGGAACAACCCCCGATGTTGAAGCATCGGCTGTCGTTAGTGTGGATGGGCTGATTATCGCATCTTCTCTACCGGCTGGTATTGAAGAGGATCGCGTGTCTGCAATGTCCGCCGCTATGCTCTCGCTAGGGGAACGTATTTCGTCTGAGTTGGGGCGTGGTGTACTGGATCAGGTATATGTTAAAGGTGCAAAAGGCTACGTTATCTTGATGGCTGTTGGAGAAGAGGCAGTATTGACAACACTTGTGCGACAAAAAGCACGGCTTGGTCTCATCTTTTTGGATATGCGACGCTCAGTAGATGACCTAGAGAAGTTGGTTTAACAGCATTTTTCCGTGAAAGTACCCACCTGTGGGTTACAATGACTATAGAAATATACCGAAGGTGGGTCAAGAAAAATCTTCCCACCCTAATTTTTGTTTGATAGGCAATAAGGTGAAGGCATGACAAAGCCGAAGTACATATTCTGCACAGGAGGAGTCGTCAGTTCTGTTGGCAAAGGCATTACTGTCGCTGCGATTGGGCGTATCCTGAAAGCACGCGGACTTAAGGTGGCAATCCAGAAACTGGACCCCTACTTAAATGTTGACCCCGGCACAATGAGTCCCTATCAACATGGAGAAGTCTTCGTCACAGATGATGGTGCGGAAACCGACCTTGACTTAGGGCATTATGAACGATTCACAGATGAAAATACATCGCGTGCCTCCAATGTGACGGCAGGTCAGGTTTATAGCCATGTGATTGAACAAGAACGACGCGGCGATTATCTGGGGCGCACGATACAGATTATCCCACACGTTACTGATGAAATTAAGCGACGCATCAAGTTAGTCGGCAAACAAGGTGATGTTGATGTCGTCATCGTCGAAGTGGGCGGCACGGCTGGCGATATTGAAAGTCAAGCTTTTATTGAGACTATTCGCCAAATGCGTTCGGAGTTACGTCGCCATGATTCCCTCTATGTGCATGTCACTTTCTTGCCCCATATCGGCGCAACAGGTGAACTCAAAACGAAGCCCACTCAACATAGTGTGCGTGAATTGCGTAGTATGGGTATCCAACCGCAAGTCATTATCGCACGGACTGACCATGACGTTGACAAAGAAATTGTTGATAAAATTGCCCTGTTCTGCGATGTGGAAAAAGAAGCGGTCATTCCCCTCGTGACGGCGGACAATATCTATAGTGTTCCCCCCGCATTAGAAGACGCTGGTTTGGGAGAGTACATCATGGATTGGCTGGATTTGAAACCCAAGCAAAAACTCGACCTCAACTCATGGCGCAGTTTAGTCGAGCAAATGCGGTCAGCTAAAAATGATTTGAATATCGCTATCGTCGGAAAATACGTCGAACTGCATGATGCCTATATGAGCGTTAAAGAAGCACTTATTCATGCCGGTACATACTATCATCACAAAATCAACATTGAATGGATTCAATCTGATGCGTTAGAAAAAAATCGGGACATTGAAAAATTAGGTCAGGTCGATGCCATTGTCGTTCCCGGTGGTTTCGGGCATCGTGGCATCGAGGGCAAAATCATCGCCGCACACTACGCTCGTATCCATAAAATACCCTATTTAGGATTATGCTTGGGGATGCAGGTGATGTGTATTGAATTCGCTCGGAGTGTATTGGATTATGAAGATGCGAACAGTGTTGAATTCAACGAAAATACACCCTACCCGATTATTTCACTCATGTCTGACCAACGTGATGTAATCGACATGGGCGGTACAATGCGCTTGGGTGCTTACCCTTGTGACTTGCAAGCCAATACATTAGCAGCACGTATTTATGGTGAAGAAAAGATTCAAGAACGCCATCGCCACCGCTTTGAGTTCAATAACGAATATCGTCAAATTTTACAACAACATGGTATCGCCATGAGTGGACTCAGCCCCGATAAGATGTTGGTTGAAATTGCCGAACTTGAAGACCATCCCTATATGATAGGCAGCCAATTCCATCCTGAATTTCTCAGTCGCCCGAATCGTCCGCACGCCATGTTTAAGGGATTAATCGAAGCGGCAATTGAATACAAGAAATCGCAAAAGAATGCGGCTACCCAATCATCCGAATCATGATTATAAGCCCCTGTCGGGGTTTCATCTCGTCTCACAGAAAAGGGTATGGTGGGATAGAATTTATTGGCTTTAACGAAGATACCCTAGTCAAACAAGGACATATATAATGTCAATTGAGAGTTTTATCCGCGCAATACCAAAAGTTGATTTGCATGTGCAGCTAGAAGGTGCCATACAAAAAGATTTGATATTGCTGATTGCGGAACAAAATGATATCGCAAGCACCTATAAGAAACTCAAGCTATATCAAGCATGGGTTGATTTGCTCAAAAAACCTGATTTTAAGAAACTAGATGATATTGCCCGTGAAACGTCTGTTTGGGTACGGCACCCTGAAGATATCGCACGGGTTATCTATGATTTAGGTGTCAGTTACTCGAAGCAAAATATCAAATATGCCGAAATTTCGGTTATTCCGGCACTCTATACGGATATGGATTTGGGCTTCACAGAGGTCATCCATGCCCTTAATGATGGTGCAGACCGTTTACAACGCGCATGGCAGGTCAAATTAAATTGGCTTCTGGCAATCCCGCGTGACCGTCCTCGTAAGAGTGATGATATTGCACGTTGGGCAACCAGTGTCACAGCACAAAAAGGCAATGTTGTAGGTCTTACGTTGGTTGGCAAAGAAGATTTGCAACCGATAGCGCAATTCAAGAAAGCCTTCAATACTGTCGAGAAAAAAGGACTTGCTCGTATCACCCATGTACTCAGCCACCCCCATTCAGATTCCTTCCAAGAAGTGGTTGATACTGTCAATCCAAGTCGTTTGACCGATGCTTGGGGTTTACTAGATGACCCTGAAGCAGTTGATTATGTCGTCGAAAATGAAATACCCGTCTTGCTAACCCCAACTCGTGAGGTGCGCTTAGGGCGCATTAGCAGTGTGGCAGAATATCCTCTGCCGCAACTCCTTGATAGAGGCGTTAAAGTCGTCTTAGGCTCTGGGATGCCTGCCCTGTATGAAACCTCGCTCAATGATGAATATGTGGCGGCGGTTGAACAAGCAGGCGTGACATTAGACGAAATCCAAAAAATCGCCCGTAACGGGTTTGAAGCGGCATTGGTGTCAGATGATGAGAAACAGACCATGCTCAATGACTTCGAGCAATCATGCGCTGCCTTACGCGAAGAACACCTAGCTGAAGAAACAGAGTAATATAACGTCAATCATGAATAAGCTCAGAAAACATGTTTTTTGGCATTCGGACGTAAGGGCGCAATGCATTGCGCCCCTACATGAATCATTGGTACTATTGGAAACCTTGTTTTTGAACGCATTTCACATAGAACACTTGATAGAAAACTAACCAGCCGGATACAGCAGACGACCTTCATCATCCCATGTGTAACCTGCTTCTGCCAAAACCTCTCGTGCTAGGTCAATGCTAAATTCATATGTTGGAAGGTCTGGGTTATGCCAAAACTCAATCGGTGTTGACACATAAGAATCAGCCGGAACTGCAAAGCCTTTTAAGATATTGTTGATGATAGATTGACTGGGAATAACATGCGCGATAGCTTGACGGAATGCCACATCATCAAATGGTGCAAAGCGCGTGTTAAATGCGAAATATTGCATACCGAGACTCGGTGTAGAGAATACTTCAATGTTCGGGTCAGCTTCTGCAATTTCGGACAAAATCGCAGCATCGCCCGTCCATTCCCACAAGAAGTTCATTTCGCCAGATTGAATCTGCCCCAGAGTTGCTTCTGTATTCGGTAGCACATTCATCACCCAGCGTTCAACATTCGGGCTTGCCCAGTGGTCAGGATTTGCTTCTAAAATCGCAAATTCGTTGGGGTCAAATGCCACCATACGATAGGGTCCCGAACCAATCATGACACCCTCAGCGTCAAATGCCAGACTTTCAGCATTGGCATCTTCTTGTGTCAATAAGTCGTTGATGTAGGGTTCCCAGATATGTTTCGGGATAATATTGAGTTTAGAGAGTGTTGACGTTTCAAACGCGGCTGACGGCTCATTCAATGTCAGGCGCAAACTCGTATCATCAATCAGCTCAATTTCGGCAATATTCGAGGCAAATGGGCTATATTGCGGGGCTTCACCACTCAAAATAGCTTCAAACGAATAAGCGACATCCTCAACTGTAACCGGATTACCATCATGCCACATCATACCTTCGCGGATGGTAATGACAACATTTGTACTATCTTCCCATTCAACAGATTCGGCAGCCCATGGTTGAGGTAGACCGTCGGGTCCGATACGCATGAGTCTATCCCAAATCAATTCTGTCACACGCGAGGGGGCATCACCCGCAATGAAAAGCGGATTAATGCGGTCAAGGAAGGATGTTGTACTCGTAACGAGGGTTGTTTCATCACCAACAGGTTCCAAGCCAATCCATGTCCAGAAGTTATGAATGCCGATACCCGCTTGTGTTACAACACTATCCACATTCCAGACATCAGAACGCACCAGCATCGGCGAACTCGGATGTGCGAAAAAGACATTTGGAACATCTTCCGCAATGATTTGTTGGGCTTGAAATAGCAATTCCTGACGTGCTGCCGGTTCAAGTTCAGCCCGTTGTGCCTCAGCCAGTGCATCGTATTCTGAGTTATTGTAGCCGATAAAATTGTAGCCATCAGCCGCCATCGTTGAGTGGAAAAGGTTATAAGCAAATTCATCGGGGTCAGAGCGTTCCGGGCGACCTACCATACGCCAGTAAGTCATTTGCCAAGCATCTTCGCCTTCACGGGTGAACCACACTTCGTCAATCACTTGTGGCCAAGGGATAGCGCGGTGTTCAACATCAAGACCGAGTTGCCGCATATTTTCAACAACGAGGCGTGTCGCCTCAAATTCGGTAGGACGTTCAGCCTGTGTTACCGAATGGACAATAACCGTTGGTACACGTTCGCCGCCCTGTGCGGAAACAGTCAAGCCAATGCTCATCACTACGAATAGGGCAATAAGCATCAGCAACATCGAAAAGAATTTCTTCATTTTATTATTTCTCCATCAATTTACTAAGATACAAAAACGAAGCTAATACGGTGTGACATGAAATCTTCTTATAGACAAAACCTCCCTTAATTTCACACGTTCCATAATATCGGCAAATCGGTCAATGATGACAACGATATGCGCTATTCCCTTATCACAAACGATGGCATGATGCCATACAACCTATACAAGCGTGCCACCTTTATAGACAGCAGCAACTTTGCGTAAATTCTTAATATCTGCCAATGGGTCGCTGGATATCGGCGTATTTCCCCGTTTCAACTGAGCCGATTTCGTTTTCCCAACGCAACACACGAGCATTATTGCATGTCGCAATTTTTAGTGCCTCTAACGGCGGCATACCATATTCCACCATCAATTGAATTTCGCGTGCCATACTAAAGCGATGCACTGCCAATGGATTGCCCCCAGCATCTGTACCACAACCAATGAAAATCCCTTTTTCGCGTGCTAGTGCAATCAGGTTGCGACCATTCTCTTGTGCTTTGGCGAAGTTCGGTTTACGGCGCTCAACATCTGCTTTTTGTGTTGGGCTGAGTTCGCCACTCAAGTCAGGATTAGCAACGGCTAATGTCATCACCAGTGCCGCACCGCGTTCAAGCATCAAATCGGCAGTTTCTTCATCAAGATATGTGCCATGTTCAATCGAATCCAGACCTGCCAATAAGCCATTTTTGATACCGCCTTTACCATGGGCGTGGGCTGCCACAGTACGCCCCATTGAATGTGCCGCTTGTACTGCTGCCGCCATTTCTTCAAGCGTCAATTGGCTGGCATGAATATCTTGACCCGGTGTTGCGCTACCACCTGTTGCCATCAGTTTTACTGTATCTGCCCCAGCTTTGATTTGCTCACGCGCAGCCTTACGAACCTCTTCGGGTCCATCGGCTTCACGAGCGATAAAGTGGGCATGTCCGCCTGTCATCGCAATGACTTTGCCGGATGTTTTCATACGGGGACCGGGGATGAAACCTGCGTTAATCGCCCTACGCAGTGCCATTTCGACATAATCATGTCCGCCGATATCGCGCACCGTTGTTGTTCCTACTTCTAAGATGCGCTTCACAATGGCAGTCGCTTCTAAGACAATCATATCGCGGTCACGTTCTAGCAACTCAAAAATGCTCTCTTCACCGTTCCAGCAAACATGAATATGGGCATCAATGATTCCCGGCAATAACCACTTGCCAGAAACATCTTTCTCTTGCGCCTGTTTCGCAGCACTAGGCAAGTCGGAAAGTTTGCCAACCCACTCAATGCGTCCATTTTTTATATGTACCGCAGCATTTTCTACTGGGTCACGCCCTGTACCATCAATGAGTGTGCCGCCTGCTAGTACAAAGTCCATTATCGCTCCTCAATTCTTCACATGATATAAGTCAGCCGGGGATTTCGCATCACCATTTGCCATCTTAGGGGGAGTCATATAGGCGCGTTTAGAATGGCTGAGACCAGAGCCAATCATCGCTTCCATGAATTTCAGTTGCACTCGCGCCGGATTCAGGAATGGCACACCTAATTCTGCTTGTGCTGCTTCTGCAATTTCAAGAAAGCCCATACTCATACAACCCACGATGAGCGAATCGGCACGGTCTTCTTTGATTGCCTTCCGTCCTTCTTCTACTGTTATTTCGATAGCTTGTTCGCGGTCTTTGTGCAAATCCATCACAGAAATATCGACAGTTCGTACACTGGCTAATTTTTCACCCACACCAACATTGCGAACCATCTTTTCTAGCATATAAACAACACTATCAGTCACAGTAATAATTGAGAAGCGATGCCCAAGTGAAGCCGCCATCAAAGAAGTTGCTTCTCCCGCGCCAATGACCGGGATAGAGACCAGTTCGCGCAAGGCATCCAATCCGGGGTCGCCATAGCACCCCAAGAGAATACCATCCCAACCGTCTTGCTCCAGTTCATGAGCGCGTTTTGCAGTTTCCGGTATCGACAAATATTCTTCGTACAAACTCTCAATCGAAGCGGGTCCACTTGGAATATCTGTAATATCAACTTCAACGCCCTGTGACGCATGACGATTCAAAAATTCACGCCGCCGTGCCATCTCTGCTCGACCTTGTGGTGTGCGCCCCGTCGGCCCCGAAACGAGATAAATCAGTTTCATAAAAATTTCTTCACCTATTTTGACGCGGTTGGCTGTTGTAAAGGCAAGTTATCATGCCTTTACAACTCAACTATCTGCCAAATGCTTCAACCAATCGTAGCAACGGCACGTCGCGCAATATTGGCAGCCGTCTCAAAAGCCCATGCAACACGGTTCATACCGCGCACAAGATGGGTACGGGTGACATTTCGCATATGTCCTTCTGAATCGTTGATATCGAGTGCGGCTGCGAGGTCGGGTAGTTGTGGTACACGCATCGCAGGTTCATTACGGAAACGTCCGTGCCGCGTATAGTTAATGAGGACAAGTTCGCGTCCTAATTCGAGAATAGCATCGTTATAAGCACGAACCCCGTCATCTGACACGCTCTTATCTGCTAGGCTTGCCGCTTTGCTGTAAAGCTCATCTAATGCCGATTTGAGGTCATCCAAAGCATCGAATACTGGCGAGAAATCAACATCATCGCCTGCGGCATCTTTATAACGATTAAGCACATCATCAAATTCTACGGTTGATTTGCGGAAGTCAAAGGGATGCAGAGGGTTATTCAATACTCGTTGTACCGAAGCCGTATAGACTTTGAGGTCACGCATGAGATTGTCTTTGTCCGCAATTTCCAATTGGTCATTTTCGGTATGCCATGCGATATTGCTGCCACAGCCACCCACTGGGTAATATCCTTTTTCGTCAATTAATTCACGCGGCATGGAAGATAGCAACATGAAAAAGCTAGAAATCCCAATATTATTGAAGGAGTAATCCCCTGCTTGATGGGGGCGGTCTCCGGTAGCGACTTTGCCCGTCACATCTTTAATGGTTTTGATAGCGAAATCTTCTGTCTCAGTCATGACCGATACATCATAGTATTCTGTTGCCCAACGACAGCCGGGCGAATCAATGTTGACTTGTGAGATGCAGTTACGAGCAAGGTCTAAGCCAAATTTATCGACAAACCATGTAGACCCTGCATAGCGTCCGGTAGAGTGTCCGGGCCACCATGCAACTCGTAAACTACGGGCAAGTTTATCACGATGATTATGGAAAATGCGTGCTATTTCAAGCAAGGTTGCGTCGCCGACAGCATTATCACCAATACCAACATCCCACGAATCATAATGTCCATGAGCGAGGACAAAGCGTTCTGGCTCTTCTGACCCTTGAATATCTGCCACAATGACAGGACATTTGAACCAACCTTCTTTCAATTCGGTATGCAGCGTGACTTCGACACGACCTGCGTTCAACTGGCGCATCAATTCGTCACCATCTTGGCGATTGATAGAAAGAACAGGCGTTGTCGGTTGCCGATGATGATTATCCAAATCTGGCGCACCCCAAATTGTGGTACAAATGCTCCAGTGAATATCTACGCCGGGGTTTATATAAATCTGCCCAATCGCGCCCCGTTCTTCAAAGTGGAAGACAGGCGGTGGTCCCCCGAAGCCATCAACCACGACAATTTTTCCACGAACATCCACATCACTAGCCGGTGTAAAATCGAAGAAATCAGGCGTGCGACCAGCCTCAAATTTTGCGATATAGACCGCCTCGCCAGTTAGACCCTCTACACTTGTTGAGATAGAAAATGCAGGGGTTTTGGCACGCATCTCTTTACTGTCGATAACTAATGTCGCTTTCACAGGCACACTCAGAAACAGTTCGGGTTCATATACCTTGTGTGGTACACCAAATTTCGTGAGTTGGTTAGCGATATATTTTGCGGCTGCTTGCTCATCATCACTGGCAGATTCACGGACAAGTGTGGTAAACCGTTCAATGAGCGACCATGGCGCATCCGCAGATAATTCATTCAATAATGCTGATTCTGCTGCGGCTTGTTTCGGTTCATATAAGACTTGCATCTTGTTTAATCTCCTCCTAAAAATTTCTAATAGCTAATAATGGATAAGCTCAGAAAATGTGTTTTTAGCAAGTTTTAGTTTTTCGGTTTCAGGGCGCAATGCCTTACGCCCCTACAACGTACTATGACCTTTTACGTATCAAATTTTTCGATAGAATTCTTAAAACATGATTCGTGTTAGTAGCTAATAATGAGTTTTTTGTGCTTAATGTACTGGAAGAAGTCGCAACCAAAGATGGAGTAACCTGCGATTTTACAGCACAGGTTATTTTGTAGTATGATAATCGAATGAAATAATGACTATCAGCAAATAAATTCAACAAAAGACAATATCCCTGCAAGCATTATATTATATATAATGGCGTTATGTGTAACTTGCTTGATATGTTAGCACGCTAGAATATCTTTGTCAAAAAACCAATTGAATCCATTGTTGTCAGTTTCAATACATAAATTACAGAAGTGGCACTTAGATAGAATGGAGTACTCCATTGCTATTGGGCTGAGGTACGCTATAGCCTAATTCGGCTGAGATTTGGTCACTTGCTTCAATGATGAGTTGGACATAATACTTGATGCGCTCTTCTGGAAAGCGGTTTGATGGACCCGCGATTGAGATGGCAGCAACAACTTCCCCACTTTGGTTGCGTATCGGGGCGGCAATCGAATGTGCGCCAAGGTCTAATTCGTCTATGATAATCGCATAGCCTTGTGCTTGAATTTCAGCGATTTGTTGTATCAGCATAGGACGAGTCAATCCTGTACTCAATATCTGCACATTGTCTGTGAAGTATTCGTTCAAAAACTGCTTTTGTTCTTTATCAGACATAAAAGCAAGCAATACTTTCGGTACACCGCCACTATGAAGTGCTGTACGACGACCCACTTGTGCGAATAGCCGAATCGACTGTGGCGATTCTTCGGCGGCTATACACACGGCATCTCTACCATTGACGACACCTAAAAAAACACTTTCACTAGAATTACGAACCAAGTCTTTCATGACAGGACGGCTAATATCAATCAGCAAGGTATCTATTTGGACATTATTGCTGAGTTCTAACAAGCGATATCCCAATTGATAAAAACCTACCTCATTGCGCTGGACAATATGATGTTTTTCAAGCGTATAGAGGATACGAAATACCTTGTTTTTCACGAAACCTGTCGCCGTCGTTAAATCAGCGAGTGTGAGTCCATCAGGACAAGTATTCAGAATTTCTAAGATATGCAGCGAGTCTTCTAATACGGCAACTGTGTAATTAGTCAAACTGACATTCCTTAATGAATATGCTGGCAAATAGTGTGTTTACCGAGGGGCAAATTTATTAATAATCCTCGTGTCGTTTATGGGTCGTATCGCAGAAAATGTATCCGCTTGAAAATTCCAAAGCGAACAGTTTCTCTGCACCTTTCATGAAAAAAGCCTAACGCAAAGGCAGGAAGAATGAAAGGCACAAAGAATTTTGAATTTGAATCTCTATGCGCTGAGGGGTTTAATTGGCACTGAGGTCATGGATAGGCGAAGAGGTCTGCTGACCTAAAATTCTGCATCCGTTCTCACACAAGGATGTCCCACACAACTTCAACTACGCCATCACGAATACCATAGAGTTTATCATACAAAAAGAGTGTCGAATCAGTATACCCCACCATAAAATCAAATATATCGCCCACTTTGACGCTATTATTCGCTTTATCAAGGCTAATAATGCCATGCTCTGCGGAAGCAATGTGGCTTTTAACACCCTCAATGCCAATAGCGCGTGGTTGAGCGTGCCAAGTTGGCATCGTTTTGAAGCCCGCATCGAAAATAATGCGGTCAGGTGCTGGTCGGCTGCTGACAATTGTTTGTACAAATAAAGAAGGCGTGGTCTCAACATCCCAACTTTGATAGGCGACATCAGAGAAAATTGCGCCGCCAGCCTGAATTTCTGTCATACCCTTTACGAATGGTGTCACTTTATACGTTCCGCTACCGCCGCCACTGACAATAGAAACGGGTAATCCTGCTGCACGGCAACGGTCAGCCATTTCAGTTAATTGCGCGACTGACTTGATAATTTCTTGGCGCTTTATTTCAGGGTCATTGTGTCCGAGTGTATGCCCCTCCCAAGCCATCATCCCAAGAAAGTTCAGTCCCGACGTTTCATGCACCAATTGCGATAAATTGACTACTGCGTCACCGGCTAAGAGACCTGTACGCTGCATTCCTGTATCCATGTCAATCAATACGCCAACTTCGACACCTCTTGCACAAACCGCCGCGCTCAATTCGGCAACATTGGCTTCATTATCGACAATGACTTTGATATCCGCATACTTGCAGAGATTGACCAATCGCGTTAGTTTGCGTGACCCCACAACTTGATTGGCGATTAAGATATTGGTGATACCTGCTTTAGCCATCACTTCGGCTTCTTTTATGGTCGAACAAGTCACACCAATAGCACCAGCCATCAACGCTTTATGAGCGATTCCGGGTATTCGCACGCCTTTCATATGAGGTCGCCATTGCACATTCGCTGCTTCAAAATGCTGTGCCAATGTTGCAATGTTATTTTCCATGATATCTAAATCTACCCACAATGTCGGGGTATCGAGTTGTTCTTTTGCGAGTCCAATTTCACTCATTAAATTTTCTCCCATCTTAATGAGGCATCCAGCAAAGTAATTAGTATCATTCAATCCACAGGGCGATGATAATAACGGCAATTAATCTTAATTTCATCATGCAATTATAGCATTTTATGGCAATCCCCATGTACTAGGGTCAAGCATCAGTGGGTCATCCCAGCGCAGTTGCTTAAATTGGCTCATGACCTGTGGTGCTAGAGTTTTATTTTTCGCCACGCGCAAAGAGGCTTCAAGTTCTGCCTCAGTATGAACACCCACGAGAGCCGATGTGATGTTTTCTTGTGATAGTGCAAAACTGAGAGCTGCTTCGACACGGTTCATTGGCGGTGTTAGTTGGGCAGCAAATTGTTTGACAGTCTCGGATTGTTGTTTGAGTGCGCTTAAATGGTCTGGCAAATCATCAGCGCGAGGTGTGAGTGCGCCTTTAAGGAAAACAGAGCGGACTACAATGCCAACCCCTTCGGCTTGTGCAAGCGGAAAAATATTATCTGCCATACGTTGGTCTAAAATATTATAAGCGACTTGCAGGGCGTTAACTCCTTGTGCGATAGCCATACGGGGGGCTTCTGTGCCGTAAGTCGAAGCACCGATATAACGAACTAAGCCTTGAGTCTGAAATTCTTTTAGAATGTCGATAACTTCGCCATTTTGTAATAGCTCAACTGAGGCGCTATGAAGCATCAACAAATCGACCCAATCAGTACGGAGAAGTCTCAAACTGGTTGTCAGCGATTCTTGCATATGTTGGCGTAATGTTTGACCTTGCAACGTATTTCCATCAGCATCAAGACAGCCTAACTTTGTCGTCAGAACAACTTTATTTTGGCGGTCATGTAAAGCCTGACCCAACACTTCTTCACTACGACCATAAGCGCGTGCTGTATCAATAAAGTTTATGCCTTCATCAATTGCCCGATGTATCAGTTGAATCGCCTCTTTATCGGACGGTGGCATCATACCAGCTTTCTCGTTGTCAATTTTATGCTTCTTTGGTGTAATCCCATAAGGCATACCCAAGGCAACTGTTCCCAACGAGAGGGCAGATACCTTCAAATCTGTGTGTCCTAAATTTCGATATTGCATGACGATACTTTTCCTAAAATTGATTTGACAAAAAACAAGTACCTTCGCTATGTTTATAGAAAACGCTTAACGCAAAGTTGCAAAGGGTGAAAGGTGCAAAGGATGTTTTCATACAATTTCAGCGCATTTTGGATATCGTAATACCTTTTCTCTTCGTGTATTTCGCGCCTTCGTGGTGGATTTTTCTATAGGTGGGCAGTTACGATTCGACCAAGACAATTGATTAATGTGCATCATTTTTATCCCCTTTCAATCGTTCAGAATCAACATGGCGATAGGGAAAGCGACTGAGATTAGCCGAACATAAACCTGCTGTGTCCATTTCGATAATATGAGCCGCGATAGGCAGGTAGGCGGCTCGATAAGCCACGGCGGATTTGACGGCAATCATTTTTTGCTCTTCTGGGATAAGCCCGATGCCGCGTAATTGAGCCAAATCAAACGGAGGGGTTTTATGGGTGGTCAAAATAATATTGACACCTTGAACCCGTAACCATGCGCTGCGTCCCATTTTAATCGTATTACCATAAAAGGCAGCAAAGTGATTATCAGGCAATTCACACTCGAATATGCCCTCTGAGAGCGTTTTTACAATACCTGTCACCGTGATTGGCGAACCATGCCATTTATCAGTTTTAGCGCCAACAGCCAACGTGACAGTCTTGTTGATTCCGACTTCCCAACAAGTGTTTACGGCTTCGGCATCTGCCAAAACCACCGTTCCTTCTTGTACATCGTGTGCCAGCATTGCCTTAAGTGCATCTGTGCCATCACCCGGCGTACCGCCACCAATATTATCGGCGGAATCAACTAAGATAATAGGCTTGCCAGTGAGTGCTAGTGCTTGTTGAACCGCTTGGTCTGGAGACAAAAAATCGGGTAGCGCATGTCCATAATTTTGCAGAAAAATATCAGCGAGTTCTTGGGCATAGTCTCGTGCCAAATCAGGGCGGTCATCTGTGGTGACAATAATACTTGTCCCCGTAAAGGGCGTATCTGCATAGGCAAAACCTGCCATCACGGAGATGCAAACCACATAGGATTCAGCTTCCATTGCGGCGACTCGGTCATGGACAGCTTTCAAAGGCAAGCCCGATGTTCCAGTTGCTTGAGGTGCAAGAATAATCGGCACAGCAACATAAGCGGTTGTGGGATGAATTTCATTGCTAATCAGTGATTCTAAGATGGCAGTTGATTCTTGACCGCGTGCATAGGGGTCAATATGCGGATTCGTATCAAAAGCGACCAAAACATCGGCTAATTCGGTAGTGCGTGAACTGATGTTGCCGTGCATATCCAACTCGACCACAATCGGACTATCATTGTCAATTACGTCGCGCACTTTTGCTAAAATATCGCTTTCTACGTCTAATTCATTCTCTGTGACCATTGCCCCATGTAGTGCTAAGAGTAAACCATCTATAGGTAGAGCATTTGAGAGTGTGCTTAAGAGTTGCGTCAACATGGTTTGATAGGCTTCGTCAGAAACAATACCAGAAGGCATTGCCGCAGCATACAGCGTCGGTACTAAGTCCCAGCCTCGAATGATAGCCGCATCAATCATACCACCGATTCCAGAGCGTGTACCCGTCATTGTTTCTAGCAAGTCTGCGCCGACATGCAATGATTGTTTCTTAAAATCGGCTAGAGTCGTGGGTGTTTCTGCGAAACTATGTGTTTCGTGTACGATACCGCCCACTGCAACACGCGGTCTTTTAGTCATTATTGCTCCCAAACTTCTTTTAGAGAGGCTTCAACTGCCGCTAATGTTTGTGAAACGTGTTCTGGCGTATGGGCAGCAGAAATGTACCAGATACCACGTCCAACTAAGCGAATCTCGCGCTTTAGCATGGCTAAGACAAAATCGCCGTAACGGTCTTTATCACAATAGAGAACATAATCACGATAATCATTGATAGCCGCTTTTTCAGTAAATGACATATGGAAGGCAGTTGGAAAACCTTGCACCAGTACAGGTAAGTCTAAGTTTTGTACAATATCACGGATACCATCTATTAGCATTTGACCGATTGTCTCTAAGTGGCGATAAACCGCGCCATCATCGCGTTGTAGTTCAATCAAAGTTGCGGCTGATGCTGCCATCGAAATGATGTTGCTATTAAATGTACCCGAATGATTGACATCAACTGCAAAGCGTTCCATATAATCGCGTTTACCGACCAATGCTGAGTTCGCAAAGCCACCTGCCATTGCTTTTGCGTAGGTTGCGAGGTCAGGTGTGACTCCAAAGCGCCCTTGTGCGCCTTGTAACCCTAAACGAAATCCTGTGACAATTTCATCAAGATAGAATATAGTCCCCAATTCATCACAGATACGCCGCAAACCTTCCAGATAACCAGCTACAGGTGGAATACCGCCCGTATTACACATCATAGGTTCGCACATGATAGCCGCTATTTCGTGACCCCGTTCTGCAAATAGTGATTCAACTAATTCAAGGTCATTCCATGGCAAGACGATAAAATCTTCTAATACACTCGCTGCTTGCCCGACACTTGCCAATGTCGTTTTCGGTCTTTCACGCGACCCTGCCACGTCTAACGGTGTGGCGACATTTAAGAGGACGTTATCAAACCAGCCATGATAATGCCCTTCAAAACGCAAAATCTTTTGACGACCTGTGACTGCGCGTGCCAAGCGCATCGCAGCTTGTACCATCTCTGAGCCACTTAGCCCAAATCGACATAATTCAGCACTCGGAATTAAACGCACCAATGCCTCAGAAACTTCAATTTCGAGTTCATGCTGTCCGGCATAAAGTTGACCTTTTCGCATGGCTGTATTGACAGCATCTAAGATGACAGTCGGCGAATGTCCTAAAATCATGGGACCTTGTGACATCATATAATCAATGTAGGCATTGCCATCAACATCATAAATCATCGCACCTGCGGCTCGCTCAAAAAAAAGCGGGTGTGGTTGCGCTGAGAGCCGCACATTACTGCTCACACCACCTGCTAAAGTTTGACGAGAACGCTCCCAAAGTTCTTTCGAGTGTTGCCACTGTGTCATTGTCTTTCTCTCCTTTGTTTTTGCACTGTCATTGCGCCTCATAGGGTAGGCGTGTTACAAGCGCAATTCTCATGATGTATTATTAAGGTAGTTGGTTAAATGAACCAAACCATCGCCAACATGCACACGATGAAGCCGCCGCAACATGATAACGACACCATCTCTATCGGCTTTGATTTCTGTCACAACCTGCCCAAAAGAATCTTGAATAGTTCCTAAGCAATCGCCACCTTTGACTTCATCTAATAAGTTCACTTGCGCTCGAAAATAACCTGCTGTTGGGGCTGAAATCACAGTATCAAGATTGCCATCGCCGAGTAAATGATGGGTCATCGGGCGAGTTTGAAGCATTCCTTCTAGCATAGATAGATGCTTCATTACATTAATTACGCCATCAACAAAACACGCGATATCGTCAGGGTGAGCATAGCCGCCGCCGGGTGCTTCGGTATATAACGACGGCACGTTTAAGTCTGTGGCAGCACTGATACTGCGCCCTGATGGTATGGGTAACGGGTGTCCCCACAAAATAGGGGCAGCAAAAGCCTCTGCCGCCGCACGAGAGCGTTGTCCTAAATCATCATCGCTATGAATATAGCCAATCAAAGTAGGGATATCGTAGGCGATACCTGCACTATGCAAATCAATGAAGAAATCGGCATGTTTGAGTAGTTTTTCAGTTATCCAATAGGCGATGCGTTGCGTAATCGTACCGTCTTGCTTGCCGGGAAAAACACGCGCCAAGTTAAGAGCATCAATCGGGCTATTACGATGTGCAACTTCATAAGCAGGCATATTGCAGATAGGTAACATGAGCAAATTTCCCTGTAGTGCCTGTGGCTCAATCTGTGAGAATAGTTGCGTTATACTTTCTACCCCTTCATATTCATCCCCATGAACTGCACCTGTCACGAGCAATGTAGCGCCTTTTTTTGCCCCTGTCACAGTTAAAAAGGGCAAACGCCACATAGTCCCATCGGCGCGTGTAGCGACATCCAAGTAATCACTTCCTCGGCGCTCACGCGGCAAATTTGGAATATCTAAATCTTGAAAGTGCATATCATATCATTCGGAAAATTGAATTTTGTGTTTTTAAGTGCACCGCTTTGGAATAATGATTCACGGATAGGTCATCATTTAAGGGGGTCGGGACTTGTAAAATGACTTCTGCCCAATCAGGGCTATTAAAAGCGACATATGCGAGACGAAAATTTGCAATCAACTCATCTTCTGCGAGTGTGAAATCTGGAAAAAGGATGGGGCCCGTATCGGTTTGGTAAATCAGTTCACGTTCATTGGCATTCATCGTTTTAATAGGAAAATCAATCATGACCTCATAATGCTTTTGCATCGTAAAGACCATCCGCCCAACCAATATATCATCTGCTAAAGTGGCATTTACGATTTGCTCAACAGTATCGAGTTGCTCTCCTTGAACAGTGCGTAAATTGATTTTGATGCTATCGTAGGTATCTCGCACTTGTCCCGTTTGTCGTTCCGGCTGTGTGCCAAGCGAAGCAGGGTAGCGCATGACCCCTTTATCATTCTTATCCCAACTTTTGAGAATCAAGAATGATTCCGCAGATAAGATGATGCAAAAATCGGCATTAGGGTCTGTCCAAATATTTTCATCGACACCGACATACTCTGTTTTGCAAGCTGCGCCTAAGACATATTGCGTGCGATGCTGTGTTTCTTTGTCCGTGATGTAGCAGACAGCTTCAATCTGAATACGGGCATTATTTAAGGTAAACGGTGGCTTATGTGACGCGGTTAGACTCTGTTTCTTGTTCCAATCGACACGAAAGGTAAGAAAAGAGGCGGCAAAATTTGGAATATCCATCAATTAAAGTCCATTTTCTGCTTTAGACAAGATCTCATCTGCTGTAATCAAAGGAACAGAGTGTTCTGCTACCATATTTTTTATCGCGGTCATATCTTTGAAGCCAATGCCTGATAATACACAAATGACTTTTTCATCGCCTGTGAGCCGTCCCTGTGCTTTATCAGCTTGAACAGCCGCCCAAGTAATCGCTGAGGCAGGTTCTACAAAAACCCCTTCGCGCCGACTTAATTCTGCTTGTGCTTGATATGTTTCTTCATCCGGCACAGATGTTGCCCAACCCTGTGATTCTTTTAGGGCTTGCAAGACGAGGTTTCCATCGGGTGGGGCGGTTAATTGAATACCAGAAATGCTACTATGGCAGTCTGGAATTGTGCTGACTGTACTTCCGTCATTCCAAGCCTGTGTGACCGCATCGCAGCCTTGAGCTTGTACAGCGACCATGCGCGGTAACTTGTTAATTTTGCCAGCCTTATGCCACTCTACAAAGCCTTTCCATGCTGTACTCAGTAAGCCACCACCACCCACAGGGACATAAACAACATCCGGCGAGATATTGTCTAATTGCTCACAGATTTCATACGCAATCGTTTTCGCGCCTTCCATAGCATGAGGGCTAAAAGCACGCGCTGTAACGAGCATCATCCAATTGTTTTGCTTACAGACCTGAATAATATTTGCCCATGTTGCTTGTTCGACATCAGGGTCATAGCCGAGCCGATAAACGGCGCTCACTTGGGGGGCATAGCTCATAATTTGGGCAATCTTGTCCTTGGATGCTTTCTCCAAAGTGAATAAATGCCCGTCTAGCCCAGCGCGTGCGCCATAAGCAGCAATCGCAGCCCCCGCATTGCCAGAAGAAGTGGCAGCCCATGTTTTTTTGCCTAGTTCTCGTAAGCGCGAAATCCCGACAGTGGCTATTCTATCTTTATAAGACCCTGTTGGATTAGCACCTTCCATTTTGAAATATAATTGAGAAAGGTTGATTGATTCTCCTAGACTCGCGGACTCTAATAACGGCGTATTACCTTCGCCGAGACTGACAATATGCTTTTTATCGTGCAAGGGCAAATGTGCGGTATAGCGCCAGATACCGGGCAAAGTCGTATCAAGCGGAATTTCCGGCATATCAAAGATAATATCTATCGTCTGCCCACATTCTGGACATGTATTGATATCACCATCAGCAGCTTGCCAATGACACACCGTACAACTTAATCGAAACATATCACAACCCGTCCATTCACTGTCATTCTCTATGAAATTATTGTTTTTATTCCTCTACCCATGAGATTGTGCGGGACAGACGCGACAGGTCACGTCCCTACTCAACAGGTCTGTAGGGACTGCATCCATGTTGTCCGCCCTAATTCTCAAGATAAGGTGAACAGATACAATTTTTTAGCCTTTTAGAGCGCCAACTGTGATACCCTTAATGAAATATTGTTGGAAGAGCAGGAATATCAGCAGCATCGGGATAAAGGCAAAAGTCGCCCCTGCCATACCCACGCCAATATCAATACTGCCAACCCCAGAAGCTGTCAACTTGGCGACTCCAACGGGTAATGTCAGCCATTCTTCTTTAGTCGCTATGACAAGTTGCCACAGATAATCATTCCAACCAGCCATAAAAGCAAAAATCGCAATTGCCCCGACTGCCGGACGACTCAATGGTAAGACAATGTTCCAAAATAATTGCAATTCAGAAGCGCCGTCAATAGTACCCGCCTCTAGCAATTCATCAGGAATAGACTGCATAAACTGACGCATGAGAAAAATCCCAAAAGGATAAACAATGTAAGGTGCTATCATCCCTTGGTAACTATTGAACCAGCCCAAATCTTTCATGAGGACAAATAAGGGAATCATATAAATTTGGCGTGGCAACATCATCGTCATCAAGATAGACCAAAAAATCAGTGTTCTGCCGGGAAACTCTTTTTTACCAAAGGCATAACCAGCAAATGTACTGGTTATCACACTGACAACGGCAATCCCTCCGGCAACGATAAATGAGTTGAGTAACCAGCGCAAGGAGGGTCTGTCAACTAATAAGCGTGTCCAATTTTCGATTGTTGGATGACGGGGGATAAATTCCGGTGGATAGGCTAATGCAACCCGTTGTATCTTAAACGAGCCGACAATCATCCAAAATATTGGCAAGAACAGCAGTATCGCCAAAAATATAACAATCGCTAGGGCAAAATAGCGTAGCAAGCGACCCGCCAAATATTGCCGTTGTTGGGTTTTTTCTTCCGATGTTAATTCTAAAGCTGTTTGTGTCATAACAAATGTCCTTCTACATTAAAGTAACCTTCGGTAAATTTTTAGAATTCTGACGTAAGGGCATAGCGCGCTATGCCCCCTAGACTTTGGCTGTATTTGCAAAAAGAGAAGACTTTCGTTAAAAAGCTGAGTTAGTAAATAGCAGCGATTAGAAAGTCTAACTCTAATGTCAACTATCCCTCAAAACGAAGAACTTCTCAAGCATCTATTTGAGATATTAGAAGCCCATCGGCGTATTTTTACCCAAACTCGTGTTTATAATCGGGCAGTCGCGCTGCTACTG
>JAUZRW010000176.1 GCA_030950085.1 Anaerolineae bacterium
TCGGATTGGGGCGCTGAACTTTACGCCAACCTCATCTCCATCCTTGAAACGGCTCGCCGTCAGGGGCAGTCTATCTTTGAAACACTCAAGATGATTTTTGCACCACAGCCTGATTTCTCATGGATAGCTGAATAGATACATGAAATCCTTAACCGATGTATCTATTCAGCTATCCGTGAGATTCCTTCGGACAGGCAGAAGCCAGTCCCTACAGTTTGCCTTTTTTGAACCTATCTTCGTGTCCTTCGTGCCTTCGTGGTGAATTTTTTAGGCATTTTCTCATAGGTAGGTAAACTGTTACTAACCGATATTCGCGTTACTACGAATTTTGAACTATAGCGGACACTAATCCACAAAATGCTGCTGACTGGCAAATTAGGGATTATCGCCTGTCGGCTGCAACGACGAGAAGTAATCGCGCACGACATCTTGCATTCCGAGTGGCACATAATCATTTTCCAGCGCACGGTTGGCGGCATCTTCATAAGTGCGGAAGACCTGATTATAGGGAACACTCACCTCGCCTGTTGGGTTATCTTGGAAATCGCCTTCTACAACGGGCGAATCACTGGTATCGGTTTCCAAAACCACATTGCCATCGCCATCGGTATTGATAGAGTTGGGCGCGTAGACCTCTTCGTAAACAATTTCACCTTCGCCATCGGGACTATTGCCGCCGCCCGATTGTTCGCTGACTGACCCTAATCCCTCTTGACGACCTGCGGCTTCACTATCTCCTGCGCCACCGCCTTCATTGCCGAGTTGCGAATTGCCTTGTTGTGGCGGTTGCCCAACTTGTGGCTGCCCACTATCGGGATTGTCGCTAGGGGCAGAGGCATCACCAGAATTTTCGCCCTCAACAGCATTGTCGGATTCGCCTTCTTGTTGCTGTCCGTCTTGTGCTGACTGCGGTTGACCATCTTGGCTTTGTTGCCCCTGTTGCGATTGTTGCTGACCGTCTTGGCTTTGCTGCGATTGTTGCTGACCGTCTTGTGCGGACTGTTCTTGCCCTTGTTGCGATTCTGATTGTGCAATGTCTTGAGCGGCTTCTTGTGCTTGTTGTGCAGCTTCTTGCAATGCCTCTGCTGCTTCATTACGTCGCTCGACATCATTTTCAATGGCAGCCAAATCATCTAGCATTTGCTGTAATTGCTCTTCTGAGATATTTGAGTCACTTGCTGGGGTATTTTGGGCGAGTTCTGCTAATTGCTGTGCCAATTCAGGAAATTCTTCTTGCAAGGCTGCGGCAGCCGCAGTCATTTGTTGTTGCAATGCGGCTTCTTGCTCTGGAGTCAGTTCCGACAAGGCATCTTGCATCTGTGCCAATTCTTCACTCAGGCTTGAGGAGTCGGCTGTGTCACTCGTGTCACTGTCAGATGGATTTTGCAATACTTCTGCCGCCGCCGCTAATGCTGCCGAATCAGCCGCCGTTTCATCACTGATTTCTTCTGCAAGTTGGCTCAGGTCAGCTTCAAGTTCACTCATTGCCACAAAACTATCTTCGGCAGTCGCCGGTTCTTCGCTCAAATCATCCAACGTGACTTCGAGCGATTCGAGTAAATTACTGCGTTCTTCATCGGTGAGGGCGCTATCGGTTGCCACATTTTCGGTGATATCGCGCACCGCATCCGCCGCTTGCTGAACAGCCGTCTCCGTTGCTGCCGATGTGCCATTATTGCGTTGGCTTCCTATCAAGGCATAGGCTCCCAGAATAATGATTAAAACCAGCGATAAAGACACAACACCAATCCATTCCAGCCACCGAACCTCTAGTTTAATGTGTTTGCGCGGGTCAACATCTTTGGCATGACTCATGGCATCAGCGACTTGTAATTCTGCTAGTTCGGGTGCAGTCTGAATACGCCCATCCATTAACTCGATAGCTGTGGAGATACGCTCTTGCAAATCAAAGGCGCTATCAAATTGGCGTGCTGCTTCAATGCCATTTTTGCCGAAGAGCCGTAATGCGCTGCTTATCAACACGACAATCGCCGCAATACCGCCACTAATCACACCTACCATCAGCATCGGGGAGACGACACGGAAAATACCGAGTATCAGTGTGGTGATAATGCCGATGCCAATTGCCGCCATCAGCACACGCGGCAAATACAGCACAATCCGCCGCAAACGCCAGCGCCCTTCCCAACGATTAATCATTTTCTCAAATTGTGCGCGATTATTGCTTTGGACAATACGGGCTGTCATAAGACATTCCTCAAAAATACAATTTTACTGTAGGGGCGTACCTGCGTGTGCGCCCGTTTTTCTTGGCATTTTTACGGTTCTATCAATCAGGGATAAATCGCGGGAGACCACACGGGGTCTCCCCTACATTTACTAGGTCGATTTATCCGCTTCTTCGCATTTGACGCACGGCAAGATTAATCAAGAATGCTGTCAAGCCAAGATAGATGACCGACGTAATAATCCATGGCGCAATCACAGGAATGAAATTTCCATTGCTGGCAAGTTGCACATCCAACAAGGCGACGCGCTGTTGGTCAATCAGCATTTGTTGGGTGTAAAACGCCGATGTTACGGGATTAAGGGAACTCATTACCATATCGCCATAAATCAGTGTAGCCTCACCAATTGCCGTATCTGCATTAACTGCAACGCCACTAATCGCATTACTAAACGCGCCATTGAATAGCAAGAATGATACAATCGGCAGACCAAAAACCAGCACCACAGCGACAGTATACACTCGCACGATTGCGGTCAGCGTTCGTTCGGTCAATGCCGAGAAAAACATGCCCAACGCGCCTAGTGCAAAAGCTGTGACAGTCAGTAGCACAAAAGCAATCGCCACTTCGACACCACTCACACCGCCAAACAAAAAGGCGATACTCTGCAAAGGAATCGCACTCAGGAGCATCATCAAGATATAGCCCAGTGCTGATTCCATTTTGCCAACAATAAAGGCAGGCGCAGAGAGAAGGGTCGTTTGCAGCAAGTCGAATGTCTTGCGTTCGCGTTCACCTGTGACAGCACCGGCGGTTAAAGCGGGAACGATAAAGACAATCAGCAAGAGTTCAATACCGACAACGCCAATGAAGAGCAAGCGCCCTAATTCACCTGTGATAATCGTGTCTTGCGTGTTGACTCGTGGTAGTTGCAGCAGATAGAGCAAGACTGTAAAACTACCCATCAGCGACAAGAAAATTGTGATAATCGCAAAAGAACGCACACCGCGCATCCGTCCGCGCAATTCTTTCAGCATGACTGCATTGGCATGATAAGCTCGCAAGTCACGGAAACCGAGTACAGTCGCCCAAATTAGCGGAATCAGTGCCAACACAGCCGGAAAGAACCGCAGCCAGAATAGTGCAACGAGATTGCCAGCTAATCCAATTATCAGCAGTAAAACTGTCCATAATTCTTGTGCCGCATTGCCAGATGACAGCAGCAGTAGTAGGCTCATATTGGTAGCAATACCGATTAATCCCGCAATCACCAGCACACCACGGTCAGCATCAAGTCCACCGAGTAGCAAAGATGGTAAGCTGTTCACATCAATGAATTGGAAGCCAACCAGTATTAACGACAATATAAGGGCAAGCGCATTAATCATTGCGCCCCACTGTAAAACTTTGGTAATTTGCCGTATCAACGCTTCACGCGGAGTCAGTGCCGCATCGTTGTCAATCCACGCATCTTCGGCATTGCCACGTCTGCCAAAAATGCGCCATAATGTATCAAGTATTTTTCGTAGAAAAGCTAACATCGCTCAGAACTCTCAATCTTCATTATTAAACGGATAAGTTGTGCGGTCTGTACGTTGGGATACCAACTGAACCAACTTCTCCCAATCTATTGCACCATCTGGCAGACAATATTCCTGTGCAAATTGGAGCGTAAATCGGTTGATGATTTTTGCATAAGCCTCTTGAAAATTTTCGTCTTGTTGCTTCGCCCTATGACCCAATGGCTCGATAATACCCATATATAAATCATCATTGCCCGAAATAAATCGCCAAAAATCTTGACCGCATAATTTCCAATATCTGCCATCACGCTTACTATGATTCGCGTCCCTGCCATAAGAGCAACCATTGACCGCGATAATTTCTAAAGTTGAGTGTTGCTCTTGCAAAATTGTTCTAGCATTATCGAAATTGATAATCATTTTTCCAATTTGGCTGGAATTACCCCAATTGGGTCCAGATTTAATTTCAACGATGAATAACCTTTCATGATGCTGAAAAATAGCATCTATCCCTTCAAATTCATCTGTAGATGGTTTGTATCCAGCATAGACTTGCTCACAAACGAAGATGGCAACACCTTCTAGAAAGTCTCCAAACAGAGTTTCCTCCTGCGAAGAAAGATAAGCATCTAAGATACTGCGAATCAATCCTTCCGCAGTGAGTATATTTTTAGCCTTAAAGAGATATGGATTTTTACGTTTTAAAACAGTTAGCAAACGCAGTTTTTCCAGCTTCTCCAAACGGTTGTTATGGAATGTGCCAATATGCTCTTCCACATAAGCTGTTACGTCATCCAAATTCAGTTTTTTCATAGCAATCGCTTCTGAAAATTGGTAAATTCTGCTTCAACCATCTGGACATATTCTGGCATGATATCAATGCCGATAACTTCGCGTCCCATCTCATACGCTGTTAGGATTGTCGTCCCCGAACCCATAAAGGGGTCTAATACTCTATCACCAGATTGTGTGAATAACTTGATAAACCATTCTGGTAGTGCCTTCGGAAAAGCAGCACTATGTTTACGATTGCCTGTTTCGGTTGCTAGATGAATTACATTAGTCGGATAAACTTTATCTCGCCCAACCCAATTAGAAACATTCTTGCCAAAACCGCTACCGACCTTTGATTCATCGCGGTGTTTATCAGTATCGCTCAAGTTATTTAGGCGTGATTTTGCCCAATCACCAATCGGAATCATCACCGTTTCCTGATACATATTGAACTTTTTATTTTTATTGAATTGTAAAAGGCGCTCCCACGAATCCCTAAAACGATTCGGCCATTTACCCGGATAAGAGTTTTTCTTGTGCCACATAAATTCTTCTGTCCACAACCAATTCTGTTCGCGCAATGCCTTAATCAAATCTAGGACGTAAGTATGACGCTCACCATTAACAACACGCTCCTTGATATTCAGGATGAATGTTCCTTGTGGATGCAGCACACGCAGAAGTTGTTTAGAAATCGGCAAAAACCAATCGACATAATCATCAGGGTGAATACCACCATAAGTATTCTTACGCTGGTCAGCATAGGGTGGTGATGTAAAAATCAGGTGAACAGAATCATCTTCTATGACCTGTAATTGTTTTTTACAATCACCCTCAAAGATTTGAACTGAGTCAAGCATAGGTTTTATGCCCTGCTTTATTGATTGATATCTTCATAAATGTCTCTCAATTTTTGATTTTTGTCCGCCAATTGCTTCTTTGGATGTTGTGCATCTATTCCTCGATTTGTTGCAGATAATTTCTATCCACATAACCGAGATTACCCTTAATCTTCCGTTGTGAGTTGTGGATAGCGAGGGCGAATCCCACGCAACATGCCTTCGATATCTAAGCCCTCATCTAGTTGCTGCCAATAGATTGCAAAGGCATACACCTTATAATCTTGCTGTTGCTCTGATGAAGCATCTCGTAGCCAAGGATGCCAGTCTATCGGGTTGCTGATTTTCGACCCATCATCCAACGTGATAATAACATCGCTTGTGGTTATTGTTACATGCGTGGGACGACGGTTATTCTGAAGTAGATTCATTTCCGATTTCTGTGTCATTTTCATCACTCCCGTGAATCTGATTCCATTTTGCGATTAGGATATCACGATTTGATTCAACTATCTGTATCGCTGTCTTTAACTCTTTACGGCTTAAGCCTTCGTTATCAATCATTTCTACCGGATTGAGTCCAAGACGTGCCATACCGTCATCTTTGGTAACATGGACATGCGGTGGTGGGTGGTCATTGAAAAATATCGTCACCCGATAACCGTCTTTATATATAATGGTGGGTGACATCCTATGTCACGAGACCTTTCGTGACACGCATGAACATATGCTCAAGGTCGCGGATTTCTTCACTAAAGCCCAGCACGGCAATATCGTTATCATTGAGCTGTTTGTTGAGCGCTATTACGCCATCGTCATCGCCTGCAAAGTCAACTCGTACCCGTGACCGCCCACCACGCGGAGTCAATAATTCAACTGAGACAACATCTTGCATCCCATTCAAAAATGCGATTACCTGTTCAGCCGTTTCATTGTCTTTTACGGTGACGGTGATTTCCCGTGATTCCATCAATTCTTGCTTGAGGCTATCAATACTGCCTTCCATAATGATTTGTCCGGCTTCGATAATGCCAATGTGCGAACAAATATCTTCAACATCGGCGAGAATATGTGATGAGAAGAAAATCGTCTTGCCCATATTCGCCAACTCACCCAGTAACTCACGGATTTCTACACGCGCTCGTGGGTCAAGCCCAGAAGCCGGTTCATCAAGAATGAGTACCTGTGGGTCATGCGCCAGTGTCCGTGCTAGAGACAAACGTTGCTTCATACCGCGTGACAATTTATCCACCATATCTTCGCGTCGATGCGCTAAGTCCACGAGTTCTAGTAAATCACCGACAAGGCGCTTACGGTCATTTTCGGGGATATCGTAACAAGCCGCGAAAAAATCCAGATATTCCCAGACGCGCAAATCTTCATAGACACCAAATTCATCCGGCATATAGCCAATCGCTCGGCGCACTGCCCGACGGTCTTCTAGCACACTATAACCGGCGACCCATGCCTCACCTGATGTCGGGCGAGTCAGAGTGGTTAAGACGCGCATTGTGGTTGTTTTGCCTGCGCCATTGGGTCCAACAAAACCATAAATTGAACCGGCTGGCACATTAATAGATACACCGCGCACTGCCTGAAAACTACCGAAATTTTTGTGTACTTCTTTTGTTTCAATAATATTGTCCATCGCGCTTTAACGCTCCCTTGCTATGGCGATTCTATCACCTGTTTATGTCATTTCTGTGGAGATGATGTGCTAATTCATCCTATAACTTCTCAGAAAACGTTCTGCAATCTCAAAAGTTCGTTTGTAAGGGCGCAATACATTGCGCCCCTACAGAGTTACGATTAGTTTTCTAAACATTGTAATAATAGTCATCATTTTGGGCGAAAATACAGAATCTCGATGCACTGAAATTTAGAAATAGCCCGTTACGACGATTTTGGTATCTCGAATACGCGCCGTTGCTGCCGAACCCGGTACATCACGGTTAAGCGACATCCGCATATCAATCATGCCATTTGCTCCTACAAAACGCTGTGGATTCGGGACTTCGTAAGTTTCACGGACAGTACCTGCCATCTCAACCCATTCATTCGCTGTCCAATCCCAAAGTTCAACTGAGACATCGCGCCCATAACTGCTGGAACGGTCAAGGATAATCGTCATTGTTTCGATACGGTTAAGACGGGCTTCTGCTAAGGGCATCAAGCGTGTGACGAGTGTCGCCGGATTAATCAGTGTCAAATCATTGAAACTGCCTTCGACTAAATCACGGTCACGCATTGCCCAAATATATTGGTCGCCTTCAATTGTGACCAGTTCTGATGATGTCGGGATTTCAACATCGACACTCAGTTGGATGATATGCAGCACGGTATCCACTGAGAGGTAGGTCACGCCTTGCAATTCAATATCCGGCGGTACTTCGTCGGTTGACCAGCCGATGAGATAGGCACTGTTGCCTATGCTATTGGTCGCAAATTGGTCACGCATGAATGAACGCAGTAAGGCACGCCGCCGTAGGGTTTCTTCACTATCATCCACGTTATCTCGATTAAAAGAGCGCGAGGGTGTTAGGGTATCACCCATCACAACGCGAGTCGTTTCCAGACTATTGAATATATTGCTACTACTGCGAGCTTGTACCCCTAAATCCAAGCCATAAGCAATTTGCATCGGTGATTCGGATGGCACAAGGTCATTATCATTATCACGAATGTTTTGCATGTCGGATGAATCAAAGTTGACCACATTGCCCGGTGCGAACGGTTCATCTAAGCGATAGAAACCATTACGCGAAATAATGACAGCATCTTCTAGCGTGATATCACTGTTATTGCGAACACTGCCACGTATTGTTTGTGTATCAAGGGGACTGTCTTCTGGTGTCAGGTCAGTCTCATAAACAATCGTGACACTGCCGTTGATGTCAGGAGCTTGTGTCACACCAGATGTCGTAAAATTGGCAAAGATGCCACCATCAATTGATACATTTTCAACCAGAAAATCATCATTTTGCACAATATTTGCTGTTGATTGTGTGATATTCTGCTGTAAAAAATTGTTTTGCGATAAGCCCGGCATGACCCGTACAAAACGCCCATCTGGTACAGTCATCACATAGGTTTCGCGGCGCGGAGAAAGCACGCTAATCAATTGGTCAAAGCGAGCGATATCTGTATCAACAAAAGATTGCACCACATTGAGCCGACTGACAATAATTTCACTACCGCGCAAATTAAAACCAACATTCCACGCCACGCCTGTAAAAGCCGCTATCAGCAACGGAATCGAGAACCATGCCCATTCGCGTTTATTGAGGCGCGATAAAACGAAGTAATTCAAGGGGCCAATCAGCAAAATGTACGCCAAAATATAGGCAATCATTGACATGACAGGGGGCAAGAGTTCAATATCCGGCAAAATGGCAGAGGCGCGTGCGGCATCTTGGGATTCGATAAAGCCACGAGTCCAGCCGGGTTCAGGCGCAGTGGTCATTAACAAGTTAAACCAGAAGTCGCCCAATCTGTCCCAGCCCAGTAAGGGAGCAAGTGTGGGGTCGCCTGCAAGGAAATCAACTGTTCCAGAGCCATAACGTCGCCGAGCAAGAACCGGAATACCCTCGCTAGTTTCGGCAAGTACCTGTGCATCCTCTTGTAATTCACCGACTGCTATAAAAGAACGTTCGGCAAGTTCTGCATTATCGTTGGCGAAAGTTGCCAAGCCCTGCACATCGTCCACGCTCTGACCATCACTTGGCACAATCGGCAAAATAGTGGTAAATGCTGCCGATGTTTCTTGCCAGCGTGCGCCACCTATCACAATGAGATGCCCACCCATTGCGACCCATTGCGTCACAGCCTCCCGTTGGCTCACGGTGAGGTCTTCGCTGTTGACATCATAAAAAATGAGGGTGTTAATCGCTTGTAAGGCATTGACGGCTGGGGGCAGATGGCTAGTCTCCCAGCGTGCCTGTTCTGCGAGTGAACCTGCCGGAGCAATATTATTCAAATTGAGACTTTCGGCACTGAGGCGCGAAACCACTAGATATAGAACATCTTCCGGCTCTAAAACACGCAGATTATGGGTTTGTTCGGCAACGCGCACGCCGTCATCATCGAGCAGTTCTACGATGATTTGCGTCGGGAAGGTACGCGCCTGTATATAAAGAAAGGCTGTTTTCTCTGAACCAGAGGGTAAATCAATCGGGGTGCTATAAGCATTACTGACCACACGTCCAGACGTTTCGGGGCGTATAGTGAGACGACCTGTGATGCTATCGCCATTGTTGCGAACGTTAATGCGAATCGGCAACCAGTAATCAGGGCGAAAATATTGGTCATATCCAGCTTCTACGGTGACTTGTACCAAATCACCGGTATCTTGTGCGGAAACTGGCATCAGAAGCATTAGCAGTAAGGCGCTGATGAGCATCCAAATGATGCGACGAGGGGTCATAGAATCCAATCCTGAAATGTCTTGAAGAACAATAGTCTGCCACATTGTATCATGGTGTCGGGTAGATTCGATGACAGGCTTTTGAAATTCTGATGAATTTTTGGGTTATGCTTCAATTTCTTAGAGGAGGGCGTGTTCTTAGAGGAGGGCGTGATTTTTCGATTGGTTATCGGGCATTAGCCAAGTTTAGGATTATGGCATACAAAGAGAGAAAACGGCGCGTATTGAAATGGGCATAACAACCAAGCTATGCCCATTTCAAATCTCATAGAGCGAAGTACGACAACAACTAGGTACAAGGAAAACTAAAACTCTGCCCATCGGACGTTGTGGCACGTACTACTGTTGGACCATCTGGATTGTAAGCCAGATTAAATGAGCCAGATTCTGCACCGGATGTTTGGGCTGCTGATGTACCGTAAGCATCACCAAGCGTTGCTGAAATGGTCTCGCCATCGGGCAAGTTACGCCATGCTAATTCCCCCTCAACAGCATAAGCGGCACCTGCACCACAACTCCGCAGAAAGACAGTCAAACCCTCCCCTGATGGTTGGGCAAAAGGGTCAGCCTCGCGGACAATGGTCGGTGTTCGGTAGGTCACACAAGCGTATGCTTCCCCCTGAAAGGCACGGACTTCCCATGACAGTTCGCTTCCTGTCGGGATTTGCCCCACATTCAATTCAATAGATGTGCTATCCGTGAAATAAGATGCGGCAAATGCTCCTGTAAAATCATAAAAGACAATTTCATAGCGTGTTGCGCCTGTCGCTTCTGTCCAAGTAAAGACAGTTGGGCGTGGTGTGATACCACTCGTGGGTCCAATCAGACTAAATTCGCTGCAATTGACATCAGCTAATTGCGAATCGGATGCGGTATTGCCACCATTAGAGGGCGATGTTGTTGGCGGCGGTGTTTCGCCCGGACACAAGATTTCAATCTGATAACTCATCAGTGATGCTGGGATTTCTTCCAGATAGCAGAAAATTGCGCCAAAATCATCGACAGGTTGAGGCGTAGTCGGCGCACAAGAAACAAGACGGTCATTTGCTTCGCCATCTAAGCCACGATTAGCCGCATCCCCCAAGCACAGCAGCGTACTATAGCCGAGTGGCACAGTCACACCGTCAATTTCGGCTTGCCCACTAAAGACAATCAATTCAAGGAAAAGTTCCCCGTCAATTTCAAGCACTCGCAGCCCTATTGTTGAAGCAATGACGACATTTGCGCCGTTCACTTGCAGTTCAATGTCGATACCATTGGGTCCCTGTACCAGCAAAATATCTTCGGGGATACCTTCACAACTAGCTTGACCAATCCCCGTTCGTAAGTAGAAGGCTTGCATCGTAGTTTGCAATTCTGGCGCTAAAATCGGGAGTTCGTCAAATGCCTCATCTTCGGCAATGACCACACGATTAATCCATGTCGGGCGGTTGTTATAGGCAACACGTAACCATTGACCATCTTCGCTCTGACCATCGGCTTGTAAAATGGCATTTTGCCCTGCACCACCCACTACATTGAAGTTCAGTCCCGGTCCACTGCGAACATTCGCACCCTGCGGCGTAATAATCGTAACCGCCATGCCATCTGCTGGGATAAATGCCTCATCGGGGTCAACCGCATTTTCGACTTCCGTATCGCCCATCAAAATGAAGGTGACATTTTGACCGGGGATAGTATTCGGTAGATTTGCCTGAATGCTCATGACGGCAACACCCCATGTACCTGTTTCTTCATCCAAACCTGCTGTGGCGATGGTTTCGATATCAGCAATAGCCGCGATATCGGCTGGTAAAGCAAAATAATCATCTGGTACTTCGTTCAAAAACGCAGCTTGTACAAGGTCAAAACCATAACAGGCGTTATTGCGTTCTAAACCCTCACAGGTGTTATCTATCTCAGCAAGAGCCTCTTGAATCAAAGCCGAGCATGTTGGTTGTGCGCTAATCACCACGACTGAAAATAGCATGATGAATAGTGTCAGTCCCCCAGTCGATAAAAAGCGTTTCATAGCAACAATTCCTTTTGCTTCTAAATGATGCCGTGTATTAAAGGTAGTGTATCATGCCCTCGAAAATTGTGAAGCAGGTGAGAGGAGTTTCTAGCAATTTTTTACAAGTTATTTTACACATTTGATGCAAGGGTTATAAATCGATTTTCTACTTCGCTTGAATTTTATTAGAGTAAGCATCTCATATTAATGAGAAGAATCAAAAACGCTTATCGCATCGACGAGCGTTCTCACATTATCTACCTGTCTCATACCTAATAAATGAACCCTTCGCTACGGATTCAATTATTCAAAATACGGGTCAGGCTCAGGTTAAAATCGCCTGTCGTATTGGTCGGGCGACCACTGCCTTCATAGCGCGAAGCCCGTATATAATGCACGCCCGTATAGGTCAAAATATAGTGTTCGATTCGTGCATTCTGATTAGCGCCACTATCATCGTCGCGCAGCATCCGCACCTGATTGTTATCTAATAATTCTAAAACGGCATCAAGGTCGCCGGTGCTTTTATCCATACTAATCGTCACCACATCGCCTATTGTTCCCCAAAATACATAGAGTGATTCGCTATCATCATCATTAATGACATCTTGCACTGTCGTTCCATACAGTAAACGAGGAATATTAGACTCTACGTCATCGAAAGCGAAGCCATTATCTTGCAGTGTGAGGTTGAACTCGCCAAAAGTATCACCCTCACTGCGCCCGAAACGTGTCGCAATAATATTGTACTGACCTGTTGCTGGAATACGAAACGAAGCGATACGGGCATTGGTGCCACTGCCACCGTCATCATTTTCAATCAAGGGTTGATAGCCCGCATTGGTTAAAATGAGGTAAGCATCCAATTGACCGGGGAAACGCGCTCTTTCCATTGTAATGGTGACAATCTGGTCGCGTTCGGCAGTGAATTGATAATATCGCTGAAACTGCTCTTCGGTTAATTCAGCTTTAATCGTTTGGTTGAGGAATATGACCTGTGGCGACTGTCGATTATTGCCCAAACCACTATTCGCACCTTCACCAATAATCAAGACAAAACTGCCGACACTCTCGCCCGTTGCTTCGCCGTAACGTGTCGCCACAATAATATATGTCCCGGTCTCTGGAATCACGAGGTTATCAATACGCGAATTGCGTGTGTCGCCATCGGCATCGTCATTTTCAACAATTAAGAAACGGTTGCTATCGACGATTTGTAACATAGGGTCTAATGTGCCGGATGAGCGCACCATTTCAATCGTGAGGATGTCGCCTGCATTGGCTTGGAATGTATAATAGATTTGCGGTTGTGTGTTGGTAATCGTATCAGTAATGGGGATGCCATATTGTAAGTTTGTTCCCTGTTGCGATAATACACCGATGCGCTCAATGCTCAATTCATAATCGCCGCTTGTGCTACCGAGCGAATAGCCAAAACGCCCGATAACCAGATAGACCAAGCCATTTTCTTCAAACGTGAGCGTTGTTTCCACATTGCGGCTGCCCTGTGTATCATCACGCCGAAATAGCACATCACCATTGGCTGTGAAAATGGTCAGTACAGGGTCAAGGTTGCCATCACTTGCTTCTAGCGTAAAACGCACGACTAGCCCACGCGAACCTTCCATACGATAGACCACTCGCGGAGTCGCGTCGTCAATGCGCCCCTGAATGATTGAACCAACTACTAGCGTTTCCGCTTCAATATTTTCTTGTGCGGCTGATGTGAGGGTCAGCAGCAATAAAATGATGCCATAAAACAGATACCGTATCATATTCGTCATTGTACAGCGTATCTCATAGAATCAGAAGTATAGGGGTGTACAAGTATATTTTATATAGCGATGAAGATGTTACAAGTTGACCATAAAATGCAAAAAACGTATAAATATGCCCTCTAATTTGATACACATTTATCATTTTGATGCTAAAATGGTCATGATATACATTATAAATTCAGGAGTTTGAATAAATGCAGAAAAACATTTTGCGCGGTTTTATCGTCTTACTGATGTTGCTCATCCCGTCCACATTGTTGGCGCAGGGTAGCGCGATTAGTGTCGGTGATACAGTAACTGGTGAGGCTGTTGGCAATGATGTCGAGTACACCATCGACTTAGCGACAGGCGAGGTGATTGTCATTGACCTTAGCTCGGAAGATTTTGACACATTGGTCAAAGTACAAGATGCCAACGGTAGTGAATTGGCTCGTAATGATGATGGCGGTGAAGGCTTCAATTCGCTATTAACTTTTGATGCCCCAGAGATTGGCACATACACCATTGTTGTCACCTCTTTCTTCAACAATACCGTTGGAAACTACACCCTCAGCGTGCAGTCTGACACAGGCGGCGGTGGTGAAAGTGGCACAGGTGTCAGTGCAGAGTGTGGTACATTTAGTGGCAATACAGGTGATTTACAGTTTGGTGAAACCGTCACTGAAACTGCGACTGGCAATGTGACATATGATATCAACCTTCAAGCTGACCAAACAGTGATTATCAGTCTCTCATCTGATGACTTTGATACATATCTCGAACTATTAGACACAAGTGGCGCGAGTATTGCCTCTGATGATGATAGCGGTGGTAATCTCAATTCACGTTTAATCTTTACAGCGCGTGAATCAGCAACCTATACCATCCTTGTGCGTTCATTTGGTACGGCAGAAGCGAGTGGTATCTATACCATTTCTGTCACGGAAAACTGTGCTTCAACGGATGGCGGGACGATTGCTTATGGCGAAACAATTTCGCTAGCACCCGACGGCGCACTTCAATTGCTGATTACCTTTGACGGAACAGCCGGAGATGTGATTAATTTGATAGTATCATCCAGCACAGGTGAAGATACAACGCTCTCACTTTATGACTCTAGTGGCACTTTAATTGTAGAGGACGATGACAGTGGCGAAGGATTAAATCCCGCGCTACGACGCTTTGTTCTGCCTGCGACTGGCACTTATGAGATTGATTTGCGAGGCTTTAGCTCAGATGCCATACTCGACCCAATCGAAATCACACTCGAAGAAACCGAATTGCTCGAAATCACAGCCGAACCCTTAGAAATAATACTCGACGATGAGGTTAGCAGTGATGTCTTGTTCTTTGAGGCGCAGAATAATACACAATATCTGCTCGTGATTGAGTTGGATAGAGACCTTGATGACTCGCTCTATATTGATATTTCTCAATCAGGTGAATCTTTCCCCAGCATCCGCTTTACAACATCCGGCGCATCCAGTTTTGCGGCGGTCTTCACAGCCGATTTCACCGGTATGATGACAGTAGAGCTTGAATACTTCGGATTTAGGAACGATGCAAACTTCACGATTGCAGTAGAAGAACTTGACTAATTTCACCGAAGCACAAATTAAGGGCATCCGCGAGGGTGTCCTTTTTTGTTCTATCATCCATTGTCACAGAAATTGTCACAGAAGCGAGGCTGTTTGATGCTCGTGAAATTAAGCCGTCAATCCTAAATTTTCACACCTGCGTTATGTTCCAATGAGTAGAATCTCCTGCGATTTTTTGTTGGTCGATAAGGCGTATTGATAGTGACCATAATAGGCTATTCGCACATTAGCTTTGTACTTTTTCATCAGTTGTATGAGGTCATTTTGGGTGGGGATGCCATCGCTACGATATGACACAATTAAGATACTAGCGCGGAAATGGGCAAATAAGTCGTCAAAGGCTTGATGAATCTGATGTTTATCTGTCCAACGGCTGGCTTTGATTTTTAAGCGACGATGCTTAGAGCGAAAGTCGATTTTCTCTTCCCATGTGTCATACTGCGACAACCCTTCTAGGAAATGATAAAAATCACGATAATTCGTGGCGCTCCCTTTTTCAGAGATATAGGGTGGGTCAATATAGACCAAATCATAGTCATTCGATAGCGACAGGCTATCTTGATTGACAGCATAATTGATTTGTGTATTGTCGAATATGGCATGATGAGCCTCTGTCACAAATAGCCGAAACCATACCTCAAATGGTTTATCCCAACTACTTTTGTTCCCAAAAGAGCGTTCGACATCGGCAAGGCGAACATATAAATTTTTGCGATGAAATAAATTATAGGGGCGTTTGACAATACAGGCTTGCGCGAGGGCAAAAAACGCGAGACTCTGCTTATACGGATTGTCGAGGTGGCGAATGTTGGTGATGACTGTATCAATCCAGCGATTTTCTTCATCTGTGAAGTAAATATCATGAAAGACACCTTCAACTAAATCGGGATAGTGCATTTCTGAATGGCGCTCAAGCACAAAATTGATGTCGTCATCTGTGAGTCGTATTGCCGAATTTTCTATCAGCGCCCGTCCGAAGTGAGTGTTGAATCGCAGCACATCATTATAGGTGACAGTCTTGTTCTCTTGCTTAAATTTATAAGCAATTACGCCCGTCCCACCAAAAGCATCTAAACAGGTCTGAAAATCCAAGTCGCTAATCTCGTTCCAAATCCAATTGACGAGTTTCGCCTTACTGCCCTGATAGCGTGTTGATGGGAATTGATGGGTGTATTCAGGAAATAGGGGCAATTGAGAAAACATGATATCAACCTATTTTAATACTTTGTTGAGTTTCATCGGGGAAAGATTAACCCATAGGCACGTAGCGGATGATATTCTCAAAGTCTTCTGGTGTGCCTGCGCCGATAAGAACTTCAAGTTCATCAAGAATTTGACCAATACTAATAGTTAGTCTGACCTCAATGATGCCAGGGACAGACAATCCAGCACGAACCCGTTCATAGGCGAATCGAGGTATTGTCTTCACATCATGGGTCAAGAGGATGCGGTTTTCATCTGCAATCCAGTCCAGCAATTCGGGGTCTGATGACTGGAACATTTCGGTATCTTGAACGCGAACGATGTCTATATCTGGAAGACGTGTCAAAATACCTTTGAGAATACGTCCATCAAAATTCTCGTCGGCTGCAAAACGCATTATGAATCTTGCTCCTTGCGTTTTTGTGCCAATAATTTGCGAAAATGTTCTGTACGTGCTTTCTGCATGGGTGTATAACGGGCTTCCCATTCTTGTCGGATTTGTTCAGCTTCATCATTGACTTGCTGAATATAAGCATCCACGACCTCACGATTGGCAAGGTAATAGGCAATAATTGCGTAAATGTCTGCTAGTGAGATAGTGGGAAAACCTTCATGGATAGCTTCGGGAGATTCTCCCAGACGATAGGTGCTAATAAGAGTATGTAATGTGACCCGTGTATTGCTGATACGAATGATACCATCATCATCATTTTGTAGAGGAACATTCATAGCAACAGGAATAGTTATCATATGACAACCTCTCGAAAACTAATTTTCTTTATTATCTTTGATTATCATCTTGTATCCTGATAATTGTCTTACCATTTTTGCTGTTATTGTTTCCTATCTTTTTGGCTTTTTGCTGGATTTCTTCTATCGCTTCGATTTCTTGTTCTACTTCGTCTTCATGGTCTAATTGCACAGGCAAGCCTTCCATCGTCATAATCGTTAGGGCATTCGTCGTAGGAGAAGAGCCTTCGCGCAAGATATAATCGAAAACCATACGCCCCTCATCAACATGCTCACGGAAATGCAAATTACGTATCTGTGGATTGCCGTCTGCAAGCTGCGTCAGTTCAAGGTCATGGGTGGCAATTAGACCGACACCATGCTGATTGACCAACGCTTGAATATAACTTTGGCTACCGATAAGCCGTTCACGATTATTTGTCCCTCTAAAAATTTCATCAATCACGTAGAAGAGAGGAGCATCATGGTTGGCTTGTAGAGCATCTAACAAATCGCGCAGCCGTTTTACTTCGGCATAGAAATAAGAAATGCCATCGTCTAGCGAATCAGTGACGCGGATACAGGTAAAGAGTCGGAAAACTCGCGCAGACAATTTATCAGCATGAACAGTCCCGCCAGCATAAGCCAAAACCAGATTAACGCCTAATGTCCGCAGAAATGAACTTTTTCCTGCCATATTACTGCCTGTGATAATGACGACATCGCCTAATTTATCGAAATTGAAATCGTTGCTGACACGCTGATGATGTGGAATCAGGGGATGTGCGATAGATTTTGTGCTAAACACAGTATCGGACTCGCTAGTATGCAGATGTGGCACAGTTGTATCAGGGTTGAGATAGGCATGGTTCGCTAATGCGTTCAATGCCTCGACTTCATGCCAAACATCTAACCACTGTGGCATTGATTCGGTTAAAATCTGTTTTTGCTGCTGCAAACGCCGCAAGAAGAATAAATCCCACGGCACAATCGCATTGAGGGTTATCCACAAGAGGGGATTACCGCGCAAATTGGATGCGGCTAATGTCCGCAATAATTGGCGAATATGCCCTGACGGACGTTCTTCTAGCAAGGGCTGACACAACTTACGAAGATGGGGGGTCTTCTCGTAAGAATAACTTTCCAGATGCTTCATGATGGCTTGCAAGCGTGTGAGGGCATCGGCGATTTGCTGACCATCGGCTGTCAGTGAGCCGATTAATCCAGCACGACTGATATAGTACAAAGCATAAATCACCCATACCGCACTTGACCATCCCGACGGAAACAACCCAAATTGGCTCAATCCGAATAAGACAAAGTTCAATGCCGCTAAAATACCCAAAATCCACAATGCACGATTGACCTTGCCGTCCTCAACATCAGTTTCAAGCCAGCCGCGCAACATGCCAGCATCTAAGGGCTTACGAATAGTTGCTGAAGAGAGTCGTGCCGCGAGTATCAACTTATCACGGAAGGTCGGGCGTGGAATAATCTCTTGCACCAATACCTGACGTTGTTGAATCACCTGAAAACTCGGTGTGTTATTAATCAACCATGACCGCAGGCGATGTGTGCCATGATGCGATGTTGCCGTATTGAGCAAGCGCAGCAAATTGCGTAAATCGAGGTCAACTTCTAGGGGATGCAAAGCGGCTTCAATCGTTGTTTCGGGGATATGCTGCCAATCCAATGTTTGACGGGCGCGATGCTCTTGTTTTAGTGTGCGCCAGACTTTATGCCGCGCAATACTCTTTTCGACGCGCCGATGAATCACAACCAGTCCAATGAATCCAATGATGGTCGTGATGAGTGTTAGCGCAAAGAGCCATGTAAAATTCGTGAATAGCAAGATAAACGAAGAGATTCCACCACCGAAGACTACCAGCGCACGCCAATTGGCTATGCGGTCACTGACACTATCGACTTGCTTGATGCGTTCTGATAGACGTTCGATTTGTTGGCTATAGTTTGCTTCACGAGGTTGTTGGCGCATGTTCGTTTTTATTCCGTCCATTCAATGTTACTTCAGTGTAGCAGAAATTCGCGCAAAATTCGGCATGATTTTAGAAACACACGAGGTAGAGTATGATTTTGAATAAGATGCGTTGTGTTCAAAAGATAATTGAACCGCCAAGACGCAAAAGCGCCAAAATGCCAAGAAAATCTAAAAAAAGGTGACATAATGCACATTAAATATCATCCTGATATTGATGCACTGTATATTGGCTTAAATGAACGGGTGAAGTCAAAAACTCGGCAAATCACGGATAGCATTGTCCTTGATTTTGATGTTGACGATAAGCTAATTGGTATTGAAATTTTGGCTGCCAGTGAGTCCGTTGCTGACCCTGTAGCTATTGCTCATGAAATTTTGTCCGAAGCATCTGAACGCCCAGACCCAGAAGCCATTCGTGCCGGACGGCGTGCAATGGCAGCAGCCCGTAAAGCGAAACACAGCGAGAAATCAAAGTCGTCATAAGATAATTTCAAAAAAATAACACAGGATTGAGAAAATGGGGGTATAATAAGTGGCAATGGTACGCTAGACACGAAAAATACGATGACTTAGAATATCATGCCTCTCGAAAATCCCCAAATTATTGCATTATGGACAGAAGATGACCTGCTGGATATTCCACCTGCTGAAACCGACGATTACGAATTTAAGTCGAGTCTCATCAGAAAAAGTAGTCATTACCGAACAGACTTGCGGAATAAAATCGTCAAGACAGCGTCTGCTTTCTGGAATACGGGCGGTGGGATTTTGCTGGTCGGTGTCGATGATAAGGGACAGGTCGATGGCGGCATCCCGATGACAATGGGCAAGCAAAAAATTCGGGATTGGGTGGATACGGTACTAACCTCTGTTACGCCTGTTGGTCCCTATGAAGTCCGCACGATTGAAGCGTCAAAAGACGATTCCCGTATTGAAGCTGATTGTGTTGTACTCGTGGTTGCCTTTGGTGAAAGTTTCGATTTGCCGCATATGGCACCTGATAAACGCTATTATGTGCGTGCTGGGGCGCATTCTAATCCGGCTAATCATTATCTGGTGGAGGCAATTCGGGCGCGGCGTGGCTTGCGTCGTCCGATGTTACGGGCATTGCTGCGCGAGAATCCACAAAAAGCAGGCGTGGTTGAACTTGCTATCGTTGCCGTGAACGACCTTCCAGCATTAAATGTCTCGATTAATTTTCAACCGATTCCAACGCATTTACAAGAACAAATGCCAAGCCGCTTGCCTCTCATTGTCCCCTTGATTGACCGTAACTATCCCTTCCGCATGGATATTGCGACTCTGCGGCGCTTGAGTTATTGGTTGGGAGATGACCCCTTTGAAGTGATTTTGCAGTATGAAGGGGTGCGCGGGACACGTTTTGAAGAGCAGCAGCCGATTGACCATCATCGCAGTGTGGGACCCGCAGAGATTCGCCTCAGCAATGGCAAAGCGCCAGAGAAAATGTTCATCAAACTCTATAAGCAAATTAGCCGCCTCAATAGCAATATTGAGCAGGCTGTCAATGGTCACGATGAAGATAGTGATGAAATCGACACTGAAATAGACAATGCTGAATGGGAGGTATAATGTTACTTTTTACCATCAAGTTTGTTCACTCACTTATTCTGGTCTATATGCTGGGTTGTCTCTATCTCGTATGGCAATATGGACTGACGGGCTTCTATAAACGGTGGATGCCGCTTGCCTTAGCGTCGGTTGCGCTGGAAGGGGCGGTGTTTTTTGGTTATGGCATGAAGTGTCCCTTAACAGAGTGGGCGCTTGCACTCGGCGATAAGACAGGGAGCGATTTGCTGATGGATATTCTGTTTGAACAACCTGTGAATATCATACCGAGTTATATCACTTTTTTTGTGGTAGGATTATGTGTTGCAGGATGGCGTTTCTGGCAAGAACAGAAACCGCTCAATTATGCAGAACAAAGAGCGTCGTAGGGGCATGATGTATCATGTCCAAAATGTCTATAAAACGAAGAAAATAAGGTCGAATTATCCCCTTGAATCCAACAATCAACTTTGACGATTTACTGACTTATCTCGAAAGTGAAACGCTTCAAGAAAGACAACACGCCGCGATAGAACTCTCGCGCATCAAAGACGAAACAATTATTCCGCCTTTATTAGATGCTCTCAATGATTGCGATAGTACGGTGCGAGCAAATGCGGCGGCAGGCTTAGGACTCAATGAAGCGAAACAAGCAGTTGAAGCACTGATTACATTGCTGCAAGATAGTGACGATATTGTGCGCGAACGAGCAGCGACAGCATTGGCACAAATTGGCGATGAGCGTTCGATTGACCCACTGATTGATGCCCTTGATGATAGCAATACATGGACGCGCAATCGTATTATTTATGTCTTAGGCGCGAGTAAGAATCCGCGTGCTGTCGAACCCTTGATTGTGCAACTCGATAGCGAAAATCCTTCGACACAAGGCGTAGCAGCATGGGCATTGGGCGCGATTGGTGATAAGCGTGCCAAAGACCCTCTCATTGGCTTGCTTCAAGACCCTGATTTTAGTGTGCGTGGCAATGCAGCATGGGCATTAGGTGAATTGGCAGACGAAAACTTGATTCCGACACTGCTTCCACTCTTAAACGATACATCGCCAGAAGTACGCGGAAAAACATGCTGGGCATTGGGCAATATCGGCGAAGTCACAAGCCATACAGAAATGGTCAAAGCACTGATTCCCTTGTTAGATGATTATGCCGAAATCCCGAATAGTTCTGCCCATATTTTCGTGTGCCAATATGCCGCCGAAGCCCTCTCGCAGATTGGCACAGATGCAGCGAATAGCGCTATCGACACATGGAAACCAATCGCCCGTGAGAAATTACTGCCGCGCCGAATCCAAGATTTAATACGTGCTTTCCGCCATAAAGACCTTGAAACTCGCCAATCCGCTATCAGTCAATTGGTGGAAATCGGGGCTGCTGCGCTAGATGCACTGGTCGAAGCCTTGCAATCATCCGATGATGCCCGTATCCGACAAGGTAGCGCGCAGACACTCGGCTTATTAGAAGATAAAGGCGCTGTTCGTCCTCTCATAATGGCATTGGCTGACCCTGATATTGGCGTGTGGAGTCAAGCAGTAGCGGCACTCGCAAAACTTGGCAAAATGGCAGAAAAACCATTGCGTCCGCTATTGACTAGCAAAGAAACACGGGTGAAACAAGGGGTGGCAATTGCGCTGTGGCGGATTAAGCGCGAGAAAAAAGCCTTTCCTGTACTGTTACAAGCACTCCAAGATGAAGAATTGGTTGTGCGAGGGAGTGCCATTAGCAGTTTATGGATGCAACCTGATGAACGGGCAGTGGCGACTTTGCAAATTCGCTTGCAGCAGGAAGAAGGCATGATGGCGAAGTATATTTTACAGGCATTGCAAACTATCGGCACACCAACAGCACAGGCGACTATCGCGCACTGGTTAGCGAGTCAAGGGGATTGATTATTCTTTGAGCAGACTGAGCCATTTATCGACGTGTACCTTTTTGATGTCTGTACCTTTTTCATAATCCTGAATCAGATTTTGAGTGTAAAGTTGGATAAATTCGCCTGTGTTATCAATGAGACGCAAATAGTATTTGACAGAACTTATCAGTCCATTGACAATGACTTCACAACCATGTTCATGATAAATTTGCTTGATAAATTTTGAGACATTTTCTGCATCTTCAGTGTCGGGAGAATGAGTGGTCAGCAAGTAAAAACGATTTAGCGGATGCGATTTTATCTTCTCATAAGCAACCCGTACCATAGATGATGTAATTGGTTTACCATGTTTCACTTCAACAACTTCAAAAAAGCCCCCTTCTAGGTCTGTTATTTCAATATCCCCAAGACTATCCGATTTGCTATCTGATGTTGTATGGCTCTTGAGTGGTAATAGTCGTTTCTGTGCAAAGCGAGGATGCCCTATCAGCAAGTTATACAGAGAGTAGATAGCAATAACAGGCAAGCGAGATGCTCCTGAACCTGTATAGTCGCCAAAGAAATGCTGTTCAAGCATGTTAACCACATCAAGAATGGTTAATTCTGTTCTATCTCGGAACGAAGGTGCGATAATAACCTGTTCTTTTTGGTATTCAAGCAATAGTGCCAAAATAGTCACAAGATATTCCAACGGGTCGGCTTGATTAACTTCTACATCGTTCAAAATCTCTAGGAAGGCTCGCTTCACATCCCGATTGCGTATTTTGCCGGGAAAATCAAATGTGAAAGCATGTACCTGCTCCAAAGAACGTGTTAACCATCCACTCTCTGCTATCGCATAGCGTGTGAAAAATTCTTGCAAGAAAGGTGTTACATAATTCGTATCATAGCTTCTCCCTGAATAACCGTCAGATAACTCAACTTTATGCTGACGAATATCTTGATTCGGGTTGTCAATCTTCTTTGTAAGTGAGGTGATAACAACTGTCAGCACAGCCTTCTGAGTTTCAGCGTTTGAGACTATCATTTGACACCAATCCAATTGCCCACTTTTGAGCGTGACAATTGTTTTTTGTTGTGCATTTTGATATGCAGATTTTAGGATTTCGGTAGCGGATGTCATCATATTAGAAAAGCTGTGGTTGAACAGGTTGCAAGTCAGCTAAACGGTCTTGTGCTTGTTGGCAATAATCAGGATTCAGTTCAAAACCGATGTAACGCCGATTCAGCATTTTACAAGCAACAGCCGTTGAACCCGAACCGATGAAGGGGTCAAGCACAATATCATTCTCTTTCGTTAATAGATGCAAAAATTCAACAATCAACTTTGCTGGATACACTGCCGGATGTTTCATGCCTTTAATCGATTCGACAGCCATTGTTAGCGCATCTTTTTTAAGTGGGTTGCCATGAATACGAATGATTGTGAAACCATTTGTTTCGAGCTGTATTTGCCGTCCTCCGGCTTGCCCACCAAAAGGCTCTGAGTGTATGCCGCGAATTTTCATGCGGAAACTTTCGATTTTGCCCAATTTAACTTCTTGTATTACAGTCAATAATTCTTGGCGAGCATGTTGTTTTTGTTCAGGCGCTAAATCCGATTCTTCAATGAGTTTATAATAGCCTTGTCCTATTTTTGAGGAAGGTTTTGGCTTCTTGCTTATGGTGTCGGGCTGCAGGAAAGCATCCATGTTGTAGTAATAATCATTAGATTTTACAAAATGAAAAAAAGGTTCTGTACTACTCACTAAACGTCTTTTATATTGGCGCGGTGTCGGATTACTCTTGACCCATGTAATCGCATTGACCAGCTTTACGGGATAGGTTTCTGTGACTTGGATAGCAAAACGGTATGGGACTAACAATAAACTGCTATTTTCATATTTATCGCCAAGATTGAAAACAATATTCCCATCCTCTCGTAAGATGCGGATACAATCTTCAAAGAGTGTCAGTAATTTTTCGAGATAATGTTCTAATTGGTCTTCGTTTCCCATTCCCCCACCATAATCACGTTGCTGATAATACGGAGGCGATGTCATGATGAGGTTGATACTCTTATCTGGTATAGTTTTGATGAGGTCAAAGCAATCACCACAAATAATATTATCCAACGGCAAATTCATCGAAAAACCTTTTATAGACCTTTTGTGCTATTGCTTGCCTATTATGGTTGAAAACATAGGATACAGCAAGTTTCTTATCGGCACATCGGATATGTTGGACTATGAAACTGTCGCATGATAGATGGTAATATCAACGCAATCAGTTACTTGCAACGGAGACAGCGCATGAAAATCGAAACAGAGGCGATTCACAGTGGCTATGATGTTGATTCGGCAACCGGAGCATTGACCGCGCCGATTCATCTCAGTACAACATTTGAGCGCGATGCCGATGGCGAATACTCGCGTGACTATGTTTATACGCGCAGTGAAAACCCCAATCGTAGCGAGCTAGAATCGCGTCTGACAACACTTGAAAATGGCTTTGAAACAGCCGCTTTTGCATCGGGTTCAGTCGCAATGATGAGTATTTTACAAGCACTACAAACTGGTGACCATATTCTCGCACCGGATAACCTCTATTTTGGCATCAAAGTCATCATGACCGATATTTTTGCAGCGTGGGGATTAGAAACTGTCTTTGTCGATATGACAAACCTCGATACTGTGAAAGCGGCAATGAAGGCAAATACACGGCTGGTCATTATCGAAACTCCTTCTAACCCTCTGATTAAAGTCACGGATATTCAGGCAGTGGCGAATATTGCCCATGATAATGATGCCTATCTGGTCTGTGATAATACCATCCCGACACCTGTTTTTCAGAAACCGCTTGAACTTGGTGCTGATTTTGTCGTTCATGCCACCACTAAGTATATCGCCGGACATAGTGATGCACTCGGCGGTGCAGTCATCGCCAAAGAAGAGTGTGCTTTATGGCAACGGCTACGGGTGATTCAAAAAGTCGGTGGGGCTGTGCCTTCGCCATTCGATTGCTGGTTGATTTTGCGCGGCTTACAAACCTTGCCCATCCGTGCCAAAGCCCATGCTGAAAATGCTCTAACAGTCGCCCATTTTCTGGAAAATCACTCGAAAGTAGAAGCTGTTCTCTATGCCGGACTGGAATCGCACGCACAACATACTATCGCTAAAAAGCAAATGACAGGCTTCGGCGGCTTGCTCTCATTTTTGGTGCAAGGTGGGCAAAATAAAGCGATGGCTATGACCACTCATCTGCATCTGATTAAACGCGCCACGAGTTTCGGCGGTACACATTCCACGATTGAACATCGCGCCTCAGTTGAACAAGGCACAAGCACGCCTCAAAATCTGCTGCGGCTATCAGTTGGCATTGAACACAGCGACGATATTATTGCTGATTTAGCACAGGCACTCGACGCGATTTAGAGCATTTTTTTGTTAGACAGCATCGCGTCCGAAGTATTTTTCACTGTTCAAAAAAAGCGTAACACGGAGAATCAGAGGCGCAGAGTATCATTTTGAATTAGGGTTTTGTGTTCTTATGAGACTTTGAGGGTCAAATGTATTCGAGTGCATTTCAAAGTTTTGGCGAAGTGGGTTTAGCACGCTAAACCCCTACGATAAGCAATGTATTTTGAGCGTAGGGGCAAGATGTATCTTGTCCAGTTGAGCGTGTGACACTTTTCTGAAATCTACGCAATCTTTTTCGGTTTGATTGACCGCGCTATCATTTTGCTGTACAATAAGAACATATGTTCAAAATGAGAAAAGGAGACATTTTATGGATGAGATGCACAGCCAACTGCACGATTTCATCAACACACAAATCAAAGTGGGATTCAAACCTCGTGAGGCTATTATTGAAGCGGCTGTTGACACTCTGCGTAATGATTGCGGCGGTTTTCTGGTGCGACAAGAAGCGGCAAAAATCGTCGATAAATTGCTGATGGAGCATGTATGAGGCTCAAAAAACGTGGACACACGAAACCGATTGCGACAAATTAGATGAGGTATTTGCTGAACTAGACCGTCAGGGTATTGTAGCGCGACAAAACTTCACCTGCTGCCAAACCTGCGGACATACTGAAATTGGCTATGAAATTGATGATGCCATGGAATATCGTGTGGTACGCGGCTATGTCTTTTTTCATCAACAAGATACTGAGCATGTCATCGCAACCGACAAACTCTATCTCGCTTATGGTTCTGTCGATGGCAAAGAAGAAGATTCGGTTGACATCGGTTATGAAGTGCTTGCCGCATTGCGACGGGCGAGATTATCGGTGGACTGGAACGGCATGATTCACAAGCGCATTTGTATTCAGGATATTCAGTGGCAACGGCGGCGTTTACCAGAAGCCATCCTCGAATAAATACAAAAAGTGGGATGTTGACTATCGCATCCCATTTTTCATGATTCCATCACCTCTACTGATAAAACGACTTTTGAACGCGGTAAATAGTAGATAATATGTGGTTCAAGGTGTTTGATGCGAATAATCGCTTTTTGTGGAGCGTTAAACCTTATATTGTTAACTGACAGCGAATACGTTTCACCAGATTTGACGACAGCCAAACCTTGCATCGCTTCAACATGACCATCCTTCACATCATTGCCAAATCTCCCGACTATCATCACGACTATCAATTCAATCAGGAGACCAACAGTAAAAGTTAGTGCAGGCGGGATAGAATTGCCCGTGACACCCTCACGGAGAAAGACATTCACAGTATAAATCCCCAGAACCAACAAAAAAATAGCACCCAAAACAATAAATATTATCCGCCTTCTGACGCGCTTTTGCAGGTTCAGTTTTTGCTCTGGTGTGATACGCCCTTCGCGGTTGGCGGTGATATCATCCTCTGTGATATTCAAAGCCTCCATCAGTTCTTCTTGACGTGTGAGGGACTTGTTTTTAATTTTTTCGGACATGGCTACACTCCGATAATGAACAGGATAACTCTATTATTATCGAAAATGAGACAAAAAAACCCCTAATGATTAGGGGGTTGGTTCGGCAGCGAGGAGGATTTTAGCGTGTTGTGTACGGTACAGTCGGTAAGGGACTTCGTGACGGAACAACTTGAATAGCTCTTTCTTGACATAAAAATCGTTGCCATCAATCCGTAGCAGAAAATTATTCATGCGCTCATCAGCCTTGACAACACGTTCCATTGTGCCACTGATAAGCTCCACATCGGCATTGCGAATATCCGCATTGAGCAGCATCCATTGTCGCCCATTCATGCCCACGAACAGCGCATTAATAATCGTCACGAAAATACCCATCAATTGCAATACGAGCGACGAATTGACCTGTGCAAAATAGAAAAAAGTTGCAGCCGCGATGCCAATTCCCATGAATCCGCTACTGGCAATCATCAACGTTCGCATCTGTAATGCCTCTAAGCGTTGGCGTTGATTGTTGCCGAGTCGTCCCTCACGATTCGCCGCTAAATCATCAGCATTGAAGTCCATTGGTTGCATCAGTTCGGTCACAGGTGGAATATCGGGTGTCATGCTTGCCTCTGTTTCAGTAAATCATAATTCGCAGTTTATCAGTATTTATTTACCTTTCAAGAAAAAGCGTAACACAGAGACGCAGAGAATCAGAGGCACAGAGCGATTTTTGAAAAGGATTCTTTGTGTTCTGGGTGTCTTTGTGGTTCAATTAAGCCATCCATGAGCGTAACACTGTTCCATTGCCTGACAAGACATATGCGCCCAATGCGGCTGGGACAAGTGCTGTTTGCCCTTTGTTCATATCACAACTTTGGACGTTATGTTCAATCCGAACCTTTCCAGCGATACAGGTCAGCGCATGGAAATGACCGTCTGTATTGAATGCCAACGAATCGTCTTTCAGTTGATGGCGCAATGTCTGGAAATAATCGCCATCTACGATTAATTCGCCTGTTGGATGGGTGATATCGGGCAATGCCTCTACATTGGAGACTTGTACCCCTTTTTCGATATGCAGTTCACGCGGTTTGCCATCTAAACCGAGTCGATTCCAGTCATAAAGGCGATACGTCATATTGCTTGATTGCTGCACTTCATAAAGCAAAATACCGGGACCAACGGCATGGATTGTATTAGCCGGCAGATACAGCACATCATTTGGCTGAACAGTGGCATAAACCAGTAAATCTTCAAGCGTGCCTGTGCGAATCGCCTCTGCCATAGCCGCACGCGATGTTCCCGATTGCACACCAATCACGAGTTTTGCATCGGTGTCAGTTGCCAACATCATCCATGCTTCGGTTTTGCCGCGTGGGTCGCCTTCCAGTTGGCGTGCTTGTTCATCATTAGGATGCACTTGTACCGATAACCAAGCGGAGGCATCCAGAAATTTGATGAGTAGCGGCATCCCTTCGCTGGGGTCAAAGCCTGCGCCGATAATGGCACTTCCTTGTTCTGTAATCAGTTCCGATACTGTGCGTCCGCGATACTCGCCATTCGCTATCGTGCTGGAATCATGCAATTCCCATGCTTCACCATAGGGTTCATCGCTGGGTAAATCTTTGCCTATTTCAGTTTCCAGTTTTCGACCACCCCATACTTTGACATGCAGCGTCGGAGTCAGCAAAAAAGGATAGAGATTGCTCAATAGGATACTCCTTTGGATACTTGTGCTAGACTAGGATTGTGACTCTAGCATATCTGCGAGAAAAAGACATGACTCGACAAAAATTACGATGCAATTGCTCGCCAACACTTGCCGCAAATGCCATGATGGGATAAGTTTAGAGGCGTAGCTCAGGAAGAGGTATTATGCGCGATATACAAGAACGAATTGATGATATACGCCAGCGAATGCAGACTGCTAGTGGCAAGCAATGGGTTGAACTGGAACGGCAGGCTCGCACGCTGTTAAGTGAAGCAAAAAATACCCAATATGAGGCGGAGGCACAGGCTCTCTTTGCAGAACTCGCCCAACGCAGCCGTGACCAAGCCAGCCCTGCGAATCCGGCGGTGCGTGGTTTAATGCGTCGGGCGCGGATTCGCATAGAAATGGCAGGGGATGATGATGATATTGATGAAGCGATTGATATCTTAACCGAAGCAATTTCGATGAATCCTGATGATGCTGATGTGATTGACTTGTTACAACAAGCCGCCGCACAAAATGAGCAAGCTGCACAACGGGTTCGGGATTTGTTCAACCGCTATGGTGTTGATGCCCAAGTAAGCCCACAGGTAGCAGCGCCACAGCAACAGCCACAAGATGACCCACCGCCGCCACCGCGATATGAGCAATCTCGGCGGCAAGAACAAACGCCACAAGAAACACAAGCGCCACAGCGTCAGACAGATTACAGCGATACCGATGATTTGATGTCGGAATTGACCGAAGCCTATTATGCTGGGGATTATCAACTGACGATTGATTTGGCGAATCGTATTCTCTCGCGTGACCCACAAAATTCTGCGGCGACTGATTATCGCCAGAAATCCGAAGATAACCTGATTCGGGGTGTCGTCCCAGACCATCGCATCCCCTTTGATGCACGAGTCAGTTACAACCGTGCCAATTCGCTGGTTCGCGCCGGTAATTACGATGAAGCGAGTAAACTTTATCGTGAAGCGCGAGAAACGGCGGAAGTCAACGGTATTCTCAGTTGGAAAGATGTCGAACAGGCTTTGCTCGATATCCAAGACCTCGCCCTCGCCCGTGAATTGATGAATGATGGCGATAGGTTGATGGCGGCTGATAATTGGGCGGAGGCATTGCGAAAATACGAAGGGGCATTGCGCGTTGTCCCCAATGACCCACAAGCCGAAGAACGTCTTGAGATGATTCGTAAAGTACAGCACGATGTTGATTCCGCCGCCGTTGAATTGAATATGCTCTCTGGTTCATTGGATGAGCAAGTCATACAGTTGCAAAATATTCGCTCCCGATTAGCGCGAGTACGACAATTGCTGCCGACAAGTGAACGGCTTGCACGGTTACAACAAGAAGTCGTGACCCATTTGACGGGTGTGCGAACACAACTCCATGACCAAGCACGCGCTACGTTAGACCGTGCCAATAACAGCACATCAATAGATGACCGTCTGATGCTGGCAAATGATGCCCTCAGACTGGCAGAATTCTCGGTAGAACTTAATCCGGGTGATGCGGATTCATCACAATTATTGGCAGAATCACGGGCGCTGGTCGGCGATATGCAGCGTGCCAAGCAAACTATTGAACGCGCTTCGGCGTTGATTGCCCAAAATTTCGACAGTGAATTGACTCAAGCACGGGGAATGTTAGCCAATCTCAGCAACAATGCCCAAGATGACCGTTACCGTGCGACAGTTAATGACCTCTTTATGCGCTATCTGGAACGCGCAGAAATCGCCTTTGAAGAAGGAGATACAACAGAGGCGAAGCAGTGGATTGATGCCATGGGCGAAGACCCTTTCCGCATTTTAGGGCGACGCACAGAAATTTATCGACTAGAGGGAATCATTCGCGGACAACGCAATCGAAACCGTGCCATTGGTGGTGGAATCATTGTTATCATTCTGCTGATTGCTATCGCAGGGGCGTTTGCAGCCCGTCCACAAATTAGTGCCGTATTCTTCCCGACTGACACGCCAACGGAAACATCGTCTCCAACGATTGCCGCAACAGAAACCGCGACACAAACGCTGACACCGAGCTATACGCCCACACCGAGTAACACGCCTACACCGTCGCCATCATGGACACCGAGTTTAACTGCAACGTGGACATCGACTCCAACGTGGACGTGGACACCCTCGCCGACATGGACACCCTCTTGGACACCGACGGCATCGTTGACACCGACGCATACCAATACACCGACGCATACACCGACGGCATCGTCTACGCCTACTGCATCTGCGACTTCTACAGCATCACTCACACCGAGCATTACATCGACACCCTTGCCTATTTGTCGTGTGATTGTCTTGGAATCGCAGGGGATTCGGCTACGCGAAGAACCGAGTGTCAATTCAGTACGCCTGAATACTTTGTCGCAAGGGACGGCTATGGATGTCATAGAGCAAGTGCGCGAGATTGGCATCTGGTATCGTGTACGGCTGGATACGCCAGAAGGCGTTGCTTTTGGCTGGATACGTTCGGACACTGTGCAAGCGATTTCACCGAGCGGTTGTCCGGCGATTCCGTAATGACAGTAAACCATAGCTTTATTTTTTGCGGCGGACAGGCAGAAGCCTGTCCCTACAAACGATGATTTTTGAAGCGTAGGGCTGTGATTTTTCACCGCTTTTCTTGGCGCTCTTTGCGTTTTGGCGGTTCAATTTTAGGTTTTATAGTAACTATACAGGTTGCTAGATTTATTGCCCACGCATGATGGATTCCATATCAGAACCTGTCACGATAATAATGCCACTGACAGCAAGGCCATCACTGCCGATTTGAATACGGTCTGGTGATAAGCCGAGAATAGCCGCTACCCAGCGTGCAGTATCCCGTCCTCCGCCATAATCAAGAATGACAGTGGGTTGCTTCGTCGGGTTGGGAACATTACCGATTTCATTGACACGGATACCCTGACCTAGCAAATACTCTTGGGTGCGCCCAGCAAGTCCTTGTATTTGAGTGCCATTATAGACACGCACCGCCGCATTTTCTATCTCTGCACGAACACGTAAATCAGCGATTGTGACTTCACCGATATCTGGGAAGAAGGTTTCGGCAATTAAATCTTGAATACGCGAATGAATGGGAATTAAGATTTGTTGGGTGCCATCGGGGGTTTGTCCCGGTTGAACATAACCGACTCCAATCACCTGATAACGGATATTCTCACGCGAGATTTCATTCATCAAATAGCCCAAGCCGATAATTTGCTGAATATTCAAATTAGTGCGATAACTGCCGGATAGCTCATTCCATAAACTGGGAATACTCGTCAATAAAGCCTGCACACCGCCCGAACTCAGCACTTGGCTTCGTAGTGCTTCTATTGTTTGTTGTTGACGACGCGCACGGTCAAGGTCGCTATTTTCAGTTGCACGAGTCCGCGCATATTGTAGTAAGCGTTCGCCATTCATCCGTTGTATACCGGGGTCAAAGGCGACAGGGATAGTCCCAAAACCAGCATCGGGATAATAGTCATCGCGGATAGTTTCTGTCACCTCGATTTCAACCCCATCGGGCGCGATAATATCCACGACTGATTCAAATACCGTGAAGTTAATCATGATATAGTAATCAATCCGAATTCCGAAATTCGCATTAATGGTCTCCATAGCAAGACCGGGACCTGCCCCATTGGGATATGCCTCTAAATCGCCAAGATAATTTGCTCGATTGAGACGCGAGGACTCATTGTAGTTTGGGATGGATACCCACAAATCACGCGGGAAAGAAATCACACCGGCGGTTTTGCGAACAGGGTCAATATGAACGACCATCATCGTATCAGTACGATATGCCCGTTCGGTGGTATAACCGACGCGCTCATCAATGCCCATCAGCAAAATATTAATGTCACGGGGTCCTAAACTCGCGGCTTCGGCAGCCCCCGCTACGGGAGTCGGTTCATCTGGCGCGAGAGTCGCTTGCTGTGTTGGTAACTCTGTTGCGATAGGAGCAACATCTATGCCTGCTTGTGTCGGTACAATGCTTGGGATGGGTGTCATTGTGGGGACATCTACGACTATAAGCGGCGTTACAGTCGGTTGCACATCAAAGGTATCAGGATTTATAAAACCATCGGCAACATCTAATAACGATTCCACTTGTTGCCCGTTATCCCATAAATCAATCGTATATTGCTCTGCGAGACCAAACGTTAGAAATGAGCAAACGCCCGTCACGACGAGTAATGTGCCAAAACCGATAATACTCACTAACCAGCCAGAAATCCGCATGTACCCTCTTGTTTCTATACCATTTGATTTGCGTTGGGCATTATAGCATAGACAGTTCTAAATGTGGTGGGAGTGAATCCGACGATTGGGCTACGGTTAGCAGCATTTCATCTCAGTACATAAATGGAGATATTCCAGACAATCCCGACTATCATATTTTAGTATCAGGTCGCCCAACAGGTGACATGCTCGCAGCAAGTCCGAACATAAGAATGTTGTTGATTCCATTTGCCGGGCTGCCAGAAACCACAAAAGAAATCATGGGCGATTATCCGCAAATTGTGATTCATACCTTACATCACAACGCCTCACCCACCGTAGAAATGGCACTGACGCTATTGATGGCGGCGGCTAAAAATACCTTGCCGATTGACCGCATATTTCGTAATCATGAAGGGTTTAATTCAGTTTCATAAAAGATAGACAAATATAAGTAAATATAGTCCTCTGTTTCCTAGAGCGATGATTGTTTGTATTCCAATCAGTTTCCATGTATAATTTGACATCATAAAGATTTGAGTCACTTGAAAAATC
>JAUZRW010000177.1 GCA_030950085.1 Anaerolineae bacterium
CAATCTGCCCACGCATCTCCAAGATGATGTCAATCAGTTGTTCTTTATTCAGTTGTCTCAATTGCTCGCGTATCTCATTCATGTTTCAGATTGTACCATCTTTTCTCAATTTCCGTTACAATACCCCTGAGCAGTTACGAATTAATATTTGTGAGGGAGACGCAAAGGTTTCAATTCAAAATAATCTCTTTGCGTCTTTTGTATGATTTTGTTGAGGGCTATGCCAGATTATCTAAAATTTCCAGAATTTCAGCCGCATCATTGGCAGGGTCAACGCCAAAACGCGCACTCAGCACCTCACCCTCACTGTTCAGTATCAATGTCGAGCGCCGCAAACCTGTATATGTCACCATATCGCCATTCTGACGCTGCAAAGTATGTTCGCCCCAAACACCATATAGTTCGGCGATGCGATGGTCAGCATCCGCTAAGAGTGTAAATGGCAAATTGTACTTTTGCTTAAAAGCCGCCTGTTCTTCGGGAGTATCAAAACTTGCACCTAGCACAACAACATCACGCTTTTGATACTCACCATAATTGTCGCGGATAGCACAAGCCTGTTTCGTACAACCGGGAGTATCTGCTTTCGGGTAAAAGTAAAGCACGACTGTCTTGCCGCGATAATCTGATAATTTTGTAGAAACGCCTTCATCAGTCAATGTTTCAAAATCGGGGGAAATCTCGCCCACTTCTGGAAAAGCCATATTGTTCGTCTCCTAAATTTCATTTTATTTTTGCACAACGCATACCATTATAGTCGCAGATTTTGTCGAATTGTGCGATACTATGTTCTAGGAAAAAGCAACAAGGTGTAAAGATGAAGACCTTCTACACTAATATGGGATAACAAATTCTTTATTATTCCATATTGCATCGATTATGGATGAAAACCTCATGCCTGTACCAACACGCTTTACAGATGAATTGCTACAACGCCCTAACACAGATGGCTTGGATGTCGTTACGAAACTGCGACACTTTGTCCTGATTACCTATGCCGTCGCCCCTGAACGCATCCGTCCGCATGTTCATGAACGCTTTGAACTCGACACCTTCACAGGCAGCGATGGCAAGCCTTATGTCTGGTTATCAGTTGTGCCGTTTGAAGATGCCGATTTTCACTTTGTTAATTTGCCCCTGCTGAACTTTCGATTCGGGCAGACCAATTATCGAACTTATGTCATAGACCGCGAAACAGGTCAAGCTGCTGTTTGGTTTTTCGGTACGACACTTGGCAGTTGGTCTATAGCAATCCCGCGTTATTTGTGGCACTTGCCATGGCACAGTGGCAATATACGCTTCGACACCCAATACGATAGTAAACAGCGTCGCTATACGCATTATCGCATGACAACATCCAGCACATGGGCAGCAGCCGACTTAGAAATTGAAGATACAGGTCAAGCGGTCTCTGACTTAGAGGGTTTTCCTGATTTGGAGGCGGGATTGGTCAAACTGACACACCCACTCATCGGGGCATATTATCGGCGTGATGGCAAACTAGGTTCATATCACGTCTGGCATGACCGATTACAGTGTACTGTTGGGCAGATGAAAAACGCTCGCTTTGATTTACTCAATCGTCTTGGTCTGGTCACACTTGATGAACAGCAAACACCACACAGTATCCTCATGCAGCCTGAAACCGAGTTCATTATCAAACTGCCGCCTACCACCCTGTGACTATCAGAATCAAAAAACTCGCCTCATTTGAAGCGAGTTTCGGATTTCCGTTTTATTGACGCAGAGGGTTAACCAACGACGGTGACTGCACTCGCCTGTTTGCCCTTTTTGCCATCGGTGATTTCGAATTCGACCTTTTGTCCTTCATCGAGAGAACGATAACCACTGCTCTGAATTTCCGAATAGTGGACGAAGAGGTCGGGACCATCTTCTTGGGTGATAAAGCCGTAGCCCTTGTCACCGTTGAACCATTTAACTGTACCTTGTACACGAGCCATGTTATTTACTCCTTATTGATTGGTATTTTTTTGGTGCAAGTCTTACACATCACCCCCAACTGGGAGGCTCTGCTGGTGGAAAGTACATCGGAGTTTTACATAAACAAAGCGTACAAGTGGTGCGTTTTGTATCTCAAACTTTTCTGTATTCTCACTATTGACCTGATGTAATTTGTACATCATGTGGTTTTAGCCAAAGTTATTTAGCCTAAACCCACACTGCAAACGTAGTATACACCTATTTACACAAAAAAGATACAGGCAATTTGTAATAATTCAATTTGGCGATTTCAATCTCGCAAGTGTTATCCATAATGGGTGCTGATGAATTGGCATCACAATCAGCAAAAAACTAAGGTTGCCACAGATTAATTCTGCGTTACAATGCGAACAAAAAGCCCCTTTCGGGGTTTCATCTCGCCGCGTAGAATATTAGAGATAGTGTAATTGTTCACCTATCCATGAGAAAATGCCTAAAAATTCACCACGAAGGCACGAAAAACACGAAGATAGGTTCAAAAAAAGGCAAATTGTAGGGACTGGCTTCTGCCTGTCCGAAAAATCTCACGGATAGCTGAATAGATACGAGATAGTATTCATCGGTTTATCAAGAATATTTCGTTAAAAAAGGAAATTACTATGTCTCGACAAAGTCGTATTCGGTTCGCTATTGCTATAGCAGCGATTTTTGCTGCCATACTCGTGATGATGAATGTCCTTCAACGCGACGAATCAACACCTGCGCTACCCACTGATACAGCGACTCCCCTACCGGGAAGCATCGCTCTCTATCACAATGACGGCATTGTGACTTTCTTTACGCCATCAGCATTGCAGGGCTTAGACGACTATAGCTTTGAAGATGCTGAACAAAGCAATCTGCAAAGTGGGATATTATTGCGCGATGTCATTCTACTATATGTCGATGCAGCCGAATTGAGTGCTGATACAGTGATTACTGTTTCTTCTAGCACACGCGATAAATCAGTCACATTGATATGGGAAGAAGTTGCTAATCCTGATAATCTTGTACTATTCGACATAGCGCGTAGTGGCACACTGAAACTGGTTTCGAGCCGTGTCGAAAATTTAGATACTCGCGCCGAGTGGATTCAAGATACTGACCGCATTGAGATTCAAACACCGTGACACTCTATATCGGCATTGATGATACCGATGTCATTGATTCGCGTGGTACAGGTCACTTAGCACGCTTGATTGCTGATGACTTGTCCGCAAATTATGCTGTGATAGGGGTGATTCGTCACCAATTGCTCTTTGATGCACACATCCCCTATACCGCAAAAAATAGCAGTGCGTCCATTTTGCTTGATGCAAACTCCGACGCGCTAGATGCTCTCTTTGAGCGTGTCAAAAATTTTATGCTGGCAAATTTTATCGTCGGTAGTGACCCCGGTTTGGCAATAGCAGCAAACGCTCAACAAGATATTATCAACTTTGGCAATCAGGCAAAAACAGATATTGTCACACAATCTACAGCACGAACACTAGCAGAAAAACATAATATTCGATTAGCAGGTTTAGGTGGCACAAACGGCGGTATCATTGGCGCACTCGCATCACTTGGATTAGCTGCTTCTGGCAATGATGGACGTTATATTCGGGTTGGCACAATCCGCGATTTAACGGGCTTACAGTCAATAGCATCACTACAAGCAGCAGGCATCAACAGCGTAAAAACATTAGATGGGCAAATCGTCAATTCAGGTCTTGTGCTGGCGGATAAACTGCGACCATCACGGCGCAATCATCACCCTGTCTTGTTTGTCGAAGCAACACCTGACGGTCACTGGCTGCCCCTCAAGTTAGACTAAATCAAAACTCCCGAATGGTGCATCAAGTCATGAAATATCACAAATGTAAAAAGCTGCTTCGAGACCTGCTTTGGGGTCGCCTTTCGGGATAAATTCTTGCCCGACAAAGCCCTCATAGCCTGTTTCAGCAATCGCACGCAGTATCGCCGCATAATTGAGTTCTTGATTATGGTCAATTTCATTACGTCCCGGCACCCCTGCTGTATGATAATGCCCAATATACTCATGATAAGTGTTGATTGTACTGATGATATCGCCTTCCATAATTTGCATATGGTAAATGTCATAGAGTAATTTCAAATTTGGCGAATTAACCTGCCGACAGACTTCAACCCCCCACGGCGTTTTATCACACATAAAATCAGGATGGTCTACCTTGCTATTGAGCAATTCTAATACCAGCATGACATTCGCAGCTTCCGCAAGAGGCACAAGTTTCTTGAGATTTTCAACCGTCACATCTAAGCCATCTGCATCGGATTGTCCATCACGGTTGCCACTGAATACAATCAGCGACGGGATATGCCACTGCTGACACCAGCCTAAACGCTCTTTGAGTTGATATTCAATATCAGGCAAATTTTCGCGCTTATTCAAGCCAACTTCTAGCGGCACATGCGCCTGTGTATTGACGATTTGCAATCCATTGTCTTTTGCCAAGTGGAAATGTTCTGGTGGGAACATCTCCACGCCTTGATAGCCAATTTCTGTGAGCATTTTGACGAAATCTTCTGGCGTAATGCCGAGATTCTCATAGCACCACCACGGCACAGATTGTTTAATTTTGCCCATTATTTTTCATCTCGCAATCCAAATAAACCAACTTGTTTGGTACGGCTCTCGTCCCATACAGCAATATCTTTCATGCCCATAATACCCTGTTGATAAACGGGATTATCAGCAGATAGAGGTAATGTCACTGTGTGCCCAATTGTGCCAGAGATATAGCCAGCAAGGGCGATTTCTAGCGCACGGTGTCCGGCTGTTGCATGAGCAATGGGTTGACGTTTTTCACGAATGGCATCCCGAAAATCTGCCCACAATTCGGTAAATGAACGCGCAATATTATCCATATGCGTCATGAGATTCGGGACAGCATGGTCAGTCCGTTGCCAATCATTCACACTGAATAACTCTATCGCTTGATTGAAACCACTGGTTTGATTCTGATTGTAGCGCATCCGAATTTGCCCGTTACTCCCACTCACATCAACACCACCAACACCTTGCCCCCACGCCATATTGATAAGGGCATAACTCGATGGAAAGGCAATTTGCAGCAATGCCAAATCTTCAACAACGGGCTTGCGAGAAGCATAAGTCGGTGCATCTACGAAGGCATTGACTTGAATCGCTTGTTCTCCTGCTAACCATTCCACCAAATAAACAGCATGAATCATATCCATAAGAACACCACCGCCCGCCCCCATTGTATGCCGCCAATCCGCTTTGAATTCTGCTGCGCCGGGGTAATCAATCACACCGAGAAAATTCATATTCAGCACTCGCATGTCGCCAATCGTGCCGGAATCGATAAGATGTTTAATCATGCGATATTCAGGCAAAAAGTGATAATTATGAACCATGCTAATCAGCAGTCCGGCATCATCAGCCGCTTTGATGAGTTCGGCTGCGATAAGTGGCGTATCTGCAATGGGTTTTTCACTGAGGACGTGTTTTCCGGCAGCAAGGGCATCTAGCACAATTTGTCGCCGAAACTGCTGTGGAACAGTGATAGCGACAGCCTCTATCGCCTCAATTGCTAGAATATCTTTGTAATCGGTATAGAGTTGGTCATCACGCAAAGTAAACCATTCTTGCCCAATTTTGCGCCGTTCAGGGGTGATATCGGCTAATGCTACTAATTCGACATCGGTTAAAGTGGTCAAAGCTGGTTTATGACCATAACTCACCACATTGCCACAACCAATCAAGCCAACACATAATGTATCTGCCATCGAAAATTCGCTCCTAGAGAAACAGGTTTTTGTACAGTTATCATAAAGTCTGACAATAACCCGTTATCCGATTTTCGACAAGCATTCCACTCTAAGATGGCATGATGTTTAGCAATTGGTCTACAACACTTGTCATATCCTTGCCGATGATTTCTGGTTGCTTAACTTGTGGGGCAACAACCATGCCGCGACGGGCGACGAATGCACCTTGCCAACCAGCATTTTGCGCTCCGGCAATATCCCAATCATGGGCAGCGACGAGCCACAAATTTTCGGGTGCTTCATCTAAAACCTGCATCGCCATTTGATAAACCTCAAGCGCAGGCTTAAATTTGCCACAAGATTGTACCGATATTATCTTGTCGAAATAGGACACAAGTTTAGCATTCGTCAGTTGTGCATTGGCAGCCGTTTGAGAGGAATTCGTTAACGCTGCTATGCGGATTCCGGCATCTTTCAGTTTTTGCAATGCGTCGGGAACTTCCGGATGTGGCGGCAAGTTCAACATCGTAGCAAGAATAGCTTGTCGGTCATCATCAGTCAGTACGACATTCTGGCGCAGTGCCGTCATTTCGAGGGCAATACGTGCCATCTGCCCAAAATCAGTCTCCCCTGTTTGTCCAATAATCGTTGCTACGAGTGCGGATTGTAAAACCTGCTTAAACCAATCCCCCTTCACCGAAGCATGACCAAAAATACGCTCAAAGTGTGTATCAAGTGCCGCTAAATCTAGTAGGGTTTCATTAACATCAAAAACGATAGTCGGCATAAGTTCACCTTTAAGGATAATTCGATACTTCAATCAAATTGTTGTCGGGGTCGCGGAAGTAGACAGAGATTATCGGACCCATTGCCCCTGTTTTATTGACGGGTCCCTCAATAATACTGACATCATGGTTTTTGAGATGTTTGATAACATCGGCTATCGGTGTCATCGTAATTAAGCACAAATCCGATGAGCCGGGAGTGGGCTGCTGTGCCTTGGGTTCAATCCATGAGCCTGTAGGATGTAGATTGATTTTTTGTTCGCCAAAGTGTAGCGATTTGCGTCCTTTACCGAATTCGACAACTTCCATGCCTAATACTTGATGATAAAACTTGCATGTTTTGTCCACATCCCGTACCGTTAATACGATGTGGTCGAGAAATACCACTTTCACCTACGCCACCCTCTTAACATATCGAAATATCGCTTGATGTATCATAGCGCAGATGGCGATAACATTCACTATCCGACGACAAATCTTTTATATGCTGACACACAGTTCATAGATGATTTTGGCACACCATCAAACACTTAAAATGCTAACCTATTTGAAAATATCGCCGAGCTTCAATTTGAAATCCGGCAAGACAGTCCCACCGTCTAACGTATCATCTTTTGTAACGACATGCACAGGTTTACTAGGAATGTGAATATCAACTTGCTCATCATCAGGGTAAACGACCCAAACCACTGTTCCGGCTGCAAGATAATTACTGACTTTGACCGTTATCTGTCGCGGTGTATCATTCGGCGAAACCACTTCCACAGCGAGGTCAGGTGCATTTGGAATATACCCAGCTTCACTTTGTAATATCGCTTGTCGGGCAAAAGAAATATAACCAACATCCGGCATATATCGTTCATTCCCAACTTGATAGCCACCATCGGCACCTGTCACATGTCCTAACTCTTTATCGTACACAAAACTCCCAATATGAATCAGGAATTTACCTGCGATTTTTGAAGAAAGTGGATGTGTTACCACGTTTACAATCTCCCCAGCAATGAATTCATAATCATGTTCTGTGCTTTCGGGTTGATTCACCCATTCTTCAAACTGTTCAACCGTCATGGCTTTTGTTTTCATAACCATGCTTTTTCTCCCTGATTTTTTCATGAGATATAGTCAGCATATCATGAAAATATGCTGACTAAGCAAGCACTTAAAGATAATGGCGCTCTTCGCCTTTATTGTCTTCATAGTCTTGACGCGCTTGTTGCACATCGGGATTATCAGAAACTTCGGCAATCGCAACATCCCACCAACTCTCGTAACCCGCGACACGTTGGCGACGGTCTGTTTCGGTAACAATACAAACAGGTTTGCCTTGTATACCTTTTGATGTTTCAATCGCTTTAGAGAATTCTTCACGAGTTTTGGCAACAATCACATGAGCGCCGAGACTGCGGCAATTAGCAGCAAAATCAATAGGCAGTGTTTCGCCTGTTAGCTGATTATCATCTGCATTGCGATAGCGATACTTCGTACCAAAACCATCACTACCAATAGCCTTGGATAAACCGCCAATGCTGGCGTAACCATGATTATCGACCACGATGATATTAACCTTGATACCTTCTTGTACCATCGTCACAATTTCACTATTCATCATCAAAAATGAGGCATCCCCGACCATGACATAAACTTCGCGTTCAGGGTCAGCCATTTTGACACCCAATCCACCGGCAATCTCATAACCCATGCAGCTATAGCCATATTCCAGATGATAACCACGCGGATTACGGGTACGCCATAATTTATGCAAATCACCGGGCATACTGCCAGCCGCGCATAAGACGACATCTTGCGGATTCGATAAACTATTGACCATGCCAATCACTTCACCTTGCGACAGCATCGGCTCATGCTCAAGATTGTAAATGCGATGAACTTCGGCATCCCAATTTTGGTTAAATTCTTGGCAACGCGCTTGATAAGCATTATCGGTTGAATAGCCATCTAATAATGTAGAGAGTTCTTCTAGTGTGATTTTTGCATCGCCCACCAATGGAATCGCACCATGTTTGTAAGCATCAAATTCCATCACATTGATATTGATGAAGCGCACATCAGAATTCTGGAAAGCCGTTTTACTGGCACTGGTAAAATCACTGTAGCGAGTGCCGATGCCTATCACCAAATCGGCTTCACGAGCGATGATGTTTGCCCCATCTGTTCCGGTTGCGCCAATTGCACCTAAATTCAGAGGGTGGTCGTAATTGAGCGCACCTTTTCCAGCCTGTGTTTCGCCGATGGGAATCCCTGTTCTTTCGACAAATGTTTGTAGGGCGCTATTTGCTGCACTGTAATGAACACCGCCTCCGGCAACAATCATCGGATTCTTAGCTTCCCGAATCCACTGTGCGGCTTGTTGCAATAATGACATATCAGGGCGATTGCGCGAGATAACCCAAACACGTTTTTCAAACATTGTGGCAGGATAATCATAAGCCTCTGTTTGTGTATCTTGTGGCAGTGCGAGAGTCACCGCGCCGGTATCGGCAGGACTTGTGAGAACACGCATCGCTTCCGGCAATGAAGTAATCAATTGTTCTGGGCGCGAGAGTCTATCCCAATAGCGTGATACAGGTTTGAAGCAATCATTGGCACTGAAATCTTGCGAATGTTCACTTTCGATTTGTTGTAACACAGGGGCTTGAATCCGTTCAGCAAAAATATCGCCGGGTAAGAGCAAGACCGGAATGCGATTCACAGTGGCTGTCGCTGCACCTGTAATCATGTTCGTTGCACCGGGTCCAATAGATGAGGTACAGGCGAAGGTTTGCATCCGATTTTTATGTTTCGCATAAGCAACCGCCGCATGAACTTGTGCCTGCTCATTGCGGCTCTGATAATAGGGAAATTGGCTGCTGAATTGTTGTAATGCTTGTCCGATTCCGGCAACATTGCCATGACCGAAAATGCCCCACGCTCCAGCAAAAAATGGATTCTCTTTGCCATCACGCGAAACATATTGTTTGGATAAATACAGAACAAGCGCCTGTGCCATTGTGAGTCTACGAGTTGTCATTAGATACCCTCTTTCAGCATAAGTGATTTTTAGCTTTTGGCTTGTTTATGGGTGCAAGCAAGCGCAATGCACCCTTTTGCGAAGCAATTATCGCGGTTCCATACCATGATGCACAATTGGCAAGCGAGGGTCTTGAAACGTCCATGTATCTTGTACCCATGTGTAATCTGGGTCATCACTATTGGCTAATGATTGTGCCGAACCTGCGAGAAAATTGAGATAATACGTCGTGTAACCGTGTGCGCTGACAACCGGATGATACCCTTCTGGCACGAGGACACTATCATGATTTTGTGCCATCATCAGACCATCAATACTGCGGTCATCATTATAGACACGTTGATACGCATAACCGTTGGGATGGTCAATTTTATAGAAGTAAATTTCTTCTAAATCAGCCTCTAACACATTGCCATTTTCATCTTCACGATGCACATCATGTTTATGAGGCGGATAACTGCTCCAATTGCCGGGTGGCGTATAAACTTCAACACAGACAATACGATGACAATCAAAGCCGGGCGGAAGAATACCGTTAATCTGACGAGTGGCATTTGCACCGCCGCGAATCTCGATTTTACTCATATCGGGTGTGACTAATTGTGTCGGATGGTCTTCATCGGTTGGCACCCAACACGATGCAATTTCGAGTCCATCAGTGAGCGCCTCAATCTCAAAATCTTTATTGCGCGAGAGATAGAGGGCATAGGGCATCCCACTAAAGACATTCGGGCGACGACCAATATTTTCAAAGTTGCCATCTGTTGTGCGTATCGTGCAGCGTCCGCCCAGAATCACAATCGCATTTTCGCAATTTTCAGTTTTATCAGCATAAGTATCGCCTTTGTTGATGCGATAGGCAGACATATTCAGGTAATCCCAACCTGCCTCAGCAGCCCGTACTCGCGCAAATTGCCCTGCACCACCTGTATCCATTGATTTCACTAACATCGTTTCTGATGTGTATTTCATAGTAAATTTTTCTCCAATTCAGTCGTTCATCATGAGTGCAAAGTACGTGTTTATTCACCTCTCAAAAAAGCCTAACCCAGAGACCCAGAGACCCAGAGAATCAGAGGCACAGAGAAATTTTTGAATTTAACTCTTCGTGTCCTTCGTATCTTGGTGGTGAATCATGTATCAAATCTCACGGCTAGGCACTTTCAACTAAGCACTTTCTGTTTCTAATCCAAATACGCATAACAACGCCAGCCATAAGCCGGCACAGCATTATCCTCTTGTATCGCAAAAGCCCCAACAACATTATAGGTTCGGAAGCAAATATCATCGAATTCAGCCGTTCCTAGTGTCAAAACCTGTTCGCCATTCGATGTACAATACCAGAAATTGCCATCTTCATTAACACCATAAGACGCATTAATCGCACTGCAATAAGCCTCGACTTCAAAGTTGCCGTTATTCATAGGGCTACCACTCGACATGCCTATGCCATTTTGTAGTAGTGTCGGTACACGAACCGGAGTCGGGGTTGGTCTGATAAGATATTCAACACAACGCCAACGTTCGTTCGGCACTTGTGACGTTGAAACTAATTGTGCAACAGCCTCTCCATTGTTATAGGTTCGGCGGCAAATATCGGTAAAATGCTGTTCGCGCAAAGTCAAGGCACGCTGACCATTATACGTGCAGTACCAGTCGATATCATCTTCTGCCACACCATAGGCAGAATTTAATAAGGGGCAATAGCCTTCTACTTGAAATTCACCGTTATTCATACTTTGTCCTGTCGATAATCCGCGTCCACCTTGCAACAAACGCGCCACCGAGCCATCAGGATTGACAATCCTTGTATCACTGGTGGGGTTAGCTGCGACAAATGTTGCTGGAGGAATCGCTGTCGCAGGGGCAAAATTTATGGGGGGCAAGGGTGTCGGCGAGGGTAAGGGAGTCCGTGACGGCAAGGGCGTTTGCACCGCATCTGGTGTATTGGACGAGATAACCACCTCAGTTGCACTACCTGTATTGCACGCTGCCAACAGCAACACAATGAGCCATAAACTATGTTTAACAACAAACTTCATCATACCCTCCCAGCAACAGAAAATAATACACAGTGTAACACTAGCCGTTAGTCCAACCCACCATAAGGTTCAACAAAGGCAAGCACTTCATCTAATGTCGGCATAAAGTTAGCGCAGCCGTGTTTCGCGACAACAATCGCACCACAAGCATTGCCCAAGCGTGCCGATTTATACCAATCCCAGCCATTGACGTAACCATAAAGGAAACCACCACCAAAGGCATCGCCCGCGCCGAGAATATTATAGATATCGACGGGAAAACCTGCGGCATCTAACACGTCACCATTGGGTAAATGAACTTTTGCCCCTTCTGCCCCCACTTTTTCGACAACAGCTTCAAGGTTATTCTGGAGCATTTTTTCGATATTATGACGACTATCGCCAGCAACTTTGGTATCCGATACCTGTGAGTGTGTGAGGCTCATTTTGGAAGGGTCATCCAGCATTGCGGCATTGATTTCATCTTCTGTGCCAATGACGACATCCACTAGCGGCAATACAGCACGAACCTGTACGCCGAACGCCCGAACATCGTGCCATTGGTCAGGACGAAAATCGACATCCAAGACCACTTTTGACCCTGCCTGACGCACCTGTTCTGCGGCGAACATCGTGGCACTGCGACTTGGCTCTTTGCTGAGATTTGTTCCTGCAAATTGAAATACTTTGCAATCGCTTATTGGGGCGGCTAAGACATCATCAATGGTGAGGTTGATATCGGCACAATTATCTCGATAGTACATCAATGGGAATTTATCGGGAGGTTCAATGCCCAGCACAACAGCACTGCTACGATGTTCTTTTTTGCGTGGAATAAACTGCGTTTCAACACCCTCTTTATCGAGAAAATTGAGAATGAAGTCACCCACAGGGTCAACACCCACGGCAGTCAACAGGGCAGTCTTTAAGCCGAGTCGCCGTCCGCCAACACTGATATTCGTTGGTGAACCGCCGATATAAGCGGCAAAACTGCCAATATCAACAAAGGGTGTACCCACATCATTAGAATAGAGGTCGATTGAACTGCGCCCCATGTGCAGTGTGTCATATGTTTTCGTCATAAATTCTGCTCCTAGAATTGTCGCCTAAAATGATAGTGATTATGCTAATGAGTGACGGTCAGCAAGTCGATAGTCGTAGTTCAATTCACACAATGCCATTAACATTTTTAGGGTGTCATTATTGGGTTTTCTGATGCGTGATGACGATGGCAACTGTTTTTTCAGCTTGCGTATTGTGTCTGTATGATTGATATAAATGCGATGTGGATAGTTGTTTGAATAGTGACCTTGCAAATAATCATCATGCTTCTCTTGGTTAAGCGTGTACAAGTGCATATGAAGCAGTATGCCATGTCGAATTTCGGCGATGAGTCCGTGTGATTCGCCACAGAAAATCACATCTTCGGCATCATCAATGTTTCGTTCAACGACTTGATTTTCGAGCGCATGGCGTAAAGCCGCTACTTGCTCTTTAAGATACGCTGCCCGTTCAAACTCTAAACGTTTAGCGCAAGCGTGCATTTCTTCTTCGACTTCATGCAAAATACGGGTATGCTGCAACGACAAAAATTCGATAGCCCGTTGCACATCCTCAGCATATTTTTCAGCAGTGACACGCCCTTCACAGATTCCACTACATTTGTGCATATGAAAAAGTAAACACACTTGATGAGGCAACGGATGGCAAGCACGCAGTTGAAAATGGTCACGCACAAAGTCGAGAACTACATCTCGAAAGCGATTACTGATATAGGGTCCAAATCGATGTGCAATATTGGTTTCAGGGACGCTGTCTAAGTCGTAGTTTGGGCGATGTTTTTTATAGGGTGCAAAACGTGGGACTTCCTCGTTAGTCAACACTATATAAGGAAGACCCGATTTTTTACTCTTGCCTGCCCGATTAAATTTGGGTCGATAATGCTTAATCAGATTGCTCTCTAAAATGAGACTTTCCGATTCGTTATGAACAATCATAATTTCAATATCTCGAATCGCCTTAACCAAGCGACGAGTCCGCCGAACACGATGTTTTTTCTGGAAATAAGAAGCTAAACGACGACGCAAATTTTTCGCCTTTCCAACGTAAATCACAACCCCGTTGCCATCTTTCATCAGATAACAACCGGCTTGTGTCGGATAACGTTTGGATACGAACTTAAATGTCGTCATAGTCGCTTAGGTTACGAAATTTCGCTCAATTTTACAGGGCGTTTCTCTTTTAGTGATTTGTAACATGCCATAGCAATCACCACAGGCGCACGCCCATCTGCACCACCAACAGATACAGGTTTGTCATTGACCACACAATCGACAAACGCTTCTAACTCAAATTGATAAGCGGCTGCATAGCGTTCAAGGAAGAAATTCAAGGGAAGACTGCCACGTCGTACAGAATCACCTGTGTTCAATGTCACTGTATCAGGATACTGATTAGCATTCGTGACACTGCCCTTGTCCCCGAAAACTTCAACCCGTTGGTCATAGCCATAAACTGCCTTGCGCGAGTTGTCGATTGTTCCCATCGCACCATTGGCAAATTTCAGGGTGATAATCGCCGTATCAATATCGCCCGCTTCACCGATAGCAGGGTCAACGAGGTTAGCGGACATCGCATAAACTTCTTCTACTTCACCGAGCAAAAAACGAGCCATATCAAAATCATGAATCGTCATGTCGAAAAATAAACCGCCCGAAACCTTGATATAAGTAATCGGCGGTGGCGCAGGGTCGCGGCTGATGATATGCAGCAAATGAGGAGTCCCTACTTCGCCATTATCAATCGCTTGCTTGACACGCAAAAATGTTGCATCAAAACGCCGTTGGAAAGCGACTTGGAATTTTACTCCCGCATCAGCTACTGCCTTGATTGCTTCATCTATCCTTGCCAAATTGAAATCAATCGGTTTTTCGCAAAAAATATCTTTGCCAGCCTGTGCTGATTCAATGATGAATTGCGAATGAGTGTCCGTTGAAGATGCAATGATGACGGCATCGACATCTGAGTTTTCAAGTATGTCTCGATGATTGCTCGTTGCATGGCTAATGCCATATTGCGCCGCTAACGATTTCGCAGACTCTTCATAGTAATCGGCAACACTGACAATCGTGGCATCTTGTACGCGAGTCATGACGGTATCACAATGGACTTTGCCAATGCGACCTGCCCCTATCAAGCCTAATTTGAGCATGTTGTTTCTCTTTTCATTTGGATTCAATATTATGGGCACTATCCTAGCGTGTCTGGCGAAAATAGCAAAGCAATGGTTATCTTGTATCATGGCAATGTCGCTATTATCGCGGCAGCACGAAAACTGATGCACATCTGCTGGGCTTGTGTCAAATATGAGCGGATGTACGACCCGGATTATTGCTGTGCCGGATTGGTGTTATACAATTCAACATATTGCTGAACTTATTCGACTTTATTCCGATTAGGAGAGTTTTGTGCCAATTATTCGCATTTTGATTTTTAGAGGAACGGGTGGTGTTTATAATCCCGACCACCCCCACCACGGTGAACCTGCGCTAGTTCGGGCGGGTCACGTTGGTATCTCAGGGGTTATTGATGACAAAATCATCGGCTTTCATCCCACGACTGAAGCAGCTGAAGCGTTGGGTGGCGAAAAAATGATATTAGAAGCACTCATGCAAAAGAAACCCCAACCTGGTCGCTTACAAGATGACGATGCCCACTTCAAGCGAGCTTCTGAGCTGGTCGAAGCAACGAATGGACGTACCACAGTCTACATGTACGAGGCTGAGATTTCTGAAGAGACATTCCAAAGCATTCGCTCGTGGTATACTGAGCAGAAAGAAGCCTTGTATAATTTCCCCAACGACGATGGACAATTCCAAGAAGGGGAATGCAACTGTGCGATATTCTGGCAACGCTTTTCAATCCCATTGCCTGTTCCTACAGGTCTTATCCGAGACATTGCGGATCGTATGCAAGCTGATGACTATGATATTTGGAGTAAAGACTCATGAAACGTCTCACCATGAAAGACCAAATCACTGTTCGAGAACATCGCCAACGGATGCTTAGTCTTTCTGATGACGAAGTGAAGAAATTCGGGTATCCAAACGCCAAAGTGCTTCGTTTGAGCTATCGGCTCAGTGAGATAGTGGGGAAGTGGCGTGGTGTCAAAACCGATGCACTCGTACACGAGTACAAGAGTGTCTTGTACGAGATGATACTCAATGGCTACGATGTCAACACACTCCCCATTCAGGATCAACTGCCCGAAGACTTGATGCCCGAATTACCTCCAGAGCCTGTACAGGCTGCCATCCAGCGCGTTTATCACGCCGAGTAAAGTGAACCTGTTAGACAATATCTGAGTGAGGCAACGCCCCTGTGCTGGCGACTTCGTCCATCCAAGTACGCAATCACATAAGCAACCCCATGGTAATCATGCTGAAGCTCGCTCAGAAAAAGCCGCTTTCGCGGTTTCATTGCGCCTCACACAAAATTGCAATCTGAGATAGAGGATATAGATTCACCAAGGATAGTTTGTTAAACAAGAAATGGTTCA
>JAUZRW010000178.1 GCA_030950085.1 Anaerolineae bacterium
CCACCATAATTGGCATCTAGCGCATAATCGAGTCCTACCACAGATGATGGATTAGACGGATTGGCTGGGTTAGGCGGATTAGACGGGTTGGCTGGATTAGACGGATTGGACGAGGCAGATGAAGTCGGAACAACGGAACTCGCCTCAGTAATGTTCAAAACGCCCGAAACGTAATCACTCCCAATGAAACTACCCCCCCAAATGTTGTAGATACCCTCGCTAGGATTGTCAAAGTCAATCGTGGGATTCAATGTGCCAAAGGAGTCATCATTGCACTGCCAATTACCATTCGCGTCATTGATTATCAGGATGGTATCCCCATTGCTCTCAAAGAAGAAACGCAGCAGGGTCGAATTGCCAGACCATGCCACAGTATAATCCGGCGCTGCCGTAACATAGCCGTTACAGTTAGGAAGCGAGCTACTCACATCGAGGTTGCCGCCGCTTGTCATCGTGAACTGAAAGGGGTCAGGTGTGAAGCCTGTCTGTAGGGCTATCTCGCCAAAGTTTGGAGTTAGGGTGTAATCCAACGCCAAAGCTGCGGATGGATTAGATGAGCCGGATGAAGCAGATGAATTGGTGGAAGTCGGAACAGCAGCAGTTGACTCGCTAATATTCAAAACACCCGGAATATAATCACTCGCAATGAAACTGCCCACCCAAATGTCGTAAACACCCTCGCTAGGATTGTCAAAATCAATTGTGGGGTTCAAAGTACCAAAGGAATCGTCGTTACAACGCTAATTGCCATTCGGGTCATTGATTATCAGAGTGGTATCCTTGTCGCTCTCAAAAAAGAAACGTAGCAAAGTAGATGTGCCAGACCATGACAATCGGTAATCGGGGGCTGCCGTAGCAAAGCCGTTACAATTAGGAAGCAAATTACCTGTATTGATACTGCCGCCGCTCGTGATATCGACTTGGAAAGGGTCTGGTGTGAAGCCTGTCTGTAGCGCAATCTCGCCGTTGTTGGTATTTAGTGTGTAATCTAAGCCGATTGCTGCGGCTGGATTCGATGGATTCGATGGGTTAGACGGATTAGCTGGGTTAGACGAGGCAGGCGACCCTGGTACAACAGAGGACGATTCGGTGATATTCAAAACACCTGAAAGGGGATTACCTAAGACAAAGCTACCTACCCAAATGTTATAAATCCCTTCGCTGGGATTGTCAAAATCAATCGTGGGATTCAATGTGCCAAAGGAATCGTCATTACACTGCCAATTACCATTTGAGTCATTGATTATCAGGGTGGTATCCCCATTGCTCTCAAAGAAGAAACGCAATAGGGTAGACGTACCAGACCATGACACAGTGTAATCTGGCTCTGTTGTGACATAGCCATTACAACTGACAAGTGAGCTATTGGCATTGATACTGCCGCCACTCGTGATATTGACTTGGAAAGGGTCAGGTGTAAAGCCGCTTTGTAGCGCAATCTCGCCATAATTGGCATCTAAGGTGTAATCTAAGCCTGTCTGTGCAAAAATGACTGATTGTGTGCTGAGTAAGCCTGCAATGATTAGTGAGAGTGCTAATAAAATCTTGCGATAGGACTTCATGTCGTGATTCCCTCCTAGAGAGTTGATGAAAATAATAGCCCCATATACTCACTATACTACCAAAGCAGTTTTTATGAAGAAAAAGCCGTAAAAGTCCTATAAAATCGGGATGCCTTTGCGTATCGTTTACGATATTTATCCTAAACTCTGCTACTATCAATAACAGGCAATAGGTCAATTCAAGGTACGAACAAGGGTATTGTGAGCTAATTCCTGCCACTCATCCATCGTAAATGTTGCCATGCCGACATTGAGTGCATTTGCTGTTCCGGCGGCTGTCGCTTGCCGCAGTGCATCCGACGCAGAGACACCTTTTTCGAGTGCGACCAGCAAGCCAGCAAAGAAAGCATCGCCGCTACCGACTGTATTTTTGACATCGACTGTTGGGGAAACCGCGTGTAAGAGGCTATCATTATTTGCAAAGATAGCGCCATCAGCACCAAGCGTTAGGACAATCGGGGCTGACGAGCGTTCGTGCAGTGCTTTAGCGGCTTTTGCGGCACTATCCACATCAACAATATGTTGATTGAGCAGTTCTGATGCTTCTTCGTCATTGACCTTAATCGCTATCCCTTCCACTGTTGTCGCCGCTTTAAGTGCATCGCCACTCGAATCCACCCATACTCTTTTGCCTGTAGCAAGTAATTGACGCAAGATATCCGTGAAAATTTCTAAATCAGAATTGGGCGGCAAACTGCCACAAAAGCAAATGATAGCTGCTGACTCAGATGCTTTGAGGATATCCGCTTCAAACTGTTTCCAATCTGCTTTGTTGAGTACGGGGCCCACTTCATTAATAACGGTGCTTTGGTCTGTTTCAGAGTCAACGAGAATAATACAAGTACGCGACTCGCGTTTTTCTAAGATTGTCCATGCCCCTGCGAGACCGTCATTCTGTGCAGAATCGGCGATAAAACGCCCAGCATAGCCTGCAAGAAATCCAGCACAGGTCGCATTGCCGCCGAGTAATTGGACAGTCCGAGCAACATTGATACCTTTACCTCCGGCAATAACAACTGTTTCCTCTGTTCTGAAGATACTGCCTTTCTCGAAGCGATGGACAACGAGGGTACGGTCTACGGCTGGATTAGGGGTGACGCATAGAATCATCAGATTCACCTTCTTTGCTGACTTCAATCAAAGTGACACGCATTCCGTCCATCTCGCGGACATGGAAAGTATAATCTCCGAAAGGCACACTGTCACCGACTACCGCAATTCGTCCTAATTGTTCGAGAATATAGCCCCCGACGGTTGCCGAATCAGTATCGTCGTCTACCTCTCCAAAACGTTCTGATGCTTCCGACAGACTCACGAGACCATCCATCAGTATTTTGCCATCTTTTTCTATGATAGGCATAGTTTCCATATCAAACTCATCTTGTATCTCACCAATCAATTCTTCCATGATATCTTCAATAGTCACGACTCCTGCCATGCCACCGAATTCGCCTATCACAATCGCTAGATGAATTTTCGTCTTTTGCATTCGATCCAACAAGCGGTCAACGCTCAGAGTTGTTGGAACATACAGGGTTTCGCGCATCAGGGTTTTAATATCAAATGATGGCTTATCGTTCGTGACTAGGGTAGGGGTGGCGATGAGTACATCCAGAAAGTCTTTAATATGCAATACACCTAGCACATGGTCTAAGTCATCATCATAAACTGGATAGCGCGAATGATGCCCATTTTTGACCTGTTGCATCAGTTCAGTGAGCGTAATATCTGTGGACATAGCCTCCACTTCAACACGCGGTTGCATAATCTCGCGGACATGCAAATCGCTAAAATCAAAAGCCCGTCGCAATAATTGTTCTGCGCTTTCTTGTAATATACCTGCCTCACGACTGCTGCGGACAAGCATTTGCAATTCTTCGGCACTATGTACCTGTACATGACCCTCGGCAGGTTGGAAACCAAGCATTCGTACAATGCGGTTGCCGATAGTATTCATCAACCAGATAATGGGGCGGAAAAGGGCGAGAAAATAAGATGTTGGACGGGCAATAATCACCGATGTTCCTTCGGGGCGTTGTAGAGCGATAGATTTTGGCACAAGTTCACCCAAAACGATGTGTAAAATCGTCACAATTGAGAAAGCGATTGCCACTGCGATAGCTGTTCCAAGTGTCTCGACCATATCGTGAGGTAAGGTGGCTTCAAATATCGGCTCAATGAGACCCGCTATTGCCGGCTCACCAATCCAACCCAAGCCAAGACTAGCCAATGTAATACCCAGTTGGGTCGCAGCAATATAACTATCCAGATGATTGATAGCATTTTCAGCCGCTTTCGCCCCTGCATGACCTTCGTTAGCGAGCTGTGTGATGCGAGTACGACGTGCGCCAACTAATGCAAATTCTGATGCCACAAAAAACCCGTTAATGAAGACCAATACGAATACTGATATGATTCCTAGTATGACCGTTCCCATGCAATAACCTTAGCCCATGTATTTTAGATGCCTCGATTGTAACATTGATTGTAGAAAGCGTCTGCTAGATAAAGTTGGGAGATTCATCTGCTTTGCGCTAGGGTTGATTGCGAGGATTCAGTACCAATTTTCTGAGTAAAGACCATGATGGTGGGGCAGTGCCGCGTGCATAGGTGTTTGCCGCTTCCGCGATATATAGATTCCCTGTTGAATCAACAGCGATGTCGTGGGGGGCGAAGAAACTGCCTGTGCCGCGAGGGTCAGGCGTATGCCATTCAGCGAGGATATGCCCCTGACGATTGCGAATGGTAATGCGTGCCGCAGGTTGCCTCATATCTATCGGTAAGCCCTTAAGATACAATCCACCAAGTTCTGCGACATAGATGATGCCTTCTTTATCCATGCAAATGTTATCAGGGAAGTGAACATCATCCCACTGAGTCACAAAGTCACCATCTGCTGAAAAAATTTGGATGCGGCAATTCATACGGTCTGAGACATAGACTAAGCCTTCGTTATCGACAAAGACACCGTGCGGCACATGGAATTGACCTGTTTCTGTGCCAAAATCGCCCCATGAGAACAGGTATGTTCCGTCCGAATCGTATTTGTGAATCTGTGCATTGCCGTAACCGTCGGAAATATACAAGTCACCTTGCGGCGATAGTGCAATTCCGGTTGGATAATTGAACGGAGGATGCACTCTGTTTACAACCTGTCCCCGTGCGGTCATAGTCGGATTATCAGTATGTGTATTCTGACTATTTATAGTCAGTAGTAATTCGCCATCGGGGGTAAATTTGAAGATTCGATGCCCCAAATCATCAACACAATATACTGTATTATCGGGTGCAATCATGATATTGTGAGCGCGTTCAAATAAATCGCCACCCCACGCATCAATGAAATTGCCATCACTATCGAAAATGGCTACTGGATTATAACCGCGTCCCAAAGCAAAAACTCTATCGTGTGAGTCAATTGCAACCCCCGACATTTCTCGGACTTGCCAGTGTTCAGGCAGCTTTAACCAATTTGGCACATCTTCGTAATGATATTTGCTCGATTCAGTCACCATGTTTATGAAACCATTTGGATAACGACCTTGCCATAGTGGTCATGTTCTTCAAGTATTCGATGACCTTCATGGATTTCGTCAAGGGGTAAGATACTATCAACAACCGGACGTAAGATTCCCTGATTAAACAAAGACAAGGCGACCCGTAATCCATTGTATGTGCCGCCATTAGACCCCAAAATACGGAGTTGGCGATGGTAAATTTGTGGAATCGACAGTTCAAATGTTGTGCCAGAATGAGACCCACAAACAACTAAACGACCATTGCGTGCTAGTGTCTCTAGTGTATAAGACCATGTTGCTGCGCCGACATTATCTTGTACCATATCTACACCGCGACCCTCTGTTACATCGAGGACGCGCTGAACCCAATCATCGTCACGATAATTGAAGACATGATGCGCCCCAAAATCGCGTGCTTTTTGCATTTTTTCGGGTGTTGATGTTGTCGCAATGACTCGTGCGCCGGCATGTCGCGCAATTTGGATACCGATAGAAGCCACACCACCACCGGCACCAGGGATGAGAACAGTCTCGTTGGGACGCAGTTTGCCAATCTCGATGAGCATGTGCCACGCTGTCATGGTTACAACTGGCAAAGCGGCTGTCTCCGCAAAAGATAGGTTTTCAGGTTTATGAATCAAGGTACGGGCTGGTACAATAACATACTCTGCCAAACCACCGTTCATGTGTTCCCCAATAATCTGATGCTGAGGACAAACCATCACATCGCCTTGCCGACAAAATTCACAGACACCACACGTTACTAACGGGTAAACTGTAACATCATCGCCAACTTGCCAGCCGGAAACATCATCACCCAGCTTGTCAACGACTCCGGCAATATCCGAACCTGTGATAATAGGTAGCGGAATTGAGCCGAATTTAGAACCCTTCCGTACACCCACATCTAACCAATTCAACGCACAGGCATGGACGCGAATTCGCACTTCGCCTGATTGTGGTTCTGGGATTGGGATTTTTTCTAGTTTGACTTGTTCGCGCCCACCGTGTTCGCGCAGAATAGCGGCTCTCATCGTCGTCATGACACAATTTCCTCAAGGGGTATAATTTTCGGTGAAATGGCATGTTCTCCATACAGATGGCACAGTGTCGTATGCTGTTCAGCCACTGTGACTGATGGCGGGAAAATTTTACCGCAAGCCTCCATCGCTTCGGGGCAACGTTCAACAAAGGGACACCCTTGTCGTATTTCTGTCGGACGTGGAATACCTTCGCGCACAAGCAAAGGTGGATTGGGCATGGATGGGTCGGGAACAGGTACAGCAGCTATCAATGCTTGAGTGTAGGGGTGCTTCGGATTACTGATAACTTCTTGACTAGGACCCATTTCGACAATATATCCCAGATACATCACAGCGATACGGTCACAAGTGTATTGTAGTAGCGATAAATCATGCGAAATATAAATCGTTGCCAGACCCATTTCTTTCGTCAGACGTTTTGTCGTATTCAAGATTCCCGCCCGTACTGAGACATCCAACATTGAAACGGGTTCATCTGCCACCAAAAAATCAGGGTGCAGTATCAAGGCGCGTGCCAAAACAACACGCTGTAATTGTCCACCAGAAAGCTGATGTGGGTATTTATCGAGGAACACTTCGGCAGGGCGCAGATTAACACGGTCTAGTGTTTCAATAATTCTATCCAACCGTTCTTGTTCATTTTTCCACCCATGAATAATGAGAGGTTCGGAAAGTGAGCGGTAAATTGTAAAACGCGGATTCAATGCTTCAAAGGGGTTTTGGAACATCAACTGTACGCGGCGACGAAATTCTAGCAGACTATCGCCATCTAATTGAGCGATATCGACACCATCAAATATGATTTGACCGTCGCTGGGGTCAATGAGTTTGACGAGTAACTTACCTGTTGTTGTTTTGCCACAACCGGATTCACCCGCTAATCCGAGACTCTCGCCACGTCTTAGTTGTAACGTTACGTCATTGACAGCAAAAATCGTCTGTTCTTTTTGTCCGCGAATCAATCCGGCTAGACCGCCGCCGACATGATATCGCTTTGATGCTTGGCGCACTTCAAGCAAGATAGCGTCGTTATCGTTCACAAACCCATCTAATTTGGATTTATCCGTGTCCGCTTTTACACTGTCATCATGAGCCAAGGTCTGTTGTGCCGCTTCTGTGTGCTGCCATGCTTTTGGGTCTTGAACTTGTGAGCGTAATTCTTCCATTTCAGAGGAGCGCCAACAAGCTGCCATATGATTTTCGCCGACGGATTCCAAAAAGGGGTCACTTTCTCGGCATTTATCTAGCACGAGTGGGCAACGTTCCGCGAAGCGACAAGCTGATGGTGGATGACGCAAATCCGGTGGATAACCCTCAATGGACACCAGCATATCACGCGGCTCTAGCACATTCGGGAAGGCTTGTTGTAAGCCTAGACTATAAGGGTGGGTTGGCGTTTTGAAGAATATATCAGCAGGGGCTTGCTCGACAATCCGCCCAGCATACATCACACCCACGGAGTCACACAATTGAGCCACGACTGAGATATCGTGTGTAATCAACAGCACAGTGAGATTGAGTTCATTTTGCAAGCGTTTTAATACTTCGAGAATTTGATGCTGTACGATAACATCCAATGCTGTCACTGGTTCATCTGCAATGAGCAGACTCGGATTGAGTGCCAATGCCATAGCGATAACCGCACGTTGCTTCATCCCACCAGAAAATTCATGTGGATAATGCGCCAAACGCTCAGAGTCAAGCCCAACAAGGTCAAATAAATCAACAGCACGACGTTTTGCCGTTTTGCGGTCAAGTCTACCCCGTACTGTCAGCAATTTTTCTAGCTGCTTGCCGACACGCTGCACGGGGTCAAGTGAGTCCATTGAGGCTTGTGGCACGGCTGCTATTTCTTGCCAGCGCACCTGTCGCATCTCAGCTTCTGAGATTTCGAGTAGATTGCGCCCTTTGTACATGATTTTGCCCGATGGTATCGCACTGTTATGAGGTAAAACGCGCACAATTGCCCGTAGTAGAGTCGTTTTCCCACAACCCGATTCGCCAATAATGCCCATATGTTGTGCC
>JAUZRW010000179.1 GCA_030950085.1 Anaerolineae bacterium
GTCTCTGCGTCGGATGCACTGCGGCAAGCGACAGCCGCCGGAACAGCAAATGCGCTCAATATCGGCATGGCAACATTTACGATTGACCAATGGCAAGAATTGGCACGCACTATACAAGTCAGTGTTTTATAGCCAGCGACAACACGCTAATCCGTCATACCTAGCCCTAATATCACCATTTTGCGAATAGGTCTTTAGCCCTAAATAAGCCGAACTCGGTACAATAAGGATTTGATACTAAAACATTCATCCAAAGGATAAAAAATGGAATATCGTCAATTAGGTCGTGCTGGTGTTCGCGTATCGGTCATTGGTATGGGGACAAACCAGTTTGGACGTAAGTTAGAGCAAAAGCAAGTATTCAATGTCTTAGATGCAGCCATTGACTTAGGGATTAACTTTATTGATACAGCCGATGTTTACACAGGCGGCGACTCAGAAACAACTTTAGGCAATGCGCTCAAAGGTCGATGGGATAAATTTGTTGTGGCGACAAAAGGTTATTTTTCAACCGGAGAGGGTACAAACGATAAAGGCGCATCACGTTATCATCTGATGCTTGCTGTCGAAAATAGTTTGCGGCGCTTGCAGAGTGACCATATCGACCTCTATCAGATGCACCGTTGGGACGATACGACACCGATTGAAGAAACGATGCGAACGCTGGAAAATCTCGTAAGCAGTGGCAAGGTGCGCTACATTGGCGCTTCTGCCTACGCTGCATGGCAACTCGCTAAGGCTAATCTATTAGCAGAAATGCACAGTTGGACATCTTTTGTAACGGTACAATCGCATTATCATATGCTAGAGCGCGAAGTCGAAAACGAAGTTATTCCCTACTGTATCGAAGATAATATTGGCTTCATTCCCTATTTTCCGTTAGCCGGAGGTTTCCTCACAGGCAAGTATAAGCGCGGCAAATATGCACCAGCAGGTTCGCGTGGAGAAAGTAGCGAATATGTGCAAAAATACATGACTGATAAGAATTATACGAGTGTGGAAAAATTAAGCACATGGGCAGAGGAACGGGAACATACGATGGCAGAACTCGCTCATGCTTGGTTATTGGCACAACCACAAGTTTGCTCAGTCATTTCTGGCTTGACTAAATTAGAGCATTTACAAGCTAATTCGAAGGCGGCAGATTGGGTTTTAGAGGCAGAAGAAGTCGAAACAATTAACGCCATTCTTGCCGATGATGCCTAGTTTTGTTCTCTATGATTCATCTTTTTTAGTTTTCTATAGTGAAGGCGAAATATCTTGTCAAAACGACTACTTACATTTGTCCATATTAGCGATACGCACATCCATCTTGACCCCGATTATGTGTCCGAACATATAAACTTTAGTTCACGTATTCCAGTTCAAAAACTAATTGAAGCGGTCAATGCCCTACCGATGGCGATTGACTTTGTGATGCACACCGGCGATGTGGCACATTATCCCGAAACCGCAGAACATTATCATGTCGCACGCGAAATACTGCAACAGATTCGCTACCCTGTCTATTATTGCCCCGGTAATCACGACTTCGTTCCACAATTCCAAGAACATTTTCTAGGAAAGTCGTCGGATGAGATTCGCATCCGATATGATACTGAATTTGAATGCAATGGGGTACAAATTGTCATGATGGATAGTCATATACCGCCTGATATCGAGGGGCATAGTGGTTATCTCATGGCACAGCAATTGGATTGGCTTGATGAGATATGCCGCGCGGATGATAACCGCCCACTTGTTGTCGGCATACATCATCATCCCTTATTACTCGAAGCGCCATGGCTAGACCGCATTAGCCTTAAAAATGGGATTGCGCTCCATAATACATTGCTAAAGGCTAAACATCGCTTACGGGGTGTCTTCTATGGGCATATTCATGAGAATGTTATCACGGTGCGCGAAGGTATCAGCTATTATAGTGCAGTCAGTGGATGGTTTCAGACGCAGACATGGTATGCGGCTGAAGAACCTGCGGCGGGCGTAATGCAGGGACCGGGTTTTAATCTCGTTACATTGACTGAAACCGATACTTTTGTGCGCCCAGTACGGATTCCGTCTGCATAGTTTCTGGTTAGTATTCAAGAACAAGCGTAACACAAAGGAACAGAGACACAGCAAAATTTTGAACTAGAATCTTTGTGTCTCTTGTGTTTTTGAGGTTCAAATTGCCCTACTCGGACAAAATAGGAATAAGTTGAATGAATTTTAAGCACAAAATAGGCTTGATATGGCTTTTTGCCGCTATCCTCATGATTGTATTCCCAAGTGTGGCACAAGGAGATAGACTCGAAGATTGTATCCTGATTATTGGCGATTCAATTCCTGCCGGACAAGCTGTGAGTCGTATTCCGGGATACGGTTTTCCTGTCATTGTGTCTGAAGCATTTAGCCGTGTTCTGGATACTTATTATAACGAAACCGGTATCACGCATATGGGGATTTATGATTTGAGTGTCGGTGCGAGTCGTCTCGGTACAGGGGATAATGTGCGCTATTTTGATACGCCACAATTCGCTTTTGCTATCACGAAACGCTGTCAGTTTGCAGTGATATTCCCCTTCATTAATGACCTGCCAGATTCAACGGATGCGGCTGCTGTCAATAACCACATCCTACGATTACAACAACTTGTGACAGCCTTACAAAGCAATAGTTCGCAAACACAGGTGCTCATCCTCGATTATTACCGTGTTATCGTCACCGAACTAGGTGAACGAGTCTATGGAAATACAATTTCGCCGCCTGTCATCGGCACGATGAATCAAGCTCTATCTACCGCCTGTACGCCAACAGGTTTACTCGGTTCGCGGCGCAACGTCACTTGCTTGCACATTGAACCGTATCTCTTGCCACTCGACAATGCCTTGATGCGTTCGGTTACACAAACACAATTTTATGCCGAAGGATTCTATGTCAATGATAGGCAAGGGCAAGCATGGCTGACAGAGTTTTGGGGGAATAATCCCAATTCTCCGATTGATGTCGATGGTGTTCATCTCAACAGCGATGGCAAACGACGACTCGCAGAAGCCATTCATAATGCCCTGCAAACAATTAATCCATCCGCATTCCAGACAGTCGCCTCATTTTGACTTGTATCTATGTCGGGGTGTTATCAAGCGTAGAAACAATCCACCAAAATCTAGTACAATGAAACAAATGCACAGCACTAGAGGAATTGACAAAAATGACTTTTGAAGAAGTTATAGAAGTTGTTAATCAACTTTCGGAAAAAGAACGTCAACAATTGTATGATTATCTCAGTCATAAAAATTTAGCACATCCACGCTCTCCAGAGGAACGGATTCAACGTATGGATGCGGCAGCTACCATAATACGTAATGGTTTGTCATCATCGGAACTTAAGGAAATGACAGTTGCTATGAATGAGAAATACATCGAACCTTGGGATGAGGCGGAATGGAAAGACTGAGCTATATTCTTGATACTAATGTGGTTGCAGATTACATCAATCAAATTGAAGTCACGACATCGCGTACCAAACAAGCAATACGGGGTGGACATATATTGTATCTTTGTCAACCAGTGCATTACGAAATCATGCGTGGATTATTTAAGGTTAATGCGGCTCGCAAGTTAAAGGCATTTGAGGAACAGTTCGCTCCCCAACTTCTTGCTCTGACACTGACTGATACCGATTGGCTGCAAGCAGCGAGATTCTGGGCTGATATGCGAAATTTGGGTCGGCAATTTGCGGATGCAGATTTATTAGTAGCCGCATTAGCGAAGCGATTAGATAGTATTGTTGTTACGGCTGATGATGACTTTGATGCGCTCCCCATCCGACGTGAAAATTGGCGAATAACCCCATAAGGCTTTTCTAGTATCTAAGTGATGTAAGGAAGTTTGATGAAAGCATTGCAAGGTATCCGTGTGATTGACCTTACGCATATGATTAGTGGACCCTATGCTGGTTTACTATTAGCAGATTTAGGGACAGAGTCGATTAAAGTTGAGCCACCCAAAACGGGCGAAATGACGCGCCAAATACACGCCAATAATCCACAATACAGCATTGATGGTATGGGTGCCTATTTTTTAACTGTGAATCGTAACAAAAAGAGCCTTACGATTAACCTCAAAACAGAAGAAGGTCTGGCGCTATTTTATGATTTGGTGAAAATTTCTGATGTGGTTCTCAGCAATTTTAGTGTCGGAGTCACTGCCAAACTCAAGATTGATTATGACCATCTCAGCGCCATTAATCCACGTATTATCACCTGTGCCATATCCGGTTTTGGTGAAGATGGACCCGGCGCAAAACGTCCTGCTTACGATATGGTCGCACAAGCAATTAGTGGCGCGATGAGTGTTACCGGACATCCTGACTCACCCCCGACTCGTGCGGGCATTCCGTATGCTGATTTATGTGGCGGTATGATGGGAGTCATCGGTATTCTTTCAGCCGTTATCGCCCGACAAAGCACCGGCAAGGGTCAACATGTCGATATTTCCATGCAAGATACCCAAATTAGTGCGCTGAACTATCTGGCAACCATGTATCTGCTCAGTGGCAAAATCCCAGAACAACTCGGTAATGCCCATCTCGCACACATTCCTTACAATACCTTCGCTACACAAGATGGCTATATCGTCGTTGCGGTCATTCCGGATGTATTCTGGCTAAATCTCATGACTGTGGTGGATGCGCCAGATATCAACACCGAAGAAAACAAAACACGACCCGGACGCTATAAAAATAGAGATAGCATCAATCAATGTTTGAGCGACATTTTCCTGACTAACACGCAAGCCTTTTGGATTGAAAGACTAGAGAATGCCCGTATTCCCTGCGCCCCGGTAAACAATGTGGCACAGGCATTAAATGATGTGCAGGTAGCAGCACGAAACATGGTTGTTGAAGTTGAACATCCCAACGGCACAACATACCATGCGCCCGGCAACCCTGTCAAAATGTCGGATACTTACGAAGATAGTTTCTCGCCGCCGCCCCTACTCGGTCAGCACACCGACGAAATATTGAAAGATTTACTTGGTAAAAGTGACGAAGAAATTGCGACTTGGCGCAGTAACGGGATTATTTAACTTGGCAATAAAATAATGTGGACTGCACGCGGTCCATGTGCGCCGAGAATCAATTCTTGCCCAATATCTGCCGTTTTACTGGGTCCCGTAATCAGTGTGATATTCGATGGCTTGTTAAAATCGTCTTTTGTCTGTGCGACCCATGTTTCCATATCCGCTACAATTTGAGATGTTTTCATGATAGCAATATGCTTATCGGGCAACAACGATGTGGCGCGATACTGCCCTGTCCCACTATAGAGAATGAGACTCCCCGTTGCTGCAAGCGCCGCATCAACCCCTGTTATTCCCACAGGCACAGACCCGTCTTGTCGCTCGGCAATGGAGATTCCGTCATTTTTGAGTGTCGTATGCAATTCTGGCAATGGAATATGTTCCGGTTGCCAAGATAAGATCTGCTTTTCATCGCCAATCAAATCGAGAATAATTTCAAGTGCATCGTTAGGACTATTGACCTCATGAACAGTAACTTTTACAGTTCGTGCGGTGTCGATAAAACGTTGACGCAATGCTTGTGGTGATGTATCGTCCACCGTGACAACTGCTTTTTTCTCCGCAATCGGTTCAATATCTGTAAACGGCTGTTGTGCCGCCCGTAGTTTTTTCAGGATAATGTGTCTGCTTGGCATAAATGACCTTTCTGGTTGACTGCGACACAATTGTAACACGTTTCAATCAACGCGACATTTTATCGTACTGTAATCATATCGCTATAGATTGTTCACCATACACTGAATGGGTAAAATCACATACAAGGCAAATTATGGTCAAGACACTTCATGCACTGTGGGGGATGGCGCGTCCACTACTCTTGGTAACAGTCAGCGCAGTTTATTTAATTGGTAGCCTGATTCCGTTTGCTTTCGGATTCACATTCAATCTAACTGCCTTGGTATGGGGATTCCTCGCACTTGTGCCTGTGATTCTCGCGGCACACTATGTCAATGAATATGCCGATTACGAAACAGACAATCTAACCATACGAACACCCTTTTCAGGGGGTAGTGGGATGTTATCACGCGGGATTGGCTCGTGTAATCTCGCCCTGAAAGCGGCTGTCGGTAGTCAAATTATAGGTTTAATTTTCCTGCTTATCGGATTATCTGTTAATACGCTGAGTCTCGCTGTATTGCCGATGTGGATTCTTGGCTCAGTTGCTGGCTGGCTCTATTCGCTACCCCCCTTCCGATTAGCATGGCGCGGTTGGGGTGAAACCATTAACGCGGTTTTGCTGGGTGTCAATCTCCCGTTATATGGCTATACCGTTCAGACTGGCAATATCGACATGAGGGTTATCATCGGCTGTGTACCGTTTGCCCTGCTGATATTCATACTGGTGATGGCAACCAATTGGGCAGACCGCGATGCTGACTCGACAGTTGGTAAGCGAACACTCTCAGCCCAACTTGAACCGCAACATTTGCGCCTCATTTACTGGCTGGCATTGTTCATTGCCTATTTGGTACAACCGTTTTTGGTCGGCACTTTCCTACCTGCGCTTGTTGTTTTGAGCAGTTTGCCAGCATTGCCATTAATTGCCTTCGCCGGAACACGCTATACGCGGATTCATTCGCCACTACCCACAGTTGCTGCCATGCTTGTTCTCTTGCCCTTGCAAGTCGCCGCATGGATATTAGCAGGTCTGTAGTGCGTTAACTATTTCTTAGATTTTTTGCGTTCGCGCCACAATTGACGGAAAGATTTTGCAGCAAAATCAGGGAAATCACGAAATTTTGTCCAGTTTCCCAACGGACCCGGCATCACTTTCCCATCGGTGACTTGCAGCCCTAGTTTTGCTGCTTTGCCACCGAGTTCAAATAAGCGTGGTGATTTGTTGCCCATTTCCCATGCTTTAATGCCAATATCATAAATCCGTTCTGATTGTCGATGCTCCACAATATCCGCCCGTAAATCAAGTAACATCCGTGGCAAGTCAATATCAACCGGACACACTGCTTTACAGACACCACACAAACTACTGGCATAGGGTAAGGGAGTCGCGTTATCAGTCCCGACCATCAAGGGTGTGATGACTGCCCCGATTGGTCCCCCATAAACCCACCCATAGGCATGACCGCCTGTACTACGATAAACCGGACACGCATTTTGACAAGCGCCGCAGCGAATACAAGACAAGGCTTCGGCATATTTTGTGGCGTAAATATCACTGCGCCCATTATCCACTAGAATCACATAGACATGCTCTGGTCCATCGGTCTCATCGTCACGTCGCGGTCCATTGATGATATTGGTATAAACCGTCATATGCTGACCTGTACCACTACGCGGCAGCACTTGTGTGAGTAAGGCATAATCATCCAACGTTTCGACTACTTTTTCGATACCCACTAACGCCACATGCACATTCGGCATTGACGTACACATGCGCCCATTACCTTCATTCATCACTAGCCCGATAGTGCCTGTTTCCGCAATCAGGAAATTGCCACCAGAAATACCCATATCAGCACTGAGAAAATCGTCACGCAGCATTTTCCGAGCAAAGGCAACCATTTCTCCGGCATCATCCGTCGTGGGCATCTCTAATTCGCGGATAAAAATATCGCGGATTTCTTCTTTTGTCTTATGGATAACCGGTGCAACAATATGGCTTGGTGGTTCGTTGTTGAGTTGGATGATGTATTCGCCCAAATCAGTTTCAACTACTCGCACATCTGATTCTTCCAGCACATGATTTAAACCGAGTTCTTCTGTCAGCATTGACTTGGACTTGGTGACGATTTTGACCTCATGCTGCTTTACAATATTCATCACGTGCTTATTCGCCTCAAAAGCATTCGCCGCCCACAATACTTTGAAACCGTTCGCTTTCAGGTTTTCCTCTGCTAGTTCTAGCAAATCCGGTAAGTTTCGCAGCGCCCGTCGTTTTGCCTCAGCAGCTTGTTGGCGCAGAGCTTGTCCATGGGCATCCCCTTCAGCAAACATCGCGGCTTCGCGTCCCATGTAACCGTTGCGCGTGCCTTTCGAGACAGCTTTCTGGAGTTCAGGGTTATTCAGGGCGATATCTGCTAATGCCACAAAGTTATTCGATGTTACATCCATAATTTACTCTTTCATGATTAGAAATTTTAACGCAAATGCAAAAAACTTAACGCAAAGGGTTCAAGATGCAAAAGCGCAAAGTTTACTCTTTCATTTTCAAAACACGTAACGCAAATGCCAAAAACTTAACGCAAAGAGTTCAAGGTGCAAAGGTGCAGAGAGTTGTTTTTATAGCTTGTTGACCACACGCTTAACACCATTTTTCACATATTTTTCACCAAAATTGATGACCAGCCCTAATCGCAATTTCATCAATCGTAAGTAAGTCAGAGTTTGTGTTTCAAAGAGTGCGTTGTAATCGGCAACTGCCTTACATTCGATAATCACACACTTTTCCACACGAATATCTAATCGTAGTGGGGCAGCGAGTTTGACAGCTTTGTATTGAATCGGAACAACTTTTTGCCGTTCTACATTTAATTTTTGCTGTTCCAATTCCCAAACAAGTGCTTCTTCATAAACACTTTCTAGTAATCCACATCCACCGAGAGTCCGATGAACCTCAATAGCAGCACCAATGATAATTTTGCTCAGTCTATCTTCCTCTTTTATCATTCTTACCTTCTTTTCCTTTGCGCCTTACACCCTTTGCATCTTTGCGTTAAGTTTTATGCGCTTTTCTTTGCGATAGGCTTTTTAGTCGATGCCCTCTGCCAAGACATCCGCGATATGCCGAACTCGCTTGCTTGATTTCTGGCGTGATAATCCACCGTTCATTTGCGTGAGGCAACTTGCATCACCTGTGATAATCGCCTCGGCTGCACTCTGATTGATATTGTCAACTTTTTTCATGAGCATCCCATGACTGACAGCAGGCATCTTAACGCTGAACAAACCGCCGAAGCCACAGCACACATCGCAATCATTCAATTCTTCAAGTGTAGCGTTTTCGACATTGTTCAGGAGTTTACGCCCTGCCGCACCTAATTCCAGCAAACGCAAGCCATGACAAGCATCATGGACAGCAAATGATTGTGCTTGTGGCAATTTCGCGCCAATATCAGTAATGCCCAAACCATCCACTAGAAATTCACTGAATTCCCATGTGATACTTGCTGCTCGTTTTGCCAATGTTTGCCATGAAATATTATCATTCTCAAATAGTGCTGGGTATTCATGCCGAATCATCGCCGCGCACGAACCAGATGGCGTGACAATCACCTGTGATTGCCCGAAAGCCCGTAAAAATTGCTTGGCGACTTCCCTTGCTTCTTTGCGATACCCGCCATTGAACGCCGGCTGCCCACAACACGTTTGCTCCATCGGGAAATCAACCTCAATGCCGAGATGCTCTAATATTTTTACTACCGACATGCCTGTTTCTGGATAAATCATATCGACAATGCAGGTGACAAACAGCGAAACAGGTTTATCTTTCGGTGATTCACGTTCAGGTAAAGCCATAATGGGTGTGTCCTTAATTTTGTTGTTGTCGCAATAGAAAGAATTGTATCGTGTTGGGGACTGTTCGTAAAACTAAAGCGGTCTATTTTTGAACTGCCAAAATAGACTAAAATACTATCATACAGATTGATTTGCTTGTTGTTATACTGTTTGTAGACGACCTAACTGCACGCGATAATAGAGCCATAATCCGTGAAAAACGGCAAACATCGCTACCACCAACCAACCCATCGCAGGCGCATCCCCGACTAGCAGTGTGTACCCAGTGCCTAGTGTTGCCGTTAGTGACCAGATAACTTTCAGATTCAACATGCCGCGAAACGCTTCAACCCCTGCATTCCGCCCTAAATACGATTCAATGCCGATACCCATCAGTGCCGCCCCAACCAATCGTGCCATGAAGGGGTCAATCGTTTGCCAGCCAAACAGCGATAATATCCAATGCGGCGCAATCAACAACGGGATACCAAATAGCATATCGACAGCAAAATGAACGACAAACCAACGACGTAAACCTTCTGTAACCATAGCCCTCACTCCGATTCTGATAAATCAAGACGATATTCTAGTATCTCTTCTTCTGTTAGCGCACGAATATAGCGATTGTTCTCAATCCAACGCACAATAGATGATAGCGAAATACGCCAAACTTTGGCTGTTCCATCGGCAGAGGCTGTTATCGCCACATCGCCTGAGCGTGCCAGCACGACATCTAACACATCATCGCTATGACCCTCAAAAGCCCGAATCAAGTCACCCGATTCGACATCCCATAAGCGCATCGTATTATCGGCTGAAATCGTTAAGAATTGGGTTGCCTGTGAATTAAATGCCAGTCCTGTGACTGCCGCTTCATGCCCCTGATAAACCTGTAACACTTGCCCTGAACGGACATCCCACAATCGGGTATCTATTCAGCTATCCATGAGATTGTGGAGAGCGAAAGTGAATAAAAGAAGTATACTAAAGTCATGCTGACAAAACGAGAAGAACTGGAACAACTGAATAAAGAAAGGCTTATTGACGACTATTTGCTACTGGAAAA
>JAUZRW010000018.1 GCA_030950085.1 Anaerolineae bacterium
TCGGATTGGGGCGCTGAACTTTACGCCAACCTCATCTCCATCCTTGAAACGGCTCGCCGTCAGGGGCAGTCTATCTTTGAAACACTCAAGATGATTTTTGCACCACAGCCTGATTTCTCATGGATAGCTGAATAGATACAAGAAATCTATTAAAACGGGCTTTTATAGATTATAGTGGGTCATTTGACATCGTGAGAGCAAGTTCAACAAAGTAAGTGTGGCGATTTTGTAAGAAATATCTACACATATATAATGACCGTGCATCAGACGCTACCTTTTGCTATTATATTCGATACAATACATGAGGCACAAAAAAGGGTTGAGCCGCCAAAACGCCAAGACATGCGAAAAAGGCTTGAACCGCCAAGGAATAAACATAAATTGTAGGAGCGTATGGCAATACGCCCAATTAAACGCCAAGAATGTTGTAAGAACGAAACCTATGTATTCGTCCGTAATAGGAGCAAACATTGTCAACTACGAAACTGAAATGCTCGATATTTTTCGACAAATGAACGACAGTCAAAAACAAGCCCTTCTCAGCTATGCACAACGGATTGCTACATTAGCAATGGATGACATAGCAAAAATCCGTCATTATCAAGAAAGTACAACACCGCCCAATACATGGGATGAAATCGGTGTGATGATTGCTGAGGATGGTTGGGAAACCTTGCCGTTGGATATTCAGAAAACAGATGAAATCATATTTAACCTATTAGATGATGATGTGTAATGTGTTTAGTGTTTATTTACCTTTCAAGAAAAAGCATAACGCAGAGACGCGGAGAATCAGAGGCGCAGAGAAATTTTTGAATTTGAATCTTTGTGTTCTTGGTGTCTTTGTGGTTCAAATTGTTCTGAATTCACAGATAACTGAATAGATACTGTTTTTATCAACGGACGCGATATATCACGTCCCTACTCAGAAAAGTTCTTCCAAAATCATCCGAAAACAATTAGCCGCACAAATGGTAGGCAAAGTAAGCGAAAGGCAATGGTTATAGAATGACGATAGCGACAACACAACACAGACAAAACGATACCTATAGTAAACGGGCTTATCTCGATGCGATTGAAGACCATGTGGTCATTTTTGATGGCGCGATGGGAACGAGCGTGCAATCGTATAATCTCACGGCAGAAGATTTCGGCGGCGACCATCTGGAAGGTTGTAATGACTATCTCGTCATCACACGTCCTGATGTGATTCAGGAGATTCACGAATCATTTCTCGCTGTGGGTAGCGAAGTCGTGGAAACCGATACTTTTCGCGGTAATCGCCTCACATTGACTGAATACGGACTCGGTGAGCAAACCCTAGAAATCAATCGGACTGCGGCGCAAATTGCCCGTAAAGCCTGTGACATTTGGGAAGAAAAAACAGGGATTCCACGTTTTGTCGCCGGCAGTATCGGACCCAGTGGGAAACTCCCTAGCGGCAATGACCCCGATTTGAGCGATATTACTTTTGATGAACTCGCTGACCTCTTCTATGAACAGGCACAAGGTTTGGTCGAAGGCGGCGCGGATGTGCTACTCATCGAAACATCACAAGATATTCTGGAAGTGAAGGCGGCGTTGACAGGCATTGACCGCTATTTTGCTGAGAGTGGCACTCGTATTCCCGTACAAGCACAGGTCACATTAGATGTATCGGGGCGTATGTTATTCGGGACAGATATGGGTAGCGCATTGGTCACACTTGCCCCTTTGCCAGTCGATGTCATTGGGATTAACTGCTCAACGGGACCCGAACATATGCGTGCGCCGTTGCAATATCTAGCCGAACATAGCCCTTATCCGATTAGTGTCTTACCGAATGCGGGTTTGCCCATTAATGTCGATGGTGAGGCGGTCTATCCGATGGAACCTGAGCCATTTAGCGAAATGGTGGCGGAATTTACACGGTGGGGCATTAACATTGTCGGCGGCTGCTGTGGTACACGTCCTGAACATCTGGATTTGTTGTATCAGAAAGTACATGGTCACAAACACAGTGATTTAGTCGAAGGCAAGGCGACGCGCAAACATCCGGTACAGCGTGAAATCGAATTTGCCGCACAAGCCTCATCCGGCATGAAAGCGGCACGGCTTGTACAAAACCCTGCCCCGACGCTGATTGGCGAACGAGTCAATAGTCAGGGTAGCCGCAAAGTGAAACGTCTCTTGCTGGCTGATGACTATGATGGCTTAATCGAAATTGCTGTCGGACAAGTTAATTCGGGCGCACATATGCTAGATGTCTGTGTGGCATTGACCGAGCGCGACGACGAAAAAGCACAAATGCAAGAACTCGTCAAGAGATTGTCGATGGCTGTCGAAGTGCCGTTGATTATCGACTCGACAGAAGCGGATGTTATCGAAGCTGCCCTTGCCCTCTATCCGGGACGCGGCGTGATTAATGGCAATAACTTGGAAAATGGGCGCGAACGGATTGATAAAATTTTGCCCATCGCTGTCAGACATGGCGCGGCTGTTTTGTCGATGACCATTGATGAAGACGGCATGGCGCATAGTCGTGAGAAAAAGTTCGAGATTGCCAAACGTATCACCGAAATTGCCGTTAATGACTACGGCATGTCTGCTGATGACCAAATATTCGATACGCTGACTTTCCCACTCACGACAGGTCAGGCTGAATTGCGGAATGATGCCGTTGAAACGATTGAAGGTATTCGCCTCATTAAAGAGCATCTGCCCAACGTAAAAACGGCGCTCGGTGTGAGCAATGTTAGTTTTGGCATGGGCAAGGCAGCACGCGGCGTATTGAACAGTGTCTTCTTGTATCATGCTGTGCAAGCAGGTTTGGATATGGCGATTGTCAATCCAGCACACATCACACCCTATGCTGAGATTCCCGATGACCAGCGCAAAATCGCCAATGACTTGATTTTCAACACCGATGAAGATGCCTTGCCGCGCTTCATCCAATATTTTGAACAAAATGAAGTCGCTGTGGCTGGCAAAGAAATCGTTGACCCGACTGCCGATATGACCAGCGAAGAGGCGTTACACTGGCAAATTCTGCATCGCAAGAAAGAAGGTGTCGAGGCACTAATTGATGGCTGCCTGACGCGACAAGACGCGGTTGGTGTACTCAATAATGTACTATTGCCAGCCATGAAAGAAGTCGGGGATAAGTTCGGCGCTGGTGAATTGATTCTGCCATTTGTGCTGCAATCTGCCGAAACCATGAAAAAATCAGTTGCCTATCTGGAAAAATTCATGGAGAAGGTCGAAGGCTCAACGAAAGGTGTTATCGTGCTGGCAACCGTCTATGGCGATGTCCATGATATCGGCAAAAATTTGGTGAAGACTATTCTCAGCAACAATGGCTACACAGTCCATGATATCGGCAAACAAGTCCCTGCCAATACCATCATTGAAAAAGCCATCGAATACAAAGCTGATGCGATTGGCTTGTCGGCACTGCTGGTGAGTACCAGTAAGCAAATGCCCCTGATTATCAATGAATTGGCACGGCGAAATTTAGCTATTCCAGTGCTTGTCGGTGGTGCAGCGATTAACCGCCGCTTCGGTCATCGGATTCTATTTTTGGATGAAACAAGTGAACCCTACGAGGCAGGCGTTTTCTACTGTAAAGATGCCTTTGAGGGCTTGAGTGTGATGGATATCCTCATCACAGATAAGCGCGAGGCTTTCCTCCAAAAAACAGTTGACGATGCCTATGAAGAAATGGGTAAGAAACGCCGTAAACGCACATTGCCAGAAGGCAAAGTCGCGCAGAAAACGATTGCTGTTGCGCCGAAATTGCCGAATCCGCCATTTTGGGGAGCAAAAGTCGTTACTGATATTCCCTTAGATGTCGTGCTGCAACACCTCAACAAGCCCGAATTATTCCGCCTGAGTTGGGGCGCGAAAAATCAGCAAGGCGAAGAATGGAAACAGACGCAAGCCGACTTCGAGACGCGCCTCGCACAGATGACGAAACAGGCGCTACAAGAGAAAATACTCAATCCGGCAGCCGTCTACTCTTACTTGCCCTGTAATGCCGATGGTGACGATTTGGTTATCTGGGATTATGAGCAATTGCCGGAATTACGCGAAGTGGCACGCTTTAGCTTCCCACGGCAACAAACAGGGCAGTTCTTGTGCATCAGTGATTACTATGAGCCGATTAATGGGCGTGGTGTCGATGTGGTGGAATTGCAAGCCGTAACAGTCGGCGCAGAAGCTGACCGCAAGTTTGAGGTACTACAGAGCAGCGACCAGTACACAGAGGCTTACTTCTTTCATGGATTGGCGGTACAAGCGGCAGAAGCAACCGCTAACTACATGACGAATCTGACACGGGGACAGTTAGCTATCGGGCGCGAACAAGGCAAGCGGTATAGTTGGGGTTATCCGGCTTGTCCTGATTTGGACGACCATCAAATCGTCTGGAATCTCATGCCACAGATTGAAAAAGATTTAGGGCTGCAACTCACGGAGTCATTCCAAATCGTGCCAGAACAGAGTACCGTTGCTATTTTCACCCATCACCCCAACGCGAAGTATTATAGTGTCGGCAACATTGACCGTACCGAGCAAATTTTGGGTGATAAAGCCTAAGTTATGGCTAAGAAGACAAAGACTGAAAATGAACCGCTAAGATGCGGAGAACGCCAAGAAAATCGCTGAAAACGTTCTATTTACCCTAACCTGAGCAAGTGCAGTTTGAGCTACTAAAGACACAGAGAGTCAATCTCAAAATTATGCTCTGTGTCTCTGATTCTCCGCGTCTCTGTGTTACGCTTTTTCTTTGAATAAATACTAAGAGCGTATTGAATAAGGACATGCCATGCCGGATATTGTGACATTGACTGTCAATCCGACGATTGATAAAAGTACATCCGTTGATAGTGTTGCCAGCGAAGTCAAGATGCGCTGCGCCATGCCCACATTTGACCCCGGCGGTGGTGGACTCAATGTATCACGGGCGATAAAAAAACTCGGTGGTACATCAACAGCGATTTATACAGCCGGTGGTGGCACAGGCGCGATGCTAACGACATTATTGCAGCAAGAAGCCATCAATACTTTGCCAATTGCTATAGCCGATAGGACACGCGAAAACCTCACTGTTTATGAAGAATCGACAGGCTTGCAGTATCGTTTTGGGATGCCGGGTCCCAATGTGACTGAAAGCGAATGGCAAGGGTGTCTCGATGCCGTATTAGCAGCAGAAGCAGATTACATTGTCGCTAGTGGTAGCCTCGCACCGCGAATGCCACAAGATTTTTATATGCAGCTTGCCGAACGTGTGAAGCCGACAAAAAGCCACCTGATTGTCGATACATCGAATGAGGCTTTAGAAGCGTGTGCGCGTGCCGGAGTCTTTTTGCTCAAGCCCAATTTGCGTGAACTAGAAATTTTATCTGGGCAGAAATTCAGTAGCGAAGACCGCTTAATCGAAATTACTCAAGACCTCATCAAAAGCGGCATGACCGAAGTTTTTGTGATTTCGATGGGCGCAAGTGGGGCGCTGTTTATCACGGCGGATGAGGCTGTTAAAATGCGTCCGCCTGTTGTGCCGATTCGCAGCAAAGTTGGGGCGGGCGATAGTATGGTCGGTGGGATTGTTTGGGCGCTTGCAGAGGGTCATTCGCTGCATGATGCTGTGCGCTATGGGATTGCAGCAGGTTCGGCGGCTGTCATGACTCGTGGCACAGAACTATGTCGCAAGGACGATGTTTTTAACATTTATGACCGTATCGCCATTGTCGATTAACTGCCTCATATTTGATTATGAACTGCCAAAACGCCAAGAAAAATCATAACGCAGAGACGCGGAGAATCAGAGGCGCAGAGGTGTTTTTGCGCCCATTGCGGTTCATTTTTCCTATTGCTAATCCTGATACTGCAAGCCAGCTAAAACATTGTTGACTCGTTCGGCAGCATCTCGTAGGCGCGATACACTACTTTCGACTTGCATCGTGCTACTCACTGTTTCGGTGGTGGCGTGCTTAATGGTTCGCATGGCATCGGTGAGTTGATCCATGCCGATAGTTTGCTGACGAGTGCTGGCGGCAATCTGCATCGCTGCCATCGCTGCATCTTCAATGGCGCGTGATAATTCATTAATCGAATCGCCCGCTTTATTCACCCGTTGTTGCCCCACATCGACACCCTTACTGCCTTCCTCTGTGACCATTACTGCACTATTGGTCGCCCGTTGAATCTCGCCCAAAATTTCACGGACTTGAATCGTCGCATCGCGGTTTTGGTCGGCAAGATTACGAACTTCCATAGCGACAACGGCAAAACCTTTGCCCTCTTCGCCAGCGCGTGCCGCTTCGACAGAGGCGTTCAAGGCTAACATGCGTGATTGGTCAGCTAGATTATTGACTGTCGCAATGATTTCGCCAATTTGCTGCGTATGCTCTGATAATACGAGGATGTTATCGGCGATATCTTCGACCTGTCGCCGAATGACCTCCATGCCATCCACTGTTTCACGAACCGCTTCTGTACCTGTGCGTGAGATATCGACTGAAATTTGGGCAGTCTCGGCAACCGATTGAGCGCGTTCGGCGGTTTCGGTCACGGTAGCACGCACTTCATTGACCGTTGCTGTCGTTTCGGTCACGACAGCATCTTGCTCATGCCCCATTTTTATCTGGCGACTTGTGGCATCGAGAATCGCCTGTGTATCGGTATCGAGTTGTGATAGCGCCTGACTGAAATCTTGTACAACCGTTTGCATGGTATCGAGCGTGCGATTCATTGCCCAACCCAGATGAGCGAGCATTTGAGCCTCTTTATTATTCACCATAAAGGGCGGAATCGTCAGACGAGTACGCAAATCACCGTCTGCGACCTTATCCAATGCCCTTGTATAATCGCGCAAAACTTCTGCGGTACGGTGGTAGCCGATATTCTGGTTATACAGCCCTAGAACAATACCAGCAATGAAGGCTAAAGGTGCAATCAACCACAAGCCGACTGGTAACGTTGGCTCAAGCCAAAAGACAGTCAAGAGCGTTAAGAATGTGGGAAGAAAGGTTGCCGCAATCGTCATCAACACAAGACGATGGCTCAAGGTTGCTCCTAAACGGCTCGCCCGAGTCGTTTGGGAGATATCGCTTACTTTGGTCATGAACTATCTGCCTTTCCACCGATGATAAGACGGTCATCGCTAAAGAGCGTTTGAATATCGAGTATCACGAGGCGCTCTGCGGTGACTCCCCGTGCGTATTTCATATCAACTGCTGCCACTGTCTCGCGTGGAATCGTCGTCACTTCTTCTATGTAATGCGCCAAGATTGCCAACTGTAAATCTTCTGTTTCCGCAATGACTAATTCTGATGGCATATCAGATTTATCTGTCCCAATATTGAAGAAATAGCGCAAATCCAGCACTGTGAGAATGCGCCCACGCATATTAATGACACCGCGATAGAAATTAGGAATGCTCGGTACACGAGTAATCGACCCGACAGGACGCACGCCGCGCACATGAGCGACATCAATCGCATAGCGTTCTTTGCCTAATTGAAACGTCAGCACATGATAAGTCTCGTCTTCGCTATAGGTCGCCTCTTGCTTTTGCGGTGTGGCATATACTTTCGCCCGTTGACTAAGCCGCATCTGCAAATTATCTTGCTCGCGCTGCGTATCATCTTGATTCAGTTCGTCCCATAGGGCATATAAACGACTTGTTTGATGTTTGTCCATGTTTGGCTTGTCATTATGCTAGGAATATAGCCTCAAGTATACACGGTCACAGATTTGGCGCTGTTAGTTTTTTCTAACCGTGTCCTTAATCGAATAGGATGAATGGACTACAATGGACATACAAATTGGATGCTGGCACGACTACTATGAACGCAAAATAAAAATAGACCGTACATGAGGAAATTTCCATGACAGATAATGGTGTTGATAACAAAGGCGAAGAAAAAGGAACAGAGAATCTCAAGCGCGGTTTGGCGCAAATGCTCAAAGGCGGTGTGATTATGGATGTGGTCACAGCCGAACAAGCAAAAATTGCTGAGGATGCAGGGGCGGTGGCAGTGATGGCATTAGAACGTGTGCCAGCCGATATCCGTGTACAGGGCGGTGTTGCCCGTATGAGTGACCCCGATATGATTGATAGCATCATCAACACAGTCAGTATTCCGGTAATGGCAAAGGCGCGTATTGGTCACTTTGTCGAGGCACAGATTTTGCAAGCACTCGGCGTAGATTATGTTGACGAAAGCGAAGTCCTGACTCCGGCTGATGAAGAACATCATATTGATAAGACGAAATTTACAGTGCCTTTTGTCTGTGGATGCCGTAATCTCGGTGAAGCATTGCGCCGCATCAACGAAGGGGCAGCGATGATTCGTACTAAAGGCGAGGCAGGAACAGGTGATGTGGTCGAAGCGGTGCGTCATGCGCGTAAGGTTATCGGGCAGATTCGCCAGATTCAGAATATGAACGAAGATGAATTGTTCACCTACGCTAAAGATATTCAAGCACCCTATCATTTGGTGAAAGAAACGGCAGAATTAGGACGCTTGCCTGTCGTGAACTTCGCAGCAGGTGGTGTAGCGACTCCGGCAGATGCAGCACTGATGATGCAACTCGGCGTGGATGGTGTCTTCGTGGGCAGTGGTATCTTCAAGAGTGGCAACCCTGAACAACGTGCCAATGCGATTGTCAAAGCCGTTACACACTACAATGACGCGAAAATCTTAGCTGATGTTAGCCGTAATCTCGGTGAAGCGATGGTCGGCATTAATGTCAGCGCCCTACCCGATGACCAAAAAATGGCCGGACGCGGTTGGTAACATAGCGATTTAGCATTTCAGCATTTCAGCATTTCAATATTCTAAACGATGCGCTTCATATGAGGCGCGTTTTTATTTTCCCACAGAATATCTCCTTATCATTTCTCAATTGTACTGTTAGCACATCAGCAAATAGATATGCTATACTATCAAACGATAGAGACACAATTTCGAGGAGTATGCTATGTCCGACACGTATGATGATGATTTCGAGCCGATTGAAGGCTATTGTATGAGTTGCCGTGATACGGTGGAAATTGAAAATCCACAGGCGGTATGGACACGCAGAGGGCAACCAGCAACACGCGGCGATTGTTCAATCTGTGGCGGAACAGTGTTTAGGATGGGTAAAACCGACATGCACCGTGAGGCTAATCGCCCAGAACCCGTGGTTATCGGGCATCATGGCGATAAACGCACCGCGCCGAAACTCGAACGGGATACGGTTTACTTAAATTATGCGGCGGCTGATGAAGCAACTGCCCAGCAACTCGCGGCTGATTTAGAAAAAAGTGGTATTGCTGTCTGGCTACATAGTGCGGAAGACAATGTGAATTGGTCTAGCGGAGTCCATCCGGCGCTCAAAGAATGCCGAAATATGGTTTATGTATTGTCAGATGCCGCCTTAGAAGATAAAGATGTCATCGCGGCATGGCAATTTTTCCGTGATGAACGAAAGCCGATTATCATTGCCCAAATTGCCGCCATCGACCCACCAGACCGTATCCGCCGTAGCCCACGTTTTGATTTGCTGGCAGATTACAAGCCAGCACTGCGGCAGATGGTACGAACGATTGGCAATTCGTAGTTTGACTACGCTTGTACAGGTGTCGGTAATTGGCTGGCTGAGGATGTCGGGTTGAGTGAGGCGATAAAAGGCAGCACTACATAAACCACTATCGCCGCTATCACGACCAATAACAACAGCAATAATACAATTTGCCAGATTGTCCAACGATGAGATGCGTGAACTTGTAACCCATCCTCGTCCCATTCAGTAGCGGACTCATACTCGTTGTATAAGTCCACATCATGTTCTTCAATGTCGTCTCGGTTGTATGATTGTTCCACAGTTTTACGATGCGCGTTGATATGAATAAAGGATGATAACAGCCTTCATTGTAGCACGATTTACGGAAAATTAATCGTTAGTTCCGGCTTTTTCTAAATCTTTCTCGCGCACATTGTCATTTGCCTGTACCAGTGTCATCACTTTGAACACTTCGGCATAATCAACGCCGACTGTTTTCCCTGTTTCACGACCCCATTCTGTAATCCATTTCAGTGCGCCATTCTCGAAATCTTCGCCCTGCCCTAATTGGGTAACATGCGCCCGTAAAGCGTTAGCTTTTTGCTCGATAGTGCTTGAAATATCAACAAAATGCGTCGGATTAAGGCTTAATGTCAGATAGAGTTCTTTGACCTTGTGAGGTTCTAAACCTTCATCAAGCAATTCGGGGAAGATAGGTCGTGTTTCTGAACTTGGGAAGGTGGCATAAATCGCAGCTTCACCGGCGGCACGATGGTCAGGATGATTAATATAATTATCGCGGAAAAATACCGTTCTTGGGTCTTGGCATATCACACGGTCAGGCTTGACTTCGCGGATGATGCGCGTTAGCTCGCGGCGCAATTCCATCGTTGGCTCAAGTGTGCCATCGGGATACCCTAAAAAGCGCACATCTGTAACCCCAACGGCGGCAGCAGCAGCTAATTGTTCTTTTTTACGAGTTTCTGCTAATTCTGAACGCACGACACCCGGCTCATTGCTGCCAGCTCCGCCATCAGTAATCACCACATAGGTTATGTCTGCACCTTGCTCTACCCAACACGCGACACTGCCGGCTGCCCCAAATTCAATATCATCATGATGGGCGACAATAAAGACAATTTTGAAGGGTGATGGAAGTGTTTCGACAGATTTTAATTTTTGCTCGGTCATAAGATAAAAGACTCCTCACTGTGCATATCTTTGTGCATATCTTTCAGTAGACGCACAGGGCTTAACAAAACTTACGTTCGCATTGTTCGTCCTGTAGCAATCATACCCTTCGCAACAGAAACCGCTATAATGCGTATATTATTTTAGTAACTTTCGATATATTTTTACAAAATGCGTAACGCATAGACACAGAGAATCAGAGACGCAGAGCATTATTTTGAATAGAAATCTTGGCGTTTTGGCGGTTCATCTTTTTTTGCAATTATTCACCGAAGGTTACTTGTTTAACAAAGTTACTATATTGAACCTGTAAACACTCGCTCACATTGCAATTTTGTGTGAGGCGTGGTGAAACCCCGAAAGGGGCTTATGTAGAGTCCCCAAAGTTTCTGGAAATTGGTTGTAGGGGCGCAGCGCGCTGCGCCAGTACGAAAGCAAAATCTTATTTCCAATTACTTTCCAGATTCTACATTATTGCAAGTCAATCATATCAATACTAAAGGGCAAGCGCGGTTCAATATGTCGATTGATAATGAGAAAATTCACGGGAAGCAACCAGCGTTGATCCCAATTATTGACAAAAAGTCGATTTTCAACAGCATCATAAGCGACATCACTACCGCCCCGAAAACCCGCCGCTAAATAGGCTAAAGCGTCATTGTCTAGCCGCGCTATACGGTTAAGGTTCAAAGCAGAGACATAGATTGTGCCATCATCGGCAACAGCGACACCATTCAAACCCGGACTGTCTTGTTGTAAACCCGAAAAAGTATAAATTGTTTCGGCAGTCGGGTTATCGCTGATTGGGATACGATAAATGGCATTACGAGCCGTATCTGTCACAATTAGCTCATTGCTTGCAGCAGCATAGGCTAATCCTGTGGGAGCTGATGGATTCTCTGGGCTAGAATCTGCCATTTGCCACCACTCGTCAATGTCACCCGACTCAAAGTCGATTCTCAAGATACGCCCTGTTGCCAAACCGACATCATATTGCACATCAGCGACATAGATATTGCCATCAGCATCGACTGCGATATCGTTCGGGAAACCCACAAAACGCCGTCCCTGTGGTGGGATTTCAATCACTTTTTCAATGGTATCGCCATCAATACGCCAAATAATCGCCCCATTGAGTAGCAAAGGGTCAAGGCGGTCAAGGACATAGAGTCTACCGGAACTATCAACATCAAGACCAATCACCGAGCCAATTTGTGCGGCACTATCGGGAATAGATTGCACTGTCCCTGATAGCAATATACGCCAGACTTCACCTGTGACATAACTCGCGCTATAGACTGTGCCATCGGCGGCTACGGCAATCGCTGCTGGGTAACTGTCGGCATCATTAAGTTGCACAAATTCCGAAACTGTAACCCCTGCATCGGGAATAGCTGCTGGAATCGTGCGTGTAATCCGCCCCACATTCTGGAAGTAGAGAAAGGCGGTTATCAGAAAGAGGACGGCGACTATCAACACAACAAAGGCGGAAAAGACCAGCACGCGCAGTATTAATGCCTGTCCTTGCAACGATGCCATCATGCCGCCAGATTTTTTTTGATTAGTTTGTTCGCTCATATAGTAAAAGTAACCTTCGCTATGTTTTTTGAAAATGCCTAACGCAGAGACTCAGAGCATTATGTTGAATAGGATTCTTTGCGTTCTTCGCGCCTTTGCGGTTCATCTTTTTGTAGTACATGACCAAAAAAGTTTTTAAGGATTTCGTAGGGGCTAGGCGTGCCTCGCCCAATCTTCAAGAATTAAATTGGTCAAGTAGTAGTTCTTTACCTGATATTACTTTAAGTAACCTTCGCTATGTTTTTTGAAAATGCCTAACGCAAAGATGCAAAGGATGGAAGGCGCAAAGAAAATCTTGAACTTGACATCCTAACCGTGTGCATTTCTGGGAAGGCATGTACTGTCACTACTCGCCTAACCTTTGACTTTCTTTCTCTTGTTCCTCAAGTGCCTCTTGTAGAGCTTGTTTGCGCTCAACATATTCCTCAACGGTATGCGGCGGCTTCCGTCCATCCAAGATACTATCAATGGAAATGCCATCATCCAAGTCCGCCCACACCACACTAAAGGGCAATAACTCAATATTAGATAATTGCTCCGGTGTTGCCAAAACAAGGAAAGGATACCAGTCCACAGGACTAGCCAGTACCCGTCCATCCGCCAATTCTATCCAGACCTTCTCATCGCGGACAGTCGCGCTAACGGGTTGGTCTGGATATTTTTCTGTTCGCTCGTTCGCCATTTATTCATCACCTTTGCAGAATTTATTCCAATTCTTGTTGATTGTCCACTTGTTACCGATAATTATACCTCTAATTTCGTCTATCTCTTGCCGATTAAAGCCTCGATTGCGTGACAATTCCACAAGAGACCAAAGCCAAAACTTTGCTTGGCAGCCGTCTTTTATCACATGGACATGCACAGGTTCATCGCAATCTGAACTGAAAAAGCTAAATTTGTATCCTTTGATATCTGGTAATGCCTTCGGCACTGTTTGTCTCCGTGTTTATTCGTGTGGATAAATGAAAAGGACGCTAATCCACAGGTCGCATATTGAGCGATGTCTCTGGGCTTTTGCGCGTGATGCGTAACAAATCTTTGATATATTGATTGAAGCCCTCGACATACGAATCAAGATAATCTTGTGTGATGTGGTGTGCTAATTGTGGTTGACTGGCTTTGAGCAACAATGCCACATGCGGACGAAAATCACGCAGACTGATTCTGACCACACCATCAGCATCGGTAATTACCCCCCATGCGAGGGTCTTTTTCTCATTATCATCTTTTGCCGTGATAAAACGCCGCAAGGTACTCATTTTGGCAACACGCCCCACATTAGAAAAAACTTCGCGCCCTTTGATGATATCATTGAGAACATCCCAACGTCCGGGAATAGCATCGAGAAGGCGTTGCAAAGGTGTCGGGATATGCGCCAACATTTTGATAGATTTGATGCTGCCACTTTCGCCCGCCAGCGCAATTGCTTTAGCAGCAGCCATCACTTTGCCGAATCCAGCTAAAGCCGCCAGATATTCGCCTTGTAATTGATTAAAACGCCGTTTATTACCGCCTGCTTCCAAGTCATCCAGCGCATTTATCACATCTTGGTGCAAGTCTAGCAAATGCAATTCTTCTAATGGCACTTCAAATGACATTGGGTAGAGGCGTTCACGCGGCGAACTTAGGCTGGCATCGACTGGAATCAGAATAGAGGCACTGCGTTCGGGCTTTTGGATAGCGTCTAGCGAGGCTTCGGCTGCCTCACGAGTATAGTCTTTGCTCCGTAGCTCTAATAGAGCAGATACCAAGTCGGGGTGGGGTTGATAGGTGATGCCATGAATAGCGCGATACAAGACCATCAAATCATTGACGGTCATATCGAGCAAGTCGCTCCGCATTTTGAAGTATTTTCGCAATTGCAGGATTCGTTTGAGCGAGATAGTGTCATTTTCTGCTGCGGTTTCTGGCATGGCATGGGATACTTTGGCAGCCGCTTTGGACACTTGTTGATTGACGATAAATGGCAAGTGGATAGGGGGTTGTTTGGCGGCTCTAGGTTCTGGTGTTTGATGGAGATAATTCGCCCATGATAGGGCTTGATTGGTCATAATTTCTGTCAGTGCGGCACCCCACGCGCCATCAAAATAAATATGTGATTGGTCGAAGCAAAAAGACGAACGAGTATCAAAAATCGTGAGTGCATGGTCGCCGACACCGCGCTCTGCCTGACGAATTTCTGAGAGCGTTGCTTGTCGATTACGGGGGTCGAAGTTTAAGATAATCGGGGCATGGCGTAAACTATCCAAATCTTGCACAAATTCTTTCGGCAAACGTTTCCGCAAATTAGACCATTCCCAGCGTTTCACTGTTGCAAAGTGCCTTAAATCTGTTTGAGGCAGTCGTGCTGGAGTCTCAATCATCGCCTTAATCTTTGCGCGAACCGTTTCAACATCAAGTGGCGTAGGTCGATTAGTCTCGCTGACCGGAATCAGATAATAGCGCCCGTCATAAACAACAGCAATCTGTGCCTCCATGATGTGATGTTTAGCATGATTTTCGGCATTCGCGTCGGGTTCTAAGTAACCGAGAATCGACATTTGGTCTTGATAATCGGCTAATAATTCGCTCTTCGCTGCCTGAATCTGCACCATCCATTGGCGTTTGTGTTGCGAATCAAGCTGATTGATATAGTCAAACAGAAAGCTATCAAAGCGTTTGCTGCGATATTCAGGATAAAATTCATCGCCACGCGCATCTGCCATCCGACGATAGGGACGTATGGCTAACCATTTGCGCCAAACAGCGCCAAATTGTTGTTGATGCGCCGCATCATCGCGGAGGGTTGCTAATTTGCGCGTATAAATGCGTTCGCGCCATTCATTTTTGAGCAAGTCATCATAGTGATGCAGGGTATAAATTGCGGTCATAACCCATGCCGTGATACGGTCAACATCACTGAGGACGATATTGTGTTCCCGTAGGGCATTATCAAAACCATCGGATTCATTGGTATGACGGGCAGTATCTTCACGCATGGCATAATCAACATAAAATTGCCATGTCCCGCGTGGGAAGGCATCTTCAGGATTTTTTCCGGCGAGTTTCAATATCTTTTGATAAGCGAGAATGGCGCGTGCCGGAATATGGACGAGAAGACGATAACTTGCTTCATCGAGCATTTGCCCCATCCCACGAAAAATCATGCGGATATCGCGTTTTGTATTTTCTGGTGCTGGGCTTGCCTGATTTTGGAGGCGTGCCAAACCGTTTAATATCATGGTTGGTATATTACCAGCAGGTATCAATTCCGAGACATCTTGCACCATCTGGTCAATTTCGAGACGCGACAAATGCGATAGATTAGCCAGACTATGGGCGCTATTCCCCATTTGTTGTGCTGCGGATTGCGACATACGTTTCAGTTCTTCACGGGCGGCTTCCTCGTTCGGGTTATCTTTTGATACATCTGCCATATTACTTGCCCTCAACTCAGATTTGTTTCGGTATTTATTGTACTTTGCAAAAAAGCGTAACACAGAGGCGCAGAGAATCAGAGACACAGAGCAATTCTGAACAGGGTTCTTCGCGTCTTTTGTGTCTTCATGGTTCATCCTTATGTCCAGTTCTTTCCAGACTCTACATCGATTTCTACCAAATAGTAATCGAATTACAAGAAAAACCTGCTATGCTAGGATAAACAACAATCCCTATTTAGGAATCCTATGCCTCGACCCAAAAAATCTAATCAACCCGGCAAGCCTCGTAATAAGCGTGATGATAGACCGCGTGGTAAACACGGAAGAGGGTCATCTCGCAATGACAAATCCAAATCGAGCAAAAGCGGCACGTTCGATATCAAAGTTAAAGCGATGGCAAATGGGGGCTATGCACTCGGTTTGCATAATAAAAGAACTACCTTTGTTCCTTATACCATCCCCGGCGAAACAGTCAAAGTTCGTCTTGTAGAGACACGCAGCAATGTTGACTTTGCAACGGGGGTAGAAATGTTAAGTGCTTCTGCTGACCGCGTTTTCCCTCAATGTCCACATTTCGGTCCCAGTCGTTGTTGGGGCTGTCAATGGCAACATATTGACTACAAGGCACAACTGCTGCTGAAACAAGATGTTCTCGCCGACCAACTGTATCGTATTGGCAATTTTCAAGATAGAGTTATCGAAAAAGCGATGAAGGCTGTCAAACCATCCGCGCAGCAATGGGGCTATAACTCTCATATGACCTTTGAGCGCAACGTTGATGGTCACTTAGGCTTGCCAAAAGTTGACGGACGCAGTATCCAAGCTATCGAAACATGCCATATTCTACATCCCGATTTACAGACGCTCTATGATATCATCGAAATTGACTTTGATGATATGAAGAAGCTGGCATTGTGGCGCGGCAGCGGTGGCGAAACAATGATTATCATCACCATGACCAGCGAAGATGCCCCTGAACTGACGGCGGATTTACCGACCAGTGTGAATGTGATTTTGCCGGATAACGAACCTGTGAATCTGGTGGGTGATTCGATGATTTATTATGAAGTGGGCAAGCGTTTGTTTCGTGTGACAGCCGGTGGCTATTTTCGGGCTAATGTCGCGCAAATTGATAACTTGATTGCCGAAGTGCTGGCTATGTTGTATCTTTCGGAAGATGATTCGGTATTGGATTTATATGCCGGAGTTGGGGTTTTCAGTGCCTTTATCGCGCAACATGCCGGCTTGGTTACACTGGTTGAAAGCTATCCACCAACTGCCACCGATGCCGAAGAAAATCTCAAAGACTTCGACAATATTGATATTATCGAAGGTAGTGTCGAAAGCGTTTTGCCTTCGTTGATAGCAGCAGGAGAACGCTACGAAGCAGCCGTGATTGACCCACCGAGTAGAGGGTTAAGTCGAGAGGTGCTGGAATCGCTCGTCACGCTCAATATCCCGAAACTGGCTTATATCAGCAGTGACCCAGCAAGCCTCGCCCGTGATGCACAAGCTCTATGCAAACGCGGCTATACCCTGAAAAAAGTTCAGCCTTTCGACTTCGCACCCCAGACATATTACATTGATGCCGTCGCCTTGTTGGAGAAGTGAAGGTTATCAAGTACAAATATACCCGTTTTCGCCGCTAAATATGACAAAAAGCATTACATATGATATAATTCATCAATAGTTGTTTCTATTGGATGTTGGAGAGAATTGATGGTTGAGCATGTAGATAAGACACAGAAGGACACTAAATTACAAACTGAATCGCCCGAAATCCAAGATCCAGAATACGCAAGCCTAGGATACGATAATCCATGGACAGTATTTGATGGTTTTCCGCCCTCAAATAAGGGACAAATTAACCCTACATCAATGACCCCCACTATGGTTCTTCAATTACAACGAACGATAGGCAATCAGGCGGTCTTAAATCTTATCCGTCAACAAAGACAAAATGCGATTCAGCGCAAAGAGACCCCGACAAGTCATCAGCAGAACGGTCTACCGCATCTCCAGCCGAACGTAGAAAATGCAGAAAATGCAGGTCTAGTCGCTAGTCATAGCACGCCACATGGCAGAGTATGGGTACAGCGCGAAGTGAGTGAGGAAGACATCACATGGGCGGATTCTGCAAACACATCTGTAGAGCGTGTCCAAGATGGGGTACGCGATGCAATTTCTCGTCTGAATAGTGATGCAACGACAGCCATCGGGCATATTCGAGAGGCACAAACACAATATGATAGTTTTGACGAGATGTACAATGATGCCGTCGGGCGTTTTATCAGTGGCGTAGAATCGGCACAAGCTAAAGAGCGCGAATTCCGCGAAAATGTGAAATTCGTTGCGACAACGACCTTTGCTGTGGTAGCCCCAACTGCCAGCGCAATGTATTCTGCAATGGACGGTGCGTTAACAAAAGTCCAGCGAGTAAGTTCTATTGTGTCTAGCGCAACAGCTCGCAGAACACCTGCCGATACATCCGGTGGGACTTCGCCGGGTGCGGCAGCGCGACGTGAAGACCGTGTTGATTGGAGTAATTTGCTATCGACAACGCTCACTGCCTTTGAAGATACTGTCCAAAATAATACTGACTTGAGCAATATCGCTAACTCGTGCGTGGATATTGTGCGCTTCCTTGATAGCGTTCAAGAGCGACGTTATACAGGCGATAACCCTCAATCAGCCCCTCTTGGGCAACAGGCAAATCGCATGGTTGATAACCTCAGTGATATACTCAGTAACCTCAATGGGATTACTGCCGGTGTCATATCCGGACCAACAGAAACGCTGAAAAACCAAATTGTTGAGCGATTGGGCAGTGTCACCCCACGACAGTTAGAACAAGATATTGCTATTCGGTGGATGGGGGGCTTGGGACGGAATGAGCTAGACCAGATTGACCTTGCTGATGCTTACTTAGCGCGGATTGGTGTTTTTGATAGAGGTGACAACCGACTCGACTATGATACAGGCACTATCACAACCGATATTGATGAGCGCATCTTGCATTGGCGTGCGAGTTGGGAGAGTAGCGCCATGAGCTTAGTCGGTTCGACAGTGCTTTGGCTGGGCAATCCCTTCGCGCCACGAGAACTAATTGACGATGGGGAGCGCTGTGTTATACCACGAACCTATAGTGGGCAAATCCGTGATGACCACAATGGGGAGTGGAATGTTAATATTCCGGGCGGCGCACCACCGGAAGGCGGCGGTCAACTGCTATTAACCGGCTATACCGTAGACCACATGGACTCTTCAGGTTGGGAATGGAGCTATCCGGGTGATTTACGCCAACGATTAAGATGGGAAATCCGCTTTACGGCACAAGCAGTTGGTCAACTTGGTGGGGGCGCACCCGCAGCCGGACCTGTCATCAACCCACTATAAATTACTTGGCACTAAAAGCGCATCAGCCGTTCTAGTCGTTGGGTATAGTCATCATCTAACATCGGCTCATAATCAGTTTTGAGATGCTGGTTGATGAAATAAGTCGTCACATCGGGCTTGGATGTCGGTAAATTTTGGTCAAGTTCCCATTGTGCCTCAGCCAGCAAGAGAGTCGCCTGCGCGATGTAGGCGGCTAAATCAACCATTCGCCGCGCATGAGCCTGTGCAAACCTATCACCCTTTGCTGCCATCTGAGCGAGTATCTGCATCAGTCGTTTGATAGCCACTTGAACAATTTCAACATTATTTTGCAAATCGTTATGACTGACTGTCGCCAATTGCGATTGCATATCAGCAATAAACGCCTCGTGGATACTATAACGTGCAATATCGCGCAAGACTTGAACACACAAAACATTATGCGTGCCTTCCCAACTTTCTAGCACAATCATATCTCGATAGAGGCGCGGCAAAATGCTAAATGATTCGATTGCCCCATTGCCACCAAGTACCTCAATGCCACGATGAACAATCTGCGACCCTGTAATACTCGTGATGTACTTATTGATATTGACCAGCATCCGATACGATTTTGTATCTTGTTCACTAGCCTGCCCACTTTCAATTTTATCCAGCAAATGAGCGAGATAAAAACTACTCGCTGTCGCCGCCGTATATTCAGTCATGATATCGGCAATCGCTTCTTGCACCATTGGGAAGTTGGCAATCGGCTGACCAAATGCCTTGCGATGACAAGCATACTGCCCAGCTTCAATATAGACACGTCGCATCGTACCAGCACAGGCAACAGCATTCATTAGGCGCGATGTGTTCAATACGAGTTCAACCACTGTTTTGAAGCCCTGTTCGACTGCTCCAACGGGATAGGCAGCCGCTTCCCGAAAATCGAGTTCAGCACTGGCAAGGGTGCGTGTGCCGAGTTTGTCTTTCAAGCGTCGAATATAAAATCCATTGGTTGAGCCATCATCTAATTGGCGTGGCACAATAAAGAGTCCGAGTCCGCGAGTGCCTTCGTTGTCGGTTGCACGGGCTGTCATCAAAAATTGGTCAGCATTGATATTCGAGCAAAACCATTTTTCGCCGCTAATCCGCCATGTGCCATCGTCTGCCGCAGTCGCTATCACCGCATTCGCGCCGACATCACTCCCACCTTGTACTTCGGTTAAGAATTGTGCGCCATGCTGCATCTCATCATAATGGGGATTGAGCAAGGGCGGCAAAAACTTCTCGCGGACATCATCACTCGCTACTTGTTGCAAGGCACGGATTAAACCCGATGTACAGGCTAATGAACACAGATGACCGCCTTCGCCATTGTGAGTCAGCAAATAATACAAGCCCATCTGCTTGACACTGTTACCGACTTCACCCTGCATCGCCATAATGCCGCTTTCCCACACCATGCGCCCAATATAGTCATGATTAGGGTGAAATTCGATTTGCTCAATGCGCTCCCCTAAAGCTGACCAACGGTCTAAGCGCGGATGATTGCCGATACGGTCTTCAACTTTTGCCGCCTCATCTATCACAGTAGCGACACTTGCCCCAAGTTTTGCCAAGTCCTGTTTTGCAGTTTCGTAGTCATCACCTAGATAACGTTGCAAAACGTAGTGTAAATTTGTATCCGATGTGAAAAAATTATTGGGCTTGTCTTCTTCCCATGCCAATAAATCATTACGCCCTTGTGTTGTTTGATTGACCATCATGCACGCTCTCATTCCATAATCTAATTTCGGCAAATAAGGCATTCTGAACGTAGGGGCAAAAGATGTATCTTGCCCAATTAGAGTGTACCACTTTTCTGAAATCTACCGTAACTGCTCATCTTAAGGGGGGCATTTCAAGTGGGTGCAGAATATAAAACAAATCTTATTTCGCCTAAAACGTCGTGCTTTTGTAGGGACGTACCCGTGTGTGCGCTCGTTGTTACTGACGACGGGATGACCATGGGTTTCCCCTACAATTTGTGAACTAGGATGAAATATCCCTTCTTGTTTAACAAACTATCTACTACTTGACCAATTTAATTCTTGATGATTAGATTCATGTTTTTCGGGCGCAATGCCTTGCGCCCCTACATAAAAACTTTTTTGGTCGTGTACTACGGTGATGCTCTAATACCTGTCTCACCTTGCCATGTTGTGTGAGGCGCGGTGAAACCCCGAAAGGGGCTTATAGGGAATTCACCATCAAGACATGACGGCTAGGGTGTCAAAACAAAAAACCACCCGATAAAATTATCAGGTGGTGAATGACTATTCGTCTATATATTGTGAGGTTTAGTCGGATTCTTCGCCAAACAAGGCTTCTTCGGTCATATTGATGAGACCCATCACTTGTCCCATTTGCTCACCGAGTGCAGCGCGAACCTCGTCCATTTCCATACTTTCCATCATGGCGTTCATGCCTTCAAATGTCATCGGTTCCATTTCCATCAGCATCGGATTAATCTCATCCATCCCAAGTTCTTGTACATCTAGGAAGTTGAAGTGCATGAACATTGAGAACGGTGGGAATGCTTCGTCGTCGCGGACTTCTGAGCGGACAATGAGGTGCAATAACGATACATCGTCATCTGTTGCGATGCCATCTGCTGGTGCCATCGGAGAATAGGGGGCATCCATAGCTTCGTTATAAACAACACCTGTATCTGCATCACGGACTTCATTGGTGTACATGACATGCCCTGCGAAAGCACCCGTCACATTCGGCACACCCATAATCTCTTCGCCGCCCATGACCTGTTCGCCATCCACAAAGACCAATGCCGGCCCCCATGAAGCAAGTGCATTGAAGACTGTCGGCAACACGGGCGCTTCATGACCGCTATTCCCATGTAAATCGACATCAGTGGCAATCCCACCTTCCCAGTATTCTGGCATAACACCAGTGGGTGCGCCGAAGAGGGGGAAAATGACTGTAACTTGGGCATCTTCTAACAGGGTATCGGCATCCATTTGGTATTCATTGACATAGAAACGGGCAAACATGATGCCTGTATTGGTTTCAGTATCAACATGAACTTCAAAAAAGCCCGGACGGTCAAGAGCGATAACATTTGAACCATCATAAGAAAAATTATCCGGATATTCACCAATTGACTGAACAACAGTTCCGCGTAGATGAAAAACGGTTTGTTCTTCTTCGTCTTGGGCGCTGACAGTGACAGCTAGGGCGCTCGTGACTAAGATAAGCAACAATAGTGATAAAAGTTTACGTGACATAGATTCATGCTCCTGTGTATGGTTTGTATAGATTGCTTCAAAAGATAAAGTCCGACATAATGCCAGACGAAATCACAAAGGTTAGTTGTTTTCTGCACCTTGTTCAATCCAACGTGCAATCAGGTTAATTTGCTCTTCGGGTAGTGGTACGGATGGTGTATCGGGGCTTGCTGAGGCTGGCATACCGCCAGAGCGCAATAGTAAAATGAGCGTGCTGGCTTCGGGATTGCCGACTTGTACGACTGGGAAGAAGTTTGAACCACGCATGACATTATCATAATTATCCAATTCCAAACCATTCGGCGGTGCCCCAGCAACACTATTAGGTCCATGACAAAATGCACATTTCCCTTGCAAAATGGGTAGAACATCTTGCGAGAAGCTGACAACACCATTGGCTATTGCAATCTGCGTGCCTTCAAAGGCGGCTGTTGCCCTAACTTCTGCTTGGACTGTCGCTGTCCCGTTGCTGCGAACCAGTTGAGAAATTGATGTGCCGCGTTGTTGGACAACTTGTAAAGCAACTGTGGCTTCGGCAGCTCGCGCCTCTTGATTATAAATGGGTGTTTGAGGTCACTATATCGTGACTGCTGACCTGCTGTCTGTCGTTAAAACGACACTGCGTCTAAATTCGCAGTAAGTGAGACCTTGCTATTTGAAACACAATCCTTAAGACCAATCTTATTGACAGTACAACCCGAACTGCGCCATGATTTGCTGAGTTTTGAATAAGTCAGGATTTGTATCTATGTATATCCCACGTCAACGCCAATTCTGGTCAGTCGGGCTTGGACACTTTACCAATGATGTTTTTATGGCAAGCGGTAGCATCTTACTCATTTTCTTGAGTACGACGATTGTGCCGATGAGCTTCACACAAATCGGTTTTGCGCTTGGAATGCAGCAATTATCGGGCGCATTGGCGCAACCTATGTTTGGACTACGGGCGGATAAATCCGGTGGGCGCGTGATTGGTTCCGGCGGATTAGCGTGGGTAGCAGCCATGTTCGCGTTGACATTGCTGATTGCCTTGCTCACACGCAATTATTATTTGATGCTGATTCCGTTTTTGATGCAGGGCTTAGGCAGTGCTGCTTTACACCCTGTCGGCATGTTACACGCTGCGGAATCCAATGAAAGACGCGCTGCCAGCAATACCGCTTATTTCTTCTTGATGGGACAAAGCGGATTAGCTCTGGGTCCAGCACTGGTGGGTTATCTTCTGGATGCAGCCAATCGTGGGACGCTGATAAAATTTTCTGGCGTGACAGGCTTCCCCGGTATCAATGTGATGACGGTCAGCGTGATGCCGCTCTTCTTCATGGCACTGTTCGCCATTCCGATTGTGATATTTATGTTCACAGGTCTTCCTCGCGGACGGCTTGTTCCTGCAAAAGAAGAAAAAACTAACGGCAAAGCGAGTCATAGCACAGTCACTTATGCCCCCTTTATCATCATTGCCTTGTTGGTCATGTTACGCGCATTGGCACAACCGGGGTCAGCGAACTTCATTCCGGTGCTATTTGAAGAAAAAGGATGGACAGCTGCCCAATATGGTCTGATTGCCTCGTCATTTTGGATTGCGAGTGGTATTGCAGGGGTCATCATGGGGAATTTAGCTGACCGCTTTGACCGCCGTTATATTGTCTTGGCGAGCATGGTTATTTCTGCGCCAGCCTTCTTTTTATTGCCCTTCATTGACGGAGCAGCCGCCTTTGCACTTGCTATTATTGCTGGAGGGTTTAGTGGTGGGTCGCATAGTATTATTGTTGTTCTCGCCCAAGAACTTGTTCCCGATAGTAAAGGTTTTGCATCGGGCGCGATTCTCGGCTTTATTTTTGCATCGGGCGCAATCGGTAATATCATCATTGGGGCTGTTTCGGATGTCATTGGCTTGGGCGTGACCTTCCAGATTGTCGCTATTACGGCGGTGGCTGCTGGATTTTTCGCCTTGCTCCTCCCTAAGCGTCAACAACCCGTCGTCGCATCATAAGCCCCTTTCGGGGTTTCACCGCGCCTCACACAAAATTGCAAAGTGAGACAGGCATTAGAGCGTTATCGTAGATAGTTTGTTAAACAAGCATAGTCTAATTTTAGCGTTTTCTAAACAGCCGTTGCAAGAAATCTTTTGTTTTGTAAAACCAGCGTTGTAGCATCTCTTGGAAGGCTAGAAAATCGAATTGTAATTTGTCATCATAGGCGTTGGGATGATTCAAGGTTGGCACATGCGAGTCTTGTTTTGTGGAAGCAGGACGCTGCGGTTTTTCGTGCAAACGCTCTTCTGCCAACATTGCCAATGTCACCGGTACCATGAGCATATCGGTCAATTGCACATCAGAAAAATCTTGTAATTCTTCAGCATATTGCACGCGCAAGGCCTGTTCCACAATTTCGATTGCGAGGTAGGCGCAAATCATTTTTTGACGGTCATTGAGTTCTGAATCCCATAATTCATAATTGAGGGGTTGCGGCAAGTTATCAAAAAAGGCTTGCATCTCGACAGCCATTTGGGTCGCTGACGACACATTTTCAAGTTGACTCACATCAAATGTTTCGCTGTTGATATGGTCTTCAAAGGGATTACGATGTTTTTTTTCGGGCATAATTGGCACTCTCTTAACCCGGCTAACGTGCAAATTGTTTGATATACAGTATAGAGCAATCTTCTTTGTGTGACAATGAGTTTCGTTCTGATGAATACGGCAATACCCCATGAATAATCTCATGACACAACAATTTCAAATATCAAAATCCGACACTTGTTTGTCCCATCGCTGGCATCTGCAAGCACCAGTTGGCTACCTTGTACGATACAATCTATCGGGTGTTGCAGTATCATACTATCAAATCCTTGCAATGCTGTAACAATAGAAGGGGCAGCCTCCGTTTCGGTATCATATGTGTGGGCTAAATACAGGAGACGACTTTCGTAATCATAGGGCAAGCCATTAGCATCTATCTGTGCTTGAGGCAGGGCATAAGCAATCCGCACGCGCCGACACACAATTGATTGTGAATCTGACAATTGCGCTTCCGACAAAACCCGACTTTCAGCAATGCCTAATAATAACATCGGCGGCAGGGTCAACTTAAGCGCCTGAATCAATGGCATTTTTTCCATAATCGTCAGAGGTTGAATCCATTGTGCAACTCTATCCGCTTCTCGTAGACCACGATAACGCCCACCGCTATAATTTAGGGGGTGCTGAAATGGAGCATAGGGCTTGACCATATTATCGGGAATAGAGAGTACGCCCGATTCCAAAATTTCGCCATGCGGTGCAATCGCGTACTGTATCGCATCCTCAGCTAGATATTCCTCAGCGTATATGTGTCCCGTTGCTGCGATGCCTAGCAAGGCACATTCGCCCTGATTGGACAGGGAAATGTTGCACAACTGTTTGAATTCTGTTATCTTCATATGGATTTACTACAATTGATTGCTAAAAAGTTAAAAGTTGTTTTGATATAAACCTTCAAGGTTGTATCATGGCTTCCTATGTTATACTGGTCAAGAGACAAGCAGGGAAAAAGTCGTCAATTTTTAGAGGGTTGCTGATGTCAAACAAAACCTCACACCTATCGACATGGGTGAATGAGCAAGAAGGTTCGCCGGATGAGCGCGAACGACAAGAAGTGATTCACCCGTTAAAAACAGCTACCGTACCCGCGATTCAAGACGCAATGGATACTCAAACCAATGATACCGGTCTATTGGCGGTAGTCAAACACGGTATCGAAGGGCGTGATAATGACGATGAACAAGACGCATCGTTAACAAAAAATGAGACCCAACTAAGAACCCAACGTGAGATTGATTCTGTCATGAATAAAATAAATGCTCCAGTGTTAATTGTCGAAGATACGGTGGAAATAGGCGAAGTTATTCAAGCGACCTTAGAAGGGATGGGCTTGCAAGCGGTTCATGAGACACACGGTAAAACAGGTTTGGATAAAATGAAAGAAATCCATCCTGATTTAGTCATCATGGATATTGGCTTGCCGGATATTACAGGCTGGAAGATGCTCGACTTCATCAAAGAGTATTACACCGATGCCGAGGATGATATGCCGACGATTATTGTCATTACAGCTTACGGCGACCCAGCCAATCGCTTAATTGGCAAGCTGCAAAATATTCATAGTTATTTGATTAAACCCTTTACGCCTGACCAGATTGAGCATGTTGTCGGGATGGCTTTACGCGGCGAAAAACCGGATGACCCCACCAATATCACAGGGAAAACATCTACGGTCTAAGCGCATGACTCTCTTAACACGAAATCGAGTAGCTCCCCTCATGGCGTTGCTCGTTATTTTTTTGGGCTTCATGACCTTCATTATTGTCAACCCATCTATTGCGCCCAATTTTGCTGCTGTCCCAACCTTAAACCCTCAAGCCGTTGATTTTGGTCTCTCTTCGCAGATTCAAGACCATAAAGCACGCGGCGAACTCCAAGTTGCCCTCTTTCATGTTGAAGTCCAAGCCAGCCTAGAGGGGTGGACGAACGATTTACATGAAGAAGCTGGCAATCTATGGCGTGATATGGGCGATTTATCACGGGCTATCCCACATTGGGAAGTTATCGCCCAAAATGCCCCTCAGCCCGCTAATCTGCGCCGCCTCGCTGCTTTATCCTTGCAAATGGGCGCATGGGGGAGAGCCTATGCCTATATTGAACAATTGCTACAACTTGCCCCCAATGATGAATGGGGGTCATATTATGGCGGCTTGCTACTCGCCCCGTCTGATGCCTATACAGCGCGTGACTACCTCAGCCGAGCCACACAGTCTGAAGTCTATGGCGCGGATGCCGACTATATCTTAGCAGTGATGGGTGATGATGCCGACGATGTGTTGCTGAGTAGTCGGGTGGGTATCATACTAGCTGCGATGGGCGAATGGTCATTGGCGGAAAATGCTTTTCAATACGCGGCAAGCGTCAATTATCCTTTTCCCGAAGCAACTGCTTATGTCGGATTAATGCGCGTTCAACAGCAATTAGATGGCAGTTCATGGATAGAACAGGCTTTAGCCCTCGACCCCAATGATCCAGATGTTCATTATATTGGCGGCTTATACTGGCGTGCTTTAGAAAATTATGACAATGCCGTCAATGACTTCCTGACGGCAATTATCCTTGACCCAACGATACCCGAATATTATGCCGAACTGGGCAATACTTATCGCGTATCAGGTAATCTCGCTGAAGCCGAATATTGGTTGCTGACGGCACTCAACATTTCTGATGATAATCCACTGATAGAAGATGCTCTGCGGCGCTTACGAGAAGAAGAAACCTTTGTCCTTAATACCAGTGACTTAAATTTTAGCCGTATGGCACGCGCCGAAAATAATGACCCTGCGGTGATTGCTGCCAATGGTTGGGTGCTGCATATTCTAGGGCAAAGTGAAGTCGGTTTAGAATATGTTAACCGTGCGCTAGACATTGACCCCTTGAATCCTCGCGCTCAATATGACAAGGCACGTATTCTAATCGAAGTCGGGCGTGAAGATGAGGCTGTCCCTCTGCTCGAAACCCTTGCTGGCGGCGATTCGCCATTTGCCACAACTGCCCAACGCCTCTTAGATGGCTTGAACTAATAGTCATCAATAGCATTCCGAAGCATCCAGAAAAAGCCCCTTTCGGGGTTTTAACGCGCCTCACACAAAATTACAAAGTGAGACAGGCGTTAGAGCATCATCGTAGATAGTTTGTTAAACAAGATGAACCACAAAGTCACAAAGGATACAAAGGTTATCAGACGTTCTATGTGAAATAGAATAAGCGATTCGATGCGTATTTTGACTTGTTCATAAGCGAAAGAATAGCTTTCAGCGGTCAGCTTATGGCAGGGTGACATTCGTTCTTTCATCAATTATTTTGGCGACTTGGCGTTTTGGCGGTTCAAAAAACAAAGTATGTTGACTAATCAATCTATATTGACAATATGTATCGTGTTCATTAAAGTAAAGTCAATCGCAGGAGTCAAAAATAGGAGATATATAATGGTACTTGATACAATCACACGTCCGGGTTTGCAAGGCGTGATTGCGGCGGAAACACGACTCAGTTATATTGATGGTTTAGCAGGGGTGTTGATTATCAATGGGTATGCCCTAGAAACTATAGCCCCTCATGCCATCTTTGAGGAAATGGTTTATCTCTTGTGGCATGACCGCTTGCCAACACAGCAAGAACTCGCAGATTTTCAGGCACAGTGGGCGAAGTTGCGGACATTGCCCGATGTCGCAATTGAAACGCTACGACAAGCAGCTACGAAAAAACTCGATACTATGGATGCCCTACGGATGGCTGCTGGCTTGCTCAGTTTGAATACTAATCCGGATAATGCCCCCGATGCAGCACTAGCGATGGTGGCAGCATTTCCGACGATTGTGGCAGCCTATTGGCGCTTGATACAAGGTCAAGAACCGATAGCACCGAGTTCAAGTCTCTCTCATGCGGCGAATTATCTGTATATGCTAGATGGTGAAACGCCCTCTGATGAACGAGTCCGCGCCTTGAATACCTATCTCAATACTGTGATTGACCACGGCTTCAACGCTTCGACATTTACCGCACGAGTCATCGCCTCCACTCATTCTGATATGGTTGCCGCTATTGTCGGGGCAATTGGCGCACTGAAAGGACCCATTCATGGTGGCGCACCCGGACCCGCACTCGATATGGTCTTCGAGATTGGTCAGCCACAAAATGCCGAAACTGTGTTACGAAAAAAATTAGATGCTGGTGAACGACTGATGGGCTTCGGGCATCGTGTCTATAAAGTGCGTGACCCACGTGCCGATGTGTTGAATGTTGCTGCCGAACGCTTCTTCGCGCAGGGTGAACAATTAGACCTCTACAAATTGGTACGGCATGTCGAAGCAAAGGCAGTTGAATTGCTGGAAGAGTATAAGCCGGGGCGAAATCTACAAACCAATGTTGAATTTTATACAGCACTGGTTTTGCATGGAATCGGACTCGATGCCTCTATGTTTACGCCAACCTTTGCGATATCGCGTGTCGGTGGATGGACAGCCCATGCTATAGAACACTTACGCGAGGGTCGTCTCTTACGCCCCTTAGCTCACTATACAGGCGATAGTGGACGCGAATGGCTTCCCATCAAATCGCGTTAATACTGTCACGAAGCCGTGTTCAGTCAGCATCACAACACGGCTTATGAAACCTCTCTCGGCACCTCTGATTCTCCGTTTCTCTGCGTTACGCTTTTTCTAAGCACTTATTGAACACTATAATTATTATCATCCGATACGAATACGCACATTGTCAGCAAGTTTTAGACTGTGATAGAATGCGCCATAGTGAATATGAGGACTTATCTTTGACTGTGACAAGAACCCAAGGCCACCCTGTCCGACGGGGCTTCCTACTTTTACTTGTGCTGATTATCGTGCTAGTCGTGCTGAATCTGATGTATCCCCTAGCAGCCGAGTGGCAAGGAACGTTATCAGGTGAAGTCGGCGATATCTTGTATGCGGCAGGATTCGATGGTTTTACAGATGAATGGCAACAATACGACGGACGCAACTCTGCACAAATCAGTGATGGCGTTTTGCGAATCAGTGTTGCCACTGCACCCGCAATTTACTCGGCAGCCGCCCCAATTGTCACTGATTTTGATGTTTCGGTGACGACGCGCAGTATCGAAGGCGAGCTTGAAAACGAAGGTTACGGCATTATTTTTCGCTTGCAAGAACAAGTCGAAGGGTGCAATCGTGCTTTTGTACTGGCTTGTGGATTAGCTGAAATCCCACTGATACAGATTCCAGCACGCTATTTCTTCTCGCAGCAGAATACAGGCGCAACGGGCTATCACGTATTTCTGATAAGCAACGATGGTTATTATTCCATCTGGACAAGTAATGCTGATAATCAACTGCAAGCGGTGACAGTTTGGCACAATAGCAATGGCTTAATCAATGAGGGCTTAGGCACAGAAAATCGACTGCGCGTTGTTGGGCGTGGTGATGAATTTCGCTTTTATATCAATGGTGAAGCGGTTGAATTGTGCATCCCATTAGCAGGAGAACAACCGACAGGGAGTGCAGCCGCTTGTATGGGAGAACAGAGTTTTGTTTGGCGCAATGATACCTTGCAAAGCGGACAATTGGGCTTAGTCGTCAATGTACAAAATGTGGTGGGCATTGTAGTCGAATTTGATAATTTCACTGTTAGCAGCCCCAAAGGTGAATTAGCAGAGGGCGAGCAATTATGAAAGTCCATTTGCGGATGTTGGGATGTCGCCTGAATCAGAGTGAAATTGATACGATGGCGCGACAATTCGAGCAACAGGGGCATGAAATTGTCCATGAGGCAGAGTCCGCTGACCAGATTATTGTCAATACCTGCGCTGTCACACGAGAAGCTAGTAAAAGCAGTCGCAAGCTGATTCGAGAATTGCATCGCAGCAATGAATCTGCCGAAATTACCGTCACAGGTTGTTATGCCCAAATTAGCCCCGATAATATCACTGTGATTGATGGTGTGAAACGGGTGCTTGGCAATGCTCAAAAAGATAGTCTTGTCAGCAACATCACGGGGCAAAAAGTCGAATTATTCGATATTGAACCTCATGCCCGCCAAGAGCGCCCCGGTTATGGCGGTAATCGAACTCGTGCTTTTATCAAGGTTCAAGATGGTTGTGATAATTCTTGTACGTTTTGTGTCACGACAATTGCCCGTGGCGCAGGTCAGAGTCGGGCGGCGAATGAAATTCTCAATGAAATTAAGTATCTGCACGCCAATGATTATCAAGAGGTAGTTCTGACAGGCGTTCATCTTGGTAGTTATGGACATGATTTGGGCAATCGAGATGGCATGGTGCAACTTGTTGAGCGTATTCTGAGCGAAACGGCTATTCCTCGTTTGCGACTATCCTCACTAGAACCATGGGATTTATCGGATGGTTTTTTCGATTTATGGCAAAATGAGCGACTGCAACCTCATTTGCATTTGCCGCTACAAAGTGGTTGTGATGCGACTCTGAAACGGATGCGCCGCAATACAACACAAGCGGAATTTCGTGCATTGATGCAAGCCGCCCGTACAAAAATTCCCAGCGTTCGCATTACGTCCGATGTGATTGTGGGCTTCCCCGGCGAAACTGACGACGAATGGGCAATCAGCAAAGCCTTCATCCAAGAAATGGCTTTCGATGGTTTGCATGTTTTTCGCTATAGTGTGCGACCCGATACGCCGGCTGCAAAAATGCGCGGCAAAGTCCCGAATGCGATTAAGAAAGAGCGTAGTCAGCAATTGCTTCAATGGGCAAGACAGCGCGAAGAACAATTTGCACAACAATTTATCGGACAGCAAGTCCCTGTTTTGTGGGAAAGTGTCATCGGCTCATCAGAAGCGGGTTTTGTGCAGGCTGGTTACACCCATAATTATATCCGCGTGCAAACAACGCATCCACGCATCCTGACCAATCACATTACCCCAGCAATATTCGAATCAGCTTTTAACGGCTCAATAGAGGTCAGCCCTGTGCTAGAATAAAAAGCATAACGCAAAATCCTATCACACTTGTTTAACGCGAATCATGGATAAGCACAGAAAATGTGTTTTTTCGGCAAATTATGGATTTCGGGCGTAAGGGCGCAAGGCATTGCGCCCCTACAACAGATTATGACCTTTTATGACCAGAATTTTCAATGAAATCGCATCTATTCAGCTATCCATGAGATTTTTCGGACAGGCAGAAGCCTGCCCCCCTACGAATAATGGATTGTTGAACCGTAGGGACGTGATTTTTCACGCCCACGATGTCACTGTCACATGTTCATGGATAGGCGAATAGTTATAAACACAATATTATTCGGCTTTTTTCAGACAGATAAAAATTCTGTGAAGGGAAAATGCTGAAAACCTATTTTTATGTTACAGTTATGTCGTTAACTATTTTGTTGAAAGGTGGGGAAATGAAACATCTAAAATTAGTATCGCTATTTCTGCTCCTGTTAGTATTGGGAATGATGAATATTGTGGCGCAAGATGGTGATACTATTGCTGATGTTATCGCCATGACCGATGAGTCCGATGAAGTCGAGTTTACAACACTTTTAACACTGATTACGGATGCCGGTTTAGTCCCTCTATTAGTGGATGCAGAGGCTGAATTGACCTTATTTGCGCCAACAGATGAGGCTTTTGATGCTTTATTAGAAGAATTTGACCTGACCCTTGATGATTTACTCTCCGCGCCCGATTTGATGGCATCTATTCTCTTGTATCATGTGGCAGATGGCATAATTAGTGCGGATGAGTTGAGTGAACTAGAGACTGTACCTACAGTGAAAGGCGATGAAATAGCCGTGTCTGTAGATGAGGGCGGCAATGTTATTCTTGATGCTGTTGCTATGATTGTTGTCGCTGATATTGAGGCATCTAATGGCACTATCCATATGATTGATGCGGTACTTATACCGCCTGATGATGGTGTTGCGGATAGTGTAGAAGCCTGTATAGTGCGGACAAGCCTATCAGATACCGTGCGTGTAAGAGTTGGACCGGGAACAAATCGTACTTCCGTAACATTTTTACCCGCTAACCAAGATTTTGAACCTCTCGGACAAGCCACAGACGATGACGGTAATATCTGGTATCAATTAGATAAAGAAGAAGCTGCAACGGGTCGTGCAATCAATGAAGCATGGGTCGCTGCTGATGAACTGCTTACATCAGGGGATTGCAGTGCGGTTGGCGAATCTGCACCGCCGCCCATTATTCCAATAATTTCAGCACCCCCTCCAGCACCTCCTGAAACGGATTCAAGCGATGGTGGCGATACAAGCACAACAGAAACAGGCACACTACCCCTTAGTGGTACCTATACACTTACACTTTCTAGTAACTCAAATGTATCGTGCGAAGGAACGACCAGTGTGGTATTCCCATCAACTGAATTGTATAACAGCCTGACTTTGCAGCAGTCCGTGCGGTCATCAGCCCAAGCGATTATCCTTAGCGGTGATACGATTGAATATGCTGGACCCGGCTACTACACAGGACAGTTCACGTTGTCGTCGGGAACTATTGCTACTATTCAGATTTTCACTGGAACGTCAACAACATTTACCGGACGCATCAATTTCAGCTTTACATCCGGTGGACGTGGTTGTAGCACCGGGACGGCTTTCATAGCCAGTCGATAATTAATTGCACATGATAAGGGAACATCTAAGCGGTGTTCCCTTGCTTAACAAACTATCTGTGATAATGCTCGAATATTTGCTCACATTGCAATTTTGTGTGAGGCGCGATGAAACCCCGAAAGGGGCTTTTTGCATCATGGCGCGTTGATTTGCCAATCTTGGATAGTACGAAAGCGGTCAGATGGCTGGCTGATGTAGCCTAGTTGAACAGCATCAATTTGTTGACTCACTGCATAGGTATATAAAGGATAGTAAAGTGGGATAGCAATCGCCCGATTGATAAAGAGTTGCTGGAAATCACGATATAAATCCACGCGATTTAGCCCATTACTTTCTTGCCGCGCTCGTTCAAGTATCTCGCTAAGACGGTCATCACCAGTTCCACCATAATTCAAGCCATCAGGGTATTGTGCGTTATGCCAATACGCAAAGACATCGGGGTCTGCTCTCAACTGCAATTCTACAAGCGCCATGTCAAATTGGGCATCCAACAATCGTTGTTGATAGGTTACATCATCCACTGGTTCAACGTTGACATTAATACCATATTGTGACCATTGCGTGGCAATTTCTTGTGCAAGGCGCGTGAGAAGTGGGTCATCAAGGGTTAAAATGCTAAAATCGAATGAAGGGGCTTCCTCTGAGTCTTCAGTGCTTGCCGAACTTCTTTCTAATACTGTATCGAATAATTCTTGGGCGCGAATTGGGTCGGGGTTAGTCCATTGCAGGCTTGTATCATATGCCCATGAGGTGAATAAGATAGGGCTATCTGCCACAACTGCCCGATTGAGCAAGATGCTTTCAACAGGGTTGACTCGATTTAAGCCTAATTGCAAACCCGTTCGTACTCGTGGGTCACTAAAAAATCGCTTATCGCCTTCGTCCCAATTGTAGATGAGCATCCCAACTGTGGGTTCAATTTCAGTATAGATATTGACACCTTCAAGGCGTGTCAGAGCCTCTCGTTCATTCATGTTTCGTGCTGCAAGACCATCGACTAGGCTGTTGGCAAGTGCAGTCACGGCTGCATCATAGGTATCATAGAGTTGAAAACGAATCCGTTCGATTGCGAAACCACCTTGACCTTCGCCGCGTTGACGATAAACGGGCGCAATGCGTAAATCAACAGCATCAATTGTTGTGCCATCTGATGAGCGTAGGGCTTCTAGCTGATAAGCCCCTGTTCCTATTGGAGTCAGATTAAATAAGTGCGATGTCAACTGAGATGCAGTTGTACCCCGTAAAGCATGTTCTGGGAGCATTCCAATTGTTAAGGCAGTTGGGAAACTTGCCAATGGCTGCGCTAAACGGAAGCGAATCAGGTATGTGCCGAGTTTTTGAGTTTCGACAGTCCGCCAGAATTGCCCTTGTTCTCTTAAACCAGCAAAATCATGGCTACTGAGCAATGACATCGTATAGACCACATCATTGGCTGTGAAAGGCATCCCATCTTGCCACAAGACATCTTGCCGCAATCGGAAGACATACTCTAGCCCATCGCGTGAGACAATCCAATCTTCTGCTAGGCGACCCACAGGTTCACCATATTCATTGATACGAACTAAACCCTCAAAAATAAGCGACGTAATATCTTCCTCGACAGGATTTAAGGGTGCTAACAAGGGGTTTAATCGTTGTATCTGACCGACAAGTGCTTCTCGATAGGTTGGCACGTCGTTGGTAGCCTGCGATGTTTCTAATATAACAGCTTGTTGTGTGGGGATAGACGTTGGCGGAAGCGGTGTTGATGTTGCTAAAGGAGGTGTCTCGCTAGTGGGAATCGGTGTTTGTGTTGGGCTTGCTTGTGGAGCATCATCAATAAGTCGAAAGAAAGCCACCATCCCGAAAATCACGATTGATACCACAAACGCTATCAACTGCCATCGAAATCCACGCATGGAAGGATTGACCTCTCTAAATGGTTAAAATTGGGAAAAGGTGTTCTGGCGCAATGCCAAAACACCTATGAGGGGCTATCTAGGTATCGCTGCGGAGAAGAGCGAAATTCCCATGAAGGCAATCGCTAGGAAAACGGTAATCTGGAACAACGTTTTTTCTAGTCCACGACGAGTATGAGAAAAACCGCCACCTGCGTCACCACCCAGCAAATTGCCGAGTGCGCCACCTTTAACTTGCAACATAATCAGCACAATCATCAAGATTGCGACAACAATAGATGATACTTGTAATAGAAAATCCATCTTTTAGAGACTCCTCGTAAACCGTACTTACTGAGTGTTCAAAGTATAGCACGCCCTTTTTTTGTTGTATAGAGCAGTTAAAGGGCATAGGGCAAGTGTACATTAACAATTGATATGAATTTGAGAGCGAAAGACGAGATAGAACTCGCCTTTTGCCATTGTGAGTTTAATTACCAGCATTGCCTATTAGGTAATCAAGAGCAGCATCTAACTGTGGGTCAATATCAGCACCGTCAGTTACGATGTCATAAGGTACGACAATGTTAGGTTCAACACCTGTATCATGTATCCAACGACGACTTGGCAGCAGGTAACGGGCAATCGTTAACCGTAATGCCCCGTTATTGCTCAAGGGTTGCAATGTCTGAACTGTTCCTTTGCCAAAGGTCGTTTCTCCTATTAAGACAGCCGCACCCAAATCTTGCATAGCACCAGACACAAGTTCAGATGCACTAGCACTGCCTTCATTAACCAGTACGACTATTGGCACTGTGATGTTGGCATAATTGCCGTTTGCCTCAAAAACTTGCTCCGAACCATCGCCAAATGCTTCGTAGATGATAACACCCTCTTCAACGAAGATACTGGCAATATCAATCGCTGCCGACAGCAGACCACCCGGATTGCCGCGCAAGTCGAAAATTAAACCAGCGCGTGAATTGACATCCAAATCAGCAATCGCTGCGTCAAGTTGTTCGCGTGAACGGTCATTGAATTCGCCAAGTCTGATATAGGCAATATTACCCTCTAGCAATTCATATTCAACGTTGGGTACTTCAAAGCGCACACGGGTTATGGTTAATGTGATACGCTCTTCACCGCGCAAGAAGGTGATAACAACCTCTGTACCTTGTGGACCACGAACACGAGTCGCTAATTGGCTTTGGTCGAGTCCTTCGACACTTACTCCATCAACATCAAGGAAAATATCACCGGGCAGGACACCCGCAGCTTCAGCAGCTGCGCCTCTAATCAAGCTGACGACAACTACTCGTCCTGTTTCTTCTTCGGTGCGGATAACAACACCAATACCTTCGACATCACCAGAAAGGTCACTGGTAAACATCTCGAATGAAGTCGGATCCATATAGCTGCTATAAGGGTCGTCTAATGATTCAATCATACCTGTGATTGCGCCATCAATGAGGGTTAGCACATCGACATTATTAGTATTGACATAACGTGCCCTTATTGATTCAAACACTTCGTAAACAGGTTCAAATGCTTGTTCGGTACTCCCAATTGCAAATTGTGAATCTTGTGCTTGTGTGATGCTGCTAATTTGCCCGATGACGAATCCTGCAAGGAATATAGTCACGATTAAGAGGGCAGTTGCAAGTTTTTCTTGGTGCTTACGGACTCTGTCCATTTATGTTCTCCAAAGTTACCTCGATTTACATCTATATAGGGTATCATAGAATTTAGGAAAAAATGTAAACGAAGGATAACTTTTTATATGAGTTTTCATAATACACTGTCCATTTGTATGAATAATGGAGGTAATCAATGAATCGAAATGATTTATGCGATAAATGCTTAAGTCTGTCAGGCGCAGTCGAAGAATTTCCATTTGGACCCGATGCGGCTGTTTAAAGTACGCGGCAAAATGTTCGCGCTGATTCCGGTAGCGGCTGACCCACCAACTATCAGCTTAAAAAGTGACCCTGTTGAAGCAGAAATGTTGCGTGAAATGTACATAGCCGTACAGCCCGGTTATCATCTCAACAAAAAACATTGGAATACGGTTACAGTCGATGGGGAGATTCCAGAAGCACAAATTATTGAGATGATAGATGATTCTTATACGTTGGTGCGGCAGAAATTGAGCAAGAAAGAACAGAAGGTTTTGCAAGCATTAGAGCAAGACGAATCGACTGCAAATGAGGGTTAAATTATGTCTAATGATATTTTAGCAATTGAAATATGGACTTCTACGTTGCTAATCATTTGAAATCGCGTTATACTGTTAAAGCAAACCATTATATGACTAGGGGAGCTTGTGTAAAACAAGCTGAGAGGGTACGTGAATCGTACCGACCCTGATACCTGAACCGGATAATGCTGGCGGAGGAAATGTCTAACGGATATTTTGTGAAATCACCCCTGAAGCACCCCGTTAGGGGTGGTTTGCTTTTTAGGGTAATTCTCCTCTCTAGTCATTGTCTTTAGAAGTCCAAAAAAGGAGATATTTGTATGCGGTTACGCTTATTTGTGATAACCCTGATTTTAGTTTTCCTAAGTGGCGGTGTCATAGTGGCACAAGATGATGACGTGACGCTGATTTTAGTAACTCATGATAGTTTTAGCGTCAGTGAAGATGTGTTGGCAAACTTTGAAGCGGCAACGGGTATTACCGTTGAAATTTTGCGTGCTGGTGATGGTGGTCAGGTCGTGAATCAAGCAATACTCACGGCTGGTAATCCATTGGGTGATGTGCTGTTTGGTGTGGATAATACCTTCCTCAGCCGTGCCTTAAATGCTGATATTTTCATTCCCTACGAATCGCCATTACTCGAAAATGTCGATGAACAATTCATTCTCGATGAGGCTCATCGTGTGACTCCAATTGATTATGGTGATGTTTGTTTGAACTACGATATTGCCTATTTTGAGGAAAACGCATTACCTGTACCAGAAAGTCTGATGGACTTGACTTTGCCTGAATATCGCGGCTTGCTTGTGGTGGAAAATCCGGCAATATCTTCACCGGGCTTGGCTTTTTTGATAGCGACGATTGCTGAATTTGGCACACCAGAAGATGACGACGAAAATGACTATACCTATCTTGATTTCTGGACAGATTTAATCGCAAACGATGCACTGGTGACAGATTCTTGGTCAACAGCCTATTTTGGTAACTTCACTCAGGGTAGCGAAGATGGTGTGTATCCGCTTGTGGTGAGTTATGCTAGTAGCCCACCGTTTACTTACAATGAAGAGACAGATATCGTTACGACTGCGAGTATTGTCGCATCCGGCATGTGTTTCCGTCAGGTTGAATTTGCGGGTATTCTGGATGGCACAGAGAATGAAGATGCCGCACGGTTATTCATTGACTTTATGCTCAGTGTGGAATTTCAGGAAGATGTACCATTTCAGATGTTTGTCTTCCCCGTTAATAGCGAGGCACAATTACCAGCGTTATTTGCTGAGTATGCACAAATCCCCTTTGAACCTGCTGAGGTGGACTATGCGGCAATTGAAGCTAATCGTGACAACTGGATTGCGGCATGGACAGAGACGGTTCTAGGTCGATGACAATGTGGCGTTGGATGTGGTACGGGTTCTTACTCGTACCACTCCTTTTTCTAGCACTATTCTTCTTATATCCATTGTTGGCGATTTTTGACTTAAGCCTGAGACCGGATAATAGTTGGAATTTAAGTGGCTTCACTCAGATTGTGACTTCTGCTTATTATCGAGATACGCTCATTTTCACGATATGGCAAGCGGTTTTATCAACTGTATTGACGATTGGACTGGCACTACCGGGCGCTTATGTTTTTACGCGCTTTGATTTTCCTGCAAAATCTTTTTTACTTTCAATCGCAACATTGCCTTTTGTCTTACCAACAGTCGTTGTGGCAACAGCTTTTTCGGCACTGATTGGGGCGCGTGGGATTGTCAATCAAGTGCTGATGAGTTTGTTTTCGCTTGAAACTGCGCCGATTCAATTAGAACGCACACTGTCGATTATTTTGATTGTGCATGTGTTTTACAACTATTCAATTGCCTTGCGAATGATTACCAGTTATTGGGCGAATCAATCAACCCGTATTGAAGATGCAGCACGGGTATTGGGCGCAAATGGCTGGCGTATCTGGTGGCATGTGCGTTTGCCGATGTTGCGTCCGGCGATACTTGCGTCGGCAATACTGGTTTTCATTTTTACGTTTACCAGTTTTGGTGTGGTGTTGATTCTGGGTGGGATTCAGTTTGCGACGCTTGAAGTACAAATCTACTATCAGGCACTCAATGTCTTCAATTTGCCCTTAGCGGCGGCGCTGTCACTGCTGCAAATTGCTGTGATGTTTGCCATGATGCTGATATACACAAGGCTACAACGACGCATTAGCAGTGTCGATTTACAAAGCACACGACAAATCGCACGCAAGCCCAAAACACCCTTTGAACGATTATTTCTTATAGTCAATTTAGGCACAATGATTGTTTTCTTATTTACACCGTTATTAGCACTCATCTACCGTTCACTTGTTCGAGAAGGGGCGTTCACACTTGAATACTATACAGCACTCACAAGCAATACACGAAATTCAGTACTTTTTGCCCCAGCGATAGAAGCGATAGGCAATTCACTGCAATTCGCCATAATAACGACTATCGCAGCCTTATTATTAGGGGTATTGACCGCCTATTTAATTGCTGGAAAAGGTATCAATCGGACAGTATCACGCTGGCTTGACCCCTTATTTATGTTACCTCTAGCGACAAGTGCCGTAACACTCGGATTTGGTTTTATCATCGCCCTTGATACGCCACCATTGGATTTACGGTCATCAGTATGGCTGATTCCAATTGCCCATACTCTGGTAGCGATTCCCTTTGTTGTACGAAGTATCTTGCCAGCATTACGCAGTATCCCACTGCATGTAAAAGAATCAGCCGCTATATTGGGTGCGCCGCCGCATCGCATCTGGTGGTCAATAGATTTGCCGCTTCTCAGTCGTGGACTAATTGTCGGAGCAACATTCGCCTTCACCGTAAGTATGGGTGAATTTGGCGCATCGCTATTTGTTGCCCGTCCCAATACGCCAACCATGCCAATTGTGATATTTCGACTTTTAGGGCAGCCGGGTGCTACAAATTATGGACAGGCACTCGCCATGAGTTCACTTTTGATGCTCGTGAGTGCTGCTAGCTTCATCGCTATTGAGCGCATCCGTTCGGCAGGTATCGGAGAATTTTGATGCTAACTATCCAAAATGTGTCATTTTCCTATGATAAGACACCTGTTTTGCGCGATGTTGATTTGAACATTGTACAAGGTGAAATCATGTGTTTACTCGGTGCAAGTGGCAGTGGCAAATCGACACTATTGCGCTTAATTGCCGGATTAGAGGGTGATTATATTGGAGATATTCACCTCAACGGGCAAAGTATCAAATCAATTCCTGTCCATCAACGAGACTTCGGACTCATGTTCCAAGATTTTGCTCTCTTCCCACATCTATCTGTGGCAGACAATGTGGTATTTGGCTTAAAAATGAAATCTCTATCGACTATTGAACAGCAATCACAGGTAGAGGCTGCACTCAAATTGCTTGGATTAGCCAAGTTCAGTGAACGCGATGTGACACAATTATCCGGCGGAGAAAAACAACGTGTCGCCTTAGCACGTAGCCTTGCACCGCAGCCGCGCTTACTAATGTTAGATGAGCCATTAGGGTCGTTGGATGCCGGATTACGAGAACGACTGATGATTGAAGTGCGCGATATTATCAAGCAAGTGGGTTTGACTGCAATTTATGTCACACATGACCAGCAAGAGGCGTATGCCGTCGCTGACCGTATCGCTATCATGCACGACGGAAATATTGTCCAAGTCGATACTCCGCAAAATCTGTATCAGCGCCCAAAAACACCATACATTGCACGTTTTCTTGGCTTGAAAAATATCTTTTCACCCTCTGTCTTTGGTGAACAACTTCATACGGATGAAAAAGCGGATGCTATTCTGCTGCATCCAGATGGCTTATCATTATCAGATGAGGGGCAGTTGCAGGGTGAGATAGTAGAGCGTATTTTTCGTGGAAACACTTATCGTCTCAGCATCAAAATTGATGAAGAAACACTTGTTTTCAATATAGAATCTAACCAGCCTGTACCAGATATAGGTTCTCATGTGATTGTCCATGTTGAGGAAGATTGGGTCATCGCGCTGAATAGTACCTAAGTTCTTTGGCTCTATTCATTCCTACACCACCGCCTGTATACTAGGTGTTACTTATTTCGTTTTGCCTGTACTCAATGGAGACTCCCCATTACCCAACAACAAACTGAATCAAAATCTATTCTCGATAAGCGTCTTATCGTTATCTTGCTGATTGTGCTTGTCCAGATGATTGGCGCGGCAATGGTTTTCCCGATTTTGCCATTGTATGCCAAACGCGAATTTGGGATGCAACCGCAGACCATCACACTATTAATTACGGCTTTCTTTGCCGCACAGTTTATCGCGGGCCCGTTTATTGGTCGTTTGTCCGATAAATACGGACGTGTTCCGATATTAATTATGAGCCAGATAGGGACGGTGATAGCTTTCTTAATATTAGGTCTCTCAGGTCAAGTTTGGATGTTGTTCTTTGCTCGTATCCTTGATGGAATTACAGGTGGCAACATTATCGTGGCACAAGCCTATGTCACAGATATTATACCGCGAGAGAGGCGAACAGAAGCTCTTGGCTATGTTTTTGCTGCGTTTGGCGTGGGCTTTATTGTTGGGCCCGCAGTAGGCGGGCTTCTATCAACTTACTTCACTTACCAAACACCTTATTTTGTGGCTGCGGCGGCGGCAACAATCGTGGTCATCCTAACATGGTTCATGCTTGAGGAAACAGTCACACCAGAAGTAAGAGCTGAAAATAAGCAAAAACGCGGTCAGAGCATGAATGTCGGTGCTATCGTGAAGAATTTACCCCTTATTTCTATTTTACTGATGGCTTTCGGCTCACAATTTGCCTTCTCGATGCTGCAATCGACATTTTCACTATTTGGAGAAGCTGTATTGTTCGCTGATAATCCTGAACGGGCTGAGTTAGGAGTCGGATTACTGCTTGCGACTGTCGGGGTTGGGCAAATCTTTACGCAACTCTATCTTGTCAAAAAACTGGCCAAACGCTTTGGTGATAGTCCTCTAGTTATTATTGGTGGGGTTATTCGGAGTATTTCGATGTTTGTCTTGGTGATTCTGGCTGTTCCAGCGTCGGCTGCCGTGACATTATTTCTATTTGCGATGGGAACAGGGATGCAGATGCCTGCGTTGCAATCTCTTGTGACGAATACTGTCCCAGATAACCAACGGGGCGGTGTGTTGGGTTTATATCAATCTTCGCTGAGTTTGTCGATTATTTTCGGGAGCGCGATTTCAGGTGCAATATTTGAGATTGCCCCAATCGTCCCCTATATAGTAGGCGGTAGCATCTTCGCATTGATGCTGATTCCAGCATTTTTCCTTGTTCAATGGGTGCGCCAACAAGAAGAAAGTCAGAAAATCAACCTACCGCAATCTGCACCTGTAGGGCATTAGATTCCATTGTCGCTGAATGACTTCTTCATGTGCAAGGCAGATGAATGATGAAGGTACTACCAATATCTATTGCACTTTCTACACTGATTTTGCCATTGTGTTGATGAATGATAGCCTCAACAATCGAAAGCCCTAGACCAGAGCCTGTTTTGGTCTTATGAGAAGGCTTCTTGACACGGTAAAATGCCTCAAAAAGATGTGGGATATCGTCTTCTGGGATACCTAGCCCATTATCTTCAATCAAAATTTCGACATAGCCATTATACTGCTTTAGCGAGGCGTGTACTTTGCCGCCTGCGAGTGTGTATTTTATCGCATTAGAAATAAGGTTATCAAATACACGCTCCATCTGGTGTCCGTCAATTTGTAAGATAATTTTCTCATCAGGAATAGCAAGTGTTAGTTCAATTGATTCATCTTGGGCAAGGATGAGGTTGCTTTTGACAGATTTTTTTAGGATTGCCACAATATCGGTTGCAAAGATGCTCAGATTATCGCCAATTTGCATCTGAGCCAAGTCAAGTAAGTCAGTGATAAGGCGGTGCATTTTGCGTGCGCTGACTTCAATACCATCCGCGATTTCTGGCAGTTTGTGGAATTCGTTCTCTTCTAACATACGGAGTGTCTGACTATAGAGCATGACACCTGTTAACGGATTTTTCAAATCATGGACGGACTGGCGCATATACTGTTCGCGCATTTTTGAGAGTTGGTCAAACTGTTGGCGGTCTTTTTCGTGCAAGGCAGCAATTTCACGACGCTGTTGTACCTGATTTAATTGACCTTGCACTCGTGCGACAACTTCACGGAATTGAAAAGGCTTACTAACATAATCAATACCGCCAACCTCAAACCCTCTTAAAATATCACGGGTTTCGTTTAAGGCGCTCAGGAAAATGACAGGTATATCACGGGTTTCTTTCTGTGATTTGAGTGTTTCACAGACCTCATAGCCATCCATGCCCGGCATCTGAATATCGAGTAAAATTAAATCAGGTGGTGTTTCTTTCACGGCTTTGAGGGCTTCTTTCCCACTCATCGCCATCTTAACTTCATGCCCCTCTTCCACTAACAAGTCAGTGAGCATGTTCAAATTGTCTAAAATATCGTCAACGATGAGTATTCGACTGGCTTTGATATTAGCTTGTGCCATGTGTTTTCCCTATCATACCTGCTGAGAGCATTCCATCAGCCTTGATTAGACAATCTAACAAACTGAATAAGATTCTGCAAGCGATTATTAGATTTCATTTTACCTTACAATCTTAATTCTATCTTGTTTCCCAGTTCTATAGCAAGTTTTTTAGCCGCATTGCCTTGATTCGCAGCGATTTCAAGTGCGCCATTACTATCAACTTGTATCAGTAAATCACCTATACCAACTTCATGATAAGCCTGTGAAATTCCTTGTATGCTTGTTTTTCCGATCTGAATCATTGTATTTTGTGCCAGAATCGTTTTTTCATCAGCAAGCAAAAGCATTTCTGAATCCACCCATTCTAGCGGTGTAATGCTTGTGATAATATTGCCGAAATGGTCAATGTGGATGACCTCTCCCGTTATAACATTTTCACGAACGATTAATTTAGGCTGTGGTAATGATTGTAATTGTTCGATTTTCGCGCCGAATGACTGTAGCTTAACATCGCCGCGTGCTGCATAAGCCGCCGCAGGAGCAAAGATGTCTCGACCATGAAAGGTATTGCTGATTTGGGTAAGTTGATAGTCTGAATTGGCTAATTCATAGGCGTGGATATGGGTCATATTAGCAAGTGTATAAGTTAGAATGCCATTGTCAGGCGCAATAAAGCAATATCCATCAGCCTCTACAATAATTGGACGACGGGCGCTGCCGACTCCGGGGTCAACGACCACAAGAAATACTGTTCCCTGTGGAAAGTAGTGAAAACTATTTTTGAGGGCAATTGCACCTTCTTGAACTGCTTGTGGCGTGATGGTGTGGGCGATGTCGATAAATTCAGCATCGGGTGTAATAGATTTCATGACAGCTTTCATCACACCGACGTAAATGTCATTGTTTCCAAAATCTGTGAGTAGCGCAATCAATTTTGCCATAAATTTCCTCAGTTGGTTGACAAGTGCTGTTTTTGCTTGTTATACTGCGCGTTATGATAGCAAAAACTGTTTCCACAACCCACCATCATTATAGATTGAGACCAACGGTGTCGGGATACTGAGACGGTTTTTTAGATATTACCTAGTCAATTTTGCCTCGCACCACGCGAGGTTTTTTGTTTTAGAGGCATATTAGGGAGAATCGCAATGCTGGCAGTCATAGATTATGGTGCAGGGAACTTACGCAGTGTGATGCACGCTCTCAAGCACCTGAACGCTGTAGATGTTCAACTTGTACAGCAAGCAAAGCAGCTCGAAGGGGCGGAGAAAATTATCTTACCCGGCGTAGGTGCGTTTGGCGCAGGGATGCAACAACTCCATGAGCAAGCCTTGGTTGAACCGCTTAAAATGGCAATTGCTGATGGCATACCGTATTTAGGAATTTGTTTGGGGATGCAATTTTTATTTGAAGATAGTGATGAGATGGGCGACCATCACGGTTTGGGGGGGCTAAAAGGGAAGGTGAGGCGCTTTCCATCTTTTGAAGCGTTGAAAGTGCCACATATGGGTTGGAATAGCTTGAAATCGACACGCGACTCGATTTTGCTAGACAATATGCCAGAAAATCCTTATGCCTATTTTGTTCACAGTTATTATTGTGACCCTGATGACGAATCCGACATCTTAATCACGGTTGATTATGGTATCCCCTTCACGGCGGCGGTAGAACGCGATAATGTATATGGGGTGCAATTTCACCCAGAAAAGAGCCAGCAGGTGGGCTTGCAGATTTTAAGAAATTTTCTTGCAATTTAAGGGAGATAGCACTTTATGATTGTGTATCCAGCGATTGATATGCGCGGCGGTAAAGTGGTTCGTCTAATGGAAGGCGACCCCAATCGGCAAACAGTTTTCAATGAAGACCCTGTCGCACAAGCAAAAACGTGGATTGAACAAGGCGCAGAGTGGTTACATATGGTTAATCTCGATGGCGCATTTGATGATGATAACGACTGTATTAACATTTTGGAGCAAGTCGCTAAACTGGATGTGAAGGTTCAATTTGGTGGTGGTTTGCGGAGTCTCGAAGCTGTCAAGAAGGCATTAAAAGTTGGCGTTGACCGTGTTGTGATTGGAACATTAGCGGCACAAGACCCTGATTCTATTGCTGTTGCAGTCAAACGACATGGGACAGACGCGATTTGTGTGGCAATGGATGCCCGTGATGGTCTGGTGACAACGCATGGCTGGACGGAAAAAACGAATCTCACACCGATTGAATTTGGACGTTTGATGCAAAAACAGGGTGTCGTTCATGCCCTTTTTACGGATGTTAATCGAGATGGCAGCATGTTGGGTGTCAATGTTCATGATACGATTGCCCTTGCACGCAATACGGATTTACAGGTGATTGCATCGGGTGGTATCAGCAAAATGATTGACATTCAGCAACTTGCCCATAGTCATGTTATTGCTGGCGTGATTATTGGGATGGCATTGTATAAAGACGAGATTAGCCTTAATGAAGCTCTGGTAGCAGCAAAGGAACAACCTTAATGACATTAGCAAAACGGATTATCCCATGTTTGGATGTGAAGGACGGACGAGTTGTTAAAGGCGTGAACTTCGTCAATTTGCGTGATGCTGGCGACCCTGTTGAACAAGCGATGGTATATGACCGTGAAGGGGCGGACGAATTGGTCTTCCTCGATATTGGCGCGTCGCACGAAGGGCGTAAAACGGTTTTAGATATGGTGCGTGCTGTCGCCGACAGTATCTTTATACCCTTTGCTGTGGGTGGGGGTATTCGCACGATTGAAGATATCCGCGAGACATTGCTTGCAGGGGCAGATAAAGTGAGTATCAATAGTGCTGCTGTGAAGAATCCGCAATTGATTAATGATGGCGCGTGGGCATTTGGTAGCCAATGTATTGTGGTGGCAATTGACCCTAAATATGTTGATGGTCGTTGGGTGGTGTATATCAACGGCGGACGTGTTCCGACAGAGCATGAGGCTGTTTCATGGGCGAAAGAAGTCGAAGAGCGAGGCGCAGGTGAAATTTTACTGACCAGTATGGATAGGGACGGCACAAAGGCTGGCTATAACCTCGAACTGACAGAAACAATCGCTGATGCAGTGTCGATTCCGGTGATTGCATCGGGCGGTGCGGGTGCAAAAGAACACTTCTATGATGCGCTGACAATCGGTAAAGCTGATGCGGCTCTTGCTGCGAGTCTGTTTCATTATAAGGAACTATCTATCGGGGATTTGAAGCACTACCTTGACGAAAAAGGGGTTGCTGTACGGATGAATGGTTGGGAGGTTTCGCGTGCTGACTCAGCAAGCCATTAATGTTATTAAGTGGGATGAGCAAGGACTCATCCCCGCTATTGTACAGGATAATGATACTAAAGATGTATTGATGATGGCGTATATGAATGCTGAGGCTTTGCAACGCACGATTGATAAAGGCGAAACAGTCTTTTGGTCGCGCAGCCGTCAAACATTCTGGCATAAGGGCGAAACGTCTGGAAACACACAAGCAGTTATGGATATTCGTATTGATTGTGATGCTGATACCTTGCTGATTCTAGTTGAGCCAGAGGGTGTCGCGTGTCATACAGGAGAAGCATCGTGTTTTTATCGTATGTTAGGTGATTTTATTAAAAATCCAGTTCGGGAGTGAATATGACAGATATGCTCAATCAACTAGAGGCAATCATCGCAGACCGCAAGGCAAACCCCAAAGAGGGTAGTTATACTAATTTTCTACTTGGCAATGGACGTAACAAAATCGCGCAAAAAGTCGGTGAAGAGGCTGTAGAAGTCATCGTTGCGGCATTAGGGCAAGGGCGCGAAGAACAAATCGGTGAACTGTCCGACTTGTTCTATCATACACTGGTGCTGATGACAGAACTTGATATCACGCTAGATGATATTCGCACAGAGTTACAAAAACGACATAACCCGAAAGTAGAATCATAAGATGAGCGAATCGCCATTTGTAGCCGAAGCGACATTCCATGTGCGTTATGCTGAAACCGATGCACAGGGTATCGTGCATCATGCCAGTTATATTGTCTATTTTGAGGAAGGGCGTAGTGAGTATATTCGGCAACGGGGGTCAAGCTATGCTGAGTTTGAACGCAGTGGCTTGTATCTTGCTGTGACTGAAATTAATGCGCGATATATCAAGGCAGCGCGTTATGATGACCGTCTGACAGTACGCTGCTGGATTGTAAAATATCGTAGTCGTTCACTGGTATTTGAATACGAAATTATCCACACAGAGACAGGCGAGAAATTGCTCACGGGCAGTAGCACCCATATTTGCATCAATCGTGAAGGCGCAATTATGCGAATACCGCAAGCATGGCAATTATGGTAAATAACAAGTGTTTGCCCACGCCGTCAAATTAACATATACTTCGGATAGAAATGCAAGCATTAATTAATTTCGTTATGGAGTATTATTGATGGTGACTTATGCTGATAAACCATGGCTCAAGAGCTATGATGACCAAATGCCCAAAGAAGTGACGTTTCCTGATGTACCTCTGCATCAATTCTTAAAAGACACAGCCAAACGAAGCCCACAAGCTACCGCCTTAATTACAACGGCTAAATTGCCGATTTTGGGTCGGATGGCGAATCGCACGACTTACGCCGAACTTGACCGTGCCAGCGATGCAATGGCGGCGGCATTCGTGGATTTAGGGCTGCAAAAGGGCGATAAAGTGGCTATGGTGATGCCAAATTGTGTCCAGTTTGCTGTTACTTTTTTTGCTATCCTCAAAGCAGGGGGTGTTGTCGCCGCAACCAATCCAACCTATCCACCGAAGCGCATGGGACATCAAATAGATGATAGTGACGCGAAAATCATTGTCACTCTGACTCTGTTCTATAACACTATCAAAGAGATTCAGGGCGAAACAAAAGCAAAAACGGTTATTGTTGCCAATATTAAAGAGCCGCTACCGGGTTTGGCAAAATTGCTCTTTACGATTGCCCGTGAGAAAAAAGATGGTCATTATCTGGAAAATGTGAAATCGGGCGACTACTGGTTTCAAGATTTGCTGACAAAATATGATGGCAAACAAGTCAACGTCGATGTTTCGCCACAAGACCTCGCGCTGTTTCAATATACGGGAGGGACAACGGGCGTAAGTAAGGCTGCAATGGCAAGGCATTCGGCTCTCGTCGCCAATATGATTCAGTTGAAATCGCTCGTTGATATCATTGGAACGCCCGATGAAGATGAAATTTTTCTCGGTGCAGTACCTATGTTTCATGTTTATGGCTTAGTGGCTATGCTGTGCTTGAGTGTGTATAAGGGCAGTCAGGTCGTACTCATCCCGAATCCACGCGATATTGATGAACTTGTTGAAAATATTGTGCATTTCAAAGCGACATTATTTCCCGGTGTGCCGGCGCTCTATAATGCCATTAACAATCACCCCAAAGTATTATCCGGCGAAGCTGACTTAAGTTCTTTGCAATTCTGCATCAGTGGGTCTGCGCCCTTGCCGCGTGCTACAAAAGAAGAATTTGAACGCCTGACGGGTGCGGCTGTGCGTGAAGCCTTCGGTATGAGTGAGGCTCCTACAGGGACACACTGCAATCCGATTCATAAAGAAAACCGAACAGGCTCTATCGGCTTACCATTGCCCAATATGGAGATGCGAATTGTGAGCCTTGATGATGGCGAAACCGATGTTCCTATCGGCGAGATAGGTGAATTGGTGATGTCGGGACCTAATATCATGGTTGGTTATCATGGGATGCCTACCGAGACAGCCAATGTTATCCGTGAAAAAGAGGGCAAACGCTGGCTTTATACAGGCGACATTGCCAAGATGGATGAGGATGGTTATTTCTACATTGTTGACCGCAAAAAAGATATGGCACTCATCGGCGGCTTCAATGTCTATCCTGCCGAGGTTGAGGATGCTATCAAGAGTCACTCTGCTGTTTTAGAAGTCGGTGTGGCAGCGATTCCCCACCCTGAAAAGGAAGGGCAAGAGGCTCTCAAGGCATGGATTGTTAAAAAACCGGGTATGGATGTCACAGCAGAAGAGATTATCAAGCACTGCAAAGACTACCTTGCACCATATTCTATTCCACGCCGTATTGCTTTCATTGATGAACTTCCTAAGTCCGCGGTTGGTAAAACGCTACGCCGCGAACTGATTCGTATGGAAACTGAAGGTTCATAATTCCGCTTTTGAATCGAGATAATGAAATTTGCATAATCTATTTCATTATCTCGCGCAAATTCCATTTGCAATTTTTGATAAATGTGTTAATATGTCAACTCAATAGTCGGTAAGATAGAGGGTTTATGTCTTTATCCCCTTCTGTTACATTGCAATGTTCTCAATGGATGCTGACTTTGCAGCATCACTGTCACTAGGTTTCATTTTTCGGCGTTTTTAGGAGAGTGAAACCTAGAAATTTTGTTATCGAATGGCGAGTTTAACCAAAGTTCGTTATGAATAAACTTGCTCCTATTATATTTTTCTGCTATAATTATCTGGTTAAGACTGATGTAAGGAAAGGGTATCATGGCACTCAATGAACGTATTGAC
>JAUZRW010000180.1 GCA_030950085.1 Anaerolineae bacterium
CAATCTGCCCACGCATCTCCAAGATGATGTCAATCAGTTGTTCTTTATTCAGTTGTCTCAATTGCTCGCGTATCTCATTCATGTTTCAGATTGTACCATCTTTTCTCAATTTCCGTTACAATACCCCTGAGCAGTTACCAAAATTCACGTTAAAATAGACACAGCAAATGTACAGGAGACATATATGGGAGCAATTCAAGCACTCAAGACAGAACAAATTGAGGCTTCGTTTGATGAGACACGAGGCTTGTTGCTAGTCAAATATCGTGGCAAATTATTATCCGTTGTGACCAATCAATTTTACGCTTGGCTCATGGCAAACATGAAAGCTAATCCCGAAAAAGTAACAGAGGCACGCGGGTCAATTTACGATTTTCGGGATGTAACGGATTTTGAGATTGATAATTTATCTGCGCCACAACAGGGCAGTAAGCAACTGACGAGTCAATCTGATGTCACTGGGCATCCCGTAGCCCTCATTGTCAATGATATTTACCAAGAAGGTATGGTCAAATTGTCGATGCAACTCACAGAACAACAAGACCGCAAACGCATTGTCAAGTCAACGGATGAGGCAGTCGCTTTTATCGACAATTGGTACAAAGAACACAGCACCTAGATAATCTCTAATGATTAGTGAATCTATCTGCAAGGACTTTGGGAATGCTGTAAGATTAACAGTGATTTGATGTTGTTTTCTTGTAGGAATTTATGGCAGAACCACAAAAACCATCGTTGTTGCGGCGTTGGTTGACAAGTCTTTTGTTTTTGTACGCCTTGGTGCTGGTGATTTATTTGCTATTACGTTGGATTGTACAAGCCAATTGGTCACTATTGCTCTTAGGACATACTATCGCCTTTTACCTCTTTTTGCCCGTTATTGCTGGACTCGTCATAGCGATGTTGTTGCGTGCGCGGCGTTTAGCAGGCTTCTATTGGCTGCTGACAATTATCGGGCTTGTTTGGTTTGTGCCGCGTATGATGCCACCACTATCTGAACCCCAACAAAATGGGACTTCATTGAAAATTATCAGCTTTAATATGTTTCCTGAAAATCAACGACTAGACGATGTGACGACATGGTTGTTGGCGCAAGATGCCGATGTGATTGGCTTGCAAGAAATTGGGGTAGATTTACCATTACTTGCAGACGAATATCCTTATTTTGTGTCGCAAGATGTTGTGAATGGACAGGCACTTTTCTCACGCTATCCCATTCAAATGACTGAGACCGTTCAGTTAGGTGATATACCACAACAACGGCATCTGTTAAATATCAACGGGCTGCCGGTGGTGTTGTATAACTTACACCTCTATATGCCGCTTAATGAAGATGAATCACAAACGCTATTCTTGCGCTATGATGAGTCACGTCGCAATCGGCAAATCAATGAATTACTGACCTTCATTGCTGGAGAAAATCAACCGACGATTGTTATGGGCGATTTCAACATGAGCGAGTTCTCGCCAATATATGGACGACTTAACGCTCGTTTGCATGATGCTTATCGAGTCACCTCATGGGGTTTAGGGCAAACATGGCCCGGCGGTGCATCGGAAGAATTAGGCGATAATTTCCCCCCTCTTTTCCGATTAGATTATGTATGGTATACCGATGGCATACAGGCACTAGAGGCACAAGTCGGCTCGCGTCTCGGCAGTGACCATCTTCCGTTGATTGTGAACTTGGATATTCGTGGATGACATCGTATCGCAATTTTTGGTTATCATTGTTGAATATTTATCATCTGTTGCTGGGTATTTACTGGATACTACGTAGCTTGTTTGGGGGTACATTCTGGTGGTTAGCCTTACTGAACACATTCGCGCTGTTTGTCATTATCCCTCTGCTGCTGACCGTGCCTGTGACGTTGCTCTTGCGTGGGAAACGAAGCACTGCAATTGCCATTATTTTAACCGTTATTGCCATCGCCAAATACGTCCCACTCCCAAAACCGGCACCGCCACCATCGAATGATACGATACGGGTTATCAGCTACAATGTCTGGAATCGCAATCCACAACTGAATAGCGATATTGACTGGCTATTAGAACAAGATGCCGATGTTATTGTGCTGGTTGAAGCGGTTAATCATCATCTCCCTGTTTTATCGCGCCTCATGAATCACTATGCTTATCAATATACGTTAGTTGGCGGCATTATGATTGTGTCGCGTTACCCGATTCTCGAAAATCAAATAGTCGTCTTAGAAGTTGCCGACTCAGAGAATAAAGGGCGTGTGGCGCTTCGTTCGCAACTCGACGTAAATGGACAAGCTATCTCTGTGTATAGTGTGCATTTATCCGTACCGCGCAGTCCTGCTCAGCATTTTCCATTTGTACCTTATCAGAGATTTATCTATACGATTCAGCATTATGATGAAAGCCGTCGCAACGCCCAGATTGCTGTTTTGCTAGAATATGTGGGAAAAGAAAACAATCCAGTGCTTATTATGGGTGATTTCAACATGAGTCACACATCGGCGATTTATGATGATTTCGTGGCGGCTGGTTTGGTGGATAGTTATGCGGCGGCGGGCAATGGTTTTGGCTTATCTTGGTCATTGAAGCCATCGCTACCCCCTGTTTTACGGATAGATTATGTTTGGCATAGTTCATCATTACGAACAGTTCAGGCGCAGATTGGCGAACGGCGCGGCAGTGACCATTTACCTGTGATTGTGGACATCGCGCTGGACTAATGTAAAATCTGGAAAAAGGTGAATAGTACTTGACCAATTTAATTCTTGAAGATTAGATTTGTATTTTTCGGGCGCAATGCCTTGCGCCCCTACATAAAACTTTTTTGGTCGAGTACTACGTTGACGCAGATTCAGTTTTTTGCAATTTCTCTGGTTGAATATAGGTATTGAACCAATTTATCATCTCACGTAAACGACTCATGCGATGTTCTGGTTCACCACTGCGCGAGAGTTCATGTCCTTCGCGTGGATAGCGTATCAATTTAACAGGGGTATCAGTTGCGCGACGAATCCATGCAAAGAGTTGTTCACCATCGGCAATCGGCACACGAAAATCATTGTCGCTATGAATAATCAGTGTGGGTGTTTTGATATTGTGAGCATAGGCTAAGGGAGAATGTTGCCAGTATTTGGCATAATCTTGCCATGGCTCAACATCAAATTCGGAACTCATCAAAATCGGCACATCACTCGTACCGTAAAAACTAGCAATGTTATACACGCCGCGTTGCGATACAGCACTCGCAAAGCGGTCGCTATTGCCGATTATCCACGCGGTCATATAACCGCCGAACGAACCGCCTGTGATTGCCATGCGCGTTTCATCGACAAAGCCTTTTTCGATGATAGCATCAACACCCGCCATGATATCTTCCATTGTGACAGTACCCCAATTGCTATGAATCGCTGCCAAATGCTCCTGACCATAGCCATCGCTACCACGCGGATTACAGAAAAAGACCACATAACCGGCTGCGGCGTGAGATTGCCATTCGTGCCACATTGCCCGATGACTAGCTGTCCACATGACATGCGGTCCCCCGTGAATATTGAGGGCGAGTGGGTATTTTTTATCCGCTTCAAAATTCGGCGGCAGAATATACCAACCCTGTAACTCTTGTCCATGAGGGTTTTTGAACCAGAAATCATGGGTTTCTAGTACCTGTACGTCATCCAGAAATTCAGTGTTGGCATGGGTCATTTGCTGCGCTTGACCATCTGCTGCTTTGAAAAATAGTTCGTCTAAGCGGTTTGTTGTGCGCGAGACAAAAGCCACATCACCTGACTTGCTAAAATCAGCATCCCAGATAGATTGTTCATCGCTAACAACCGTTGTGAAGTTTTTCGTTTTGGGGTCAATCTTATGAATTTCGACTCGTCCTGTTGTTAGTATCGTCGCCATAATCGTCCCATCGTCTAGCCAATCAAAATCGGCAGGTGGGCGACTCAGTTCCAGATTCAAATCGACAAAATCGCCGCTTCCTTCTAATGGAACAATTGTCAGGCGCGTTAGGGCATCGGTTTGTCCGCGTGGTGAGCGAACGCAAAGTAGCCAATCGCCATCATAAGACGGCACTGCCCCGTAATAGCTAAAATCATCATCTTTGATACGGCGTTCGACACCGCTATCGACTTCAATCAGATAGATATTGCTATATTGCCAACTTTCATCAGCTTCGGGATTCCATGAGCGTGTCGTGACAATGTGCCGCCCAGATTTCGACCACTGCGGCGCATCATAGTCAGCATCTGCATTTGTCAGGCGACGCGGTTTTGCCTCATCTTCTTCGAGACCTTCCGCTGTGGCTATCAGGTAAATTTGGCTGTGGCGGTCATCCATAAACGATGTTCCCGTCCGATAAGGGATGCGCTCAATTGTGCGGGGGTCAAAGCGATTTTTCTCATCTTCGGCTTTACGCTCTTTACGATGCTTACCGTCTAGTTCATCTGTAGGCGCTTCTGATTCTTCATCACTATCTTCTTCTGCACGCTCGGCAGCATTCATGCGCGATAGATAAGCAATTTGTTTGCCATTCGGCGACCATGCCGGAGCAAATGCGCCATTATCATGACTCGTCAGGGCGCGAGGTTCACCGGGTCTAGTCATGGGCAAAATATAAATTTGTGGTTTTTTATCCGCACGCGAGGAGACAAAGGCTAATTGTGAACTATCCGGCGACCAACACGGAGACGAATCTTTGCCACTGCGCGTAACTTGAATCGGCTCGCCACCGGAAGCAGAGACGATATAAATATTCGTATCATAACTTTTTTTCGTGGCGTTCGGGCTTCGCAAGACATAAGCAATCCACTGTCCATCGGGGCTAATCTGTGGGTCTTCGACATATTTAATGTTGTTGATATCCTCAATTGTAATCAAACGTTTTTCATCGCTCACAGGGCAAGACCTTCCATCCATTTGAATTTTTTTCATTGGCATTGTACCGTGTTTTGCGTGAATAAGGTATTATAGATGGTTATAACCCTCATTCGTCTGATAATTTTGCCCACAAGACACGATAAGTCGCATTGTCACGGATAGAATTTAGCATTTCATCGCGCAGCAATATTGGGGCATTTTCCAGTGCAGCGTTGCATCGGCTGATAGAACGCTCTAAATTATCGGATAAGGCATCTAATAAGCCCAGATTAAAAGCAATTGTGGGGTCTTTGGGCAGCAGCGTTTGGGCTAATTGGTAATGTTCGCGTGCGCTGCTGATTTGCTTTAGGCGACGAAGGGCATGGGCAAGTGCTAAAATCACCCGTGCCTTGGTTGCTTGTAAATAATCGGCACGCATCACGCCATGGTATTTTTCGAGTTGCGCCAAAACTGCCTGATAGACGATTACTGCCTGTGCATCATCTCCTATCAGTACCCATAAGTCTCCTTCATATTGTAACCAGCGCCAAGATTGTTCTTGCTCTTGTACTAATTTTAGAGCTTCGTCATATTTTTTTTGCGACATCAGCAAATTGAGCAGACGTTCTGTTAGGCGTTCGTTGTCGGGCGATAATTGGCGTGCCTTGACCATCGCTGCAATTGCCTTATCGACATTGCCTAAACGCTCTTCTAGCACCGATAGGCGCTGATAATCATCAACTATCATAGCGCCTAAAGCTGTGATATCCGCGAGGGCATAATGCAGGTAATCGTCACCGTCACCCCCTAGCCGCAAAAACACATCAATTCTTAAGCGGCGTGCGTCCTTATCTTGGGGATATTCATCTAATTGCTGATTGAGAGCATCTAGTGCATCAGCTAATTCACCCGTTTTGACAAAGGCTTCGGCAAGTTGCATGGGAGAATAAGGCATTGGAAACGAGTCCTTTATCCACCTGTATCGCAATTGGGAATGTTATCGGGCGGATACAAGAAGACTATGCCATCTTCCGTGTTCAAAGGCGAATCAAAGGATTCTGTCATCGCTGTAATGCCGGATACAATCGGTGCAGCAAATGATGTGCCTGATTCAAAGTTATAACCGCCATCGAGTGTCGTTGTTAAGATATCACGTCCGGGAGCCCAGATGTCGATATCTGCACCATAGTTGCTGAATGAACTGCGTTGTAAATCGGGGTCAATCGAACCTACAGCAATAACAGACGGGAATGCTGCCGGATAGAAGGCTCGTTCGCGCCCTTGATTACCCGCCGCCGCCACAATCACGATACCGTTTTTAACTGCATAGGCGACTGCATCAGCCATTATTTGTGAGTAGGTGGGTCCAGCAAGACTCATGTTGATGATATCTGCGCCGTTATCTGTTGCATAGACTATCGCCATCGCAATGGACGCATAATTGCCAATGCCGCTTGCATCTAAGACGCGCAACGGCATAATCTGAACATTAGGCGCGACTCCGGCAATCCCGATACCATTATTGGCATTCGCAGCAATCACGCCAGCGACACTACAGCCATGCCCAAAAACATCCGCAGGGTCGTTATCATTCTCAACAAAATCATAGCCGCTGACAATACGCCCAACTAAGTCTGGATGATTGGCACAAATACCACTATCAATCACCGCCACGATGACACTACGACCTTCTGGTATCGCCTCCCATGCTTCGGGCAAGCCGACAATCGGGAAACTCCATTGCTCCAGATAACGGGTATCGTTGGGGTCATTGGTCTGTGTGGCAGAAGCAATTTCATTGATTTCAGCCGTGACGACAATCGCACTTTCCGGCAAACGGTCTGGGCGCACATTGGGACCCAAGAGTACAATATAAGTATTCAAAACAGCGATTTCTTGGCGTAATGTGCCAATACTACGAATATAGGCATCACGGTCATCGGCTGTAGAATCCGGTGTAAATTGAATCATGACTTCGGGGCTATTTTCCCCAAGTATTGATGCGGCTCTGCTACCACCTCCACCAACCCCGACTCCACGTGGTTCTGTACCGGGGAACGGTTGCCCGTTAGGGAGTGTGCGCGGTGCTGTAGCCCGTTGGGTACTGGCATCAATCACCACCCCACTTGCCGAGGCGAGACCTGTACAGCCATCGGATGAGGTAATGGGTACGGGAACAGTGGCATCTGCATCCGGTATGGGTGTACTACCGGGTTCTGTTGTCTGAGTAGGTGAAAGTGTATGGGTCGGGAGTGGAGGTTGGTCGCTGCCCGTCAATGAATCCAATAAGCCCCAATCTAAGGGGTCGAGCATAATAAATACGGCGGTTGCTCCCACGAGTAAGATTAAAAACACCAGTAAGGTAAATAAGCGGCGCATGGTTGATTCACCCTTCCATGATATGAATTACGCTATTCTCTCTAGTATGGTGTAATTTCCCCGACTGCGCTAGATATGCCTCATAAATAGACTGTCAAGGAGTGTTCACAGGCGCTCCTGACTCACTCTTGACCTTAAACCCCGACACATCTATAATATTTGCTTGTCAATTGCATACGGTTTACTCTATACCATAGACAGCCGGAGGGCATGATGCCCTTAATTATCCTGCCGAGGCAAAGAGTCGCAATTCACCATTAGACTATAAAAACTAATGGGCGACCTCGGCGTTTGCGGGTCGCTTTTTTGATTTCGGGTTGGTCGTTTATCGACTAACAGAAAGGAACGTCAGTCTTGCCTATTTCAAGAGAACGCAAAGAAGAACTTGTTGCGGAGTATAAGGAGCTGTTGGACGAAAGCAATGGTTTCGCATTGGTGGCGGCAAGCGGTATGTCCGTTGGTCAAACCCAAAATCTCCGTAAGAAGGTTTACGAGGCTGGTGGCGTATACGTCGTTGCGAAAAACACCTTACTTCGGATTGCTTTGGAGCAAGCAGGTTGGACAGTCCCTGATGAGGAACTGCAAGGTCCAACCGCGATTGTTTTTGGTCGTGATAACTTCCCCGGTGTGGCAAAAGCCGTGCTTGGATTTATCAAAGACGAAAAGATGGACGAGAAGATGTCAGTCAAAGGTGGTGTCATGACGGGCGAGGATGTTCTCAGTCCTGCCGATGTCAAAGCCATTTCAGAACTGCCGACTCTGCCGGAATTACAAGCGCAGATTATCGGTCTTATCGTTGCGCCATCGCGTAATCTGGTTACAATCCTTCAAAATGCCGAAAGTGGCGTGGTCAATGTCTTGCAAGCATGGCTCGACAAAGACGACAATGAAGGTGGCGACGACGAAGCTGCTTAAAGTTTCGTGATTTCTCAGTCACATAATGTTGCTGAAAATTTCTACCCTATTCAATAAACAGGAGACGATGAGTCTCATCACAGAAAGGACAGCTAATCATGGCAGATATTCAAGGTTTAGTAGAAGCAATTGGTAGTTTAACGCTGTTAGAGGCGAAAGACCTCAAAGAAGCTCTCGAAGAAGCTCTCGGCGTAGAAGCTGCTTCGGGTGGCGGTATGATGATGATGGCTGGTCCCGTAGCTGGCGGTGCAGTTGAAGAAGCTGAAGCCCAAACAGAATTTGATGTCGTGCTGAAAGACATTGGACCCAAGAAAATCAATGTCATCAAGGCGCTGCGTGCGCTCACCAGTCTCGGACTCAAAGAGGCAAAAGAACAGGTCGAAAGCGCCCCTGTCACCGTTATGGAACAAGTCGGCAAAGACGCAGCCGAAGACGCGAAGAAACAACTCGAAGAAGCTGGCGCAGTTATCGAAGTCAAATAAGCTATCCCGGCAATCGAACGAGACCCGCATTGACACAAAAGGCAGTCGGTTTTATCCGGCTGCTTTTTGATTCCTAGTGACGATAGTGACGCTATTTGACCTTAATCAGTTCAACTTCAAAAATGAGGGTACTATAACCGGGGATGGGACCGATACCGCCATCGCCATAGGCTAAGTGATAGGGAATGGCAAATTTATAGTGTGCGCCTTCTGTCATCAATTGCAAACCTTCTGCCCAACCGGCAATCACACCATTTAGCGCAAATTCAATGGTCTCGCCTCTATCATAGGAACTATCGAAAGTCGTGCCATCAATAAATGTCCCTTTGTAATGCACTTCAACCCTATCGGTTGCGCTCGGCGATTTACCCGTCCCCTCGCGTAATACTTCATATTGCAAACCGGATGCCGTCGGCTCAACCCCGTCACGCTTGAGGTTATTCTGCAAAAATTGAATGCCATCTTCTTTTACGCCCATTATGTGCCTTTCGCTTTTATGAATATTGTCAGTATTATAGCATGAGTGGTCTGTATGGATGTAGTTTTATCAGTTGCAAATGGCTATGGTAGAATGAGTCGATGTTAATTTTCAAGGAGTCTATTTGATGTCTGATATTGCTGTACGGATTGCCACGATTCGGGATTTTATACCGCAACTGCGCCAACAAATCGACGGCTTATCTGCCGAACAAGTCACCACGCAATATAATCCGCCAGAATGGACAATCGCGCAAAATATCCATCATCTAGTCGATTCGCATATCAACAGTTATATTCGCTTCAAGCTGATTTTAACCGAAGACAATGCTGCTATACGTCCTTATGACCAAGACTTATTCGCAGAATTAGCGGATGCCAAAGATGCCCATATTGAAGATTCGCTTCTGATTTTGCAGGGCTTACATATACGATGGTCACGGATGTTAGATAATATCACTGATTGGGACAAAGCAGGCTATCACCCTGAATTGGAACAACCTGTCACCCTGTATGACTTGCTGGTGGTTTATTCTGACCATTGCCATGCCCATACCAAGCAGATTCAGGCAGTTTTGGATAAAATGGCATAGGCATCGTAATTTGATACTCAAATATTTTCAGGAGAATCGACCATGACAACACCCACTGTAGAAGAACGTATTGCAACGATTCGAGATTTTGTGCCGCGTTTGCGTGACTTGATTGACGGTCTCAATGATGAACAAGTGACCACCCAATATAATGCGCCAGAATGGACAATCGCGCAGAACGTTCATCATCTAGCCGATGCCCATATGCACGCTTTTTTACGCTGCAAACAAATCTTGACACAAGATGAGGCGCAATTGTTCGGTTGGAATCCATCCGAATATGCCAAAGAACCGGATGCGATGGATGCCAATGTTGAACTCTCGCTGAAAATTTTGGAAGGTATTCATGCACGTTGGACAACGATGTTTGAGAATGTAACGGATTGGGATAAATCCGGCTGGCACACTGGCGCAAATAAACATATCTCACTCGATACCCACCTTTCGACCTATAGTCGCCATGGTGACGCGCATTATCGCCAAATTCAAGAAGTGCTAGAAAAAATGCCTTAATCCAAGTATTCTGTAGGGGGCATAGTGTGTGCTATGCCCAACATTTTGCTAAGGACAAATACTCAGTATGACCCGTAACGAAAAAACAGACATTATCCGTGCTTGTGTGCCGCGCTTGCGTGAACTCATTGCTGGATTATCAGACCAAGAATTGATAACCCCCTATGATTCAGGAGAATGGACAATCGCGCAGAATATTCATCATCTGGCAGATACTCATCTTAATACCTATTTGCGCTTTAAGTTCATATTGACCACAGAGAGTCCAACACTTCCTATGATTCTCGCTCCAGAAATGGCACAACTGCCGGATGCGTCGGATGCCAATGTGGAGGCATCGCTCACGATGTTAGAGGGTATTCATTTGCGCTGGATAAATATGATGCAGCAGATTGATGACTGGTCACAAAGCGGCTACTACCCACGCCTTGAACTTGACTTCTCCCTAGAAGGACTGCTCGATTATTATTCGGAGCATTGCAATATCCACTATCGCCAGATTCAAGGAGTGATGGCGAAAATGCCTGAATCACTGGCTTGATGTATAACTTGAAAGGAATCGTGCTAGATGTCTCGATGGATTGTCCTCGTTTTACTGATGCTTATGATGACTATGAACACCTTTGCACAAGAGCCGAATGCCCGTGTCGTGAATATGTGGGAAATGCTCAATATACGGAATGCCCCTACTAATGATGGGGCAGTCGTTGGCGAACTGACAGGGCGCACACCGCTATTTGTCAGTGGACGTACTCGTGATAATCGCTGGTATCAGGTGCAAACAAGCGATGGCATCAGTGGTTGGGTGGCATCGGGCTTTATCGAACTGCGAAGTATTGAACAAGCTGCGATTCCGATTATTTTTGACCCTCAAACTGCGCCTGTTGCTGAGACAGCATCGGAATCTGCTCCGCTAGAATCTGTCGCCTCTGTGCTTTCTGATAGTGCGAGCAATGCGCGGATAATTGCTGCTGTGCTGAATGTCCGAACTGCGCCTTCCGTAGATGGCAGTCTCATGATGCGCTTGCCGATAAACACACGCATTCAAGCCATTGGGCGTAGTAGCGATAATGCGTGGCTCAAAGCCCAATTGAGCGATGGCACGCTGGGATGGCTTGCAGCAGCTTATGTTGCATTAGACGTGGATATCAACACATTGCCGATTGTTTCGGGTGAAGTCGCAGTCGCCGATGTTCCTTCCGAAATTGTATCGTCGGACGAAGCAGCCCAGCCGCCGCCACCGAATGGTTATTTGGCAATGGGAGCATCCGCATGGAATATCTTCGCTAACGGGCAAGCCTTGGGCAATCAAGCGACTGTTTTTTCTAAAATTGGTGATAGTATCACAGTCGCCGAGTCAATGTTCACGCCGATTGGTTATGGGCAATATAATTTAGGTGATTTTGGCTATCTGCAAGCGACGATTAGTTTTTTCTCTACGCCAACAGCCACCGGCGCAAATTCATTTGCTGGTGTATCCGTCGCTGCTAATAATGGTTGGACAACAAATACGGTTCTCAATCAAGCATTTGCCAATCCGAACTTGTGCCAAGCAGGTGAATCGCCCCTACAATGTGAATATCGCATCAATCGCCCAGCCGTCGCTTTGATTATGTTCGGCAGCAATGATGTCATCGTCGTCCCCTCAGAAGAGTATGCCCGTAACCTACGAACGATTACCGAGTTCAGCATCTCACAGGGAGTCATTCCAGTGCTGAGTACCATTCCGCCGCGTCGAGGCTTTGAAGACCGCACGACATTTTATAACCAACTTATTCGGGAAACAGCCGCACAATACGGCACGCCACTATGGGATTATCATGCTGCTATGCTGACATTGCCTGATAGTGGACTCAGTGACGATGGCTTGCACCCATCAGCACCGCCGAATCCGTTCGAGAATGGTGCGAATTTCACAGGTGATAATCTGCGTTATGGCTATGTCATGCGGAATCTAACAGCCTTACAGGTCTTAGATACGCTGCGGCGTGAGGTTTTAGCGCGATAAATGTACCAGATAGCATTTCCATTTTTATTCAATGGCGCTGGTGTTGCTTTCTTGCCCCATGACAATGCGTGCGACTCGTCGTCCCATACGCACAGAGAAATTCGTGCCTCTATCCCATGGATACACTTGTGACATACTCGCCCAAATCACATTCGGCATCGGGGTTTGTAACGGTGGCAGGTTCTCGCTATGATACCGAGTCGGAATCGGCTGGGCATACGGCGCACGGAAAACCCACCACTTCCGCACCCAATCGCGGTCAAAATCAGGATTCACTTTTTTCATGGATGACATGAAGTGTTCGGCAAGGTCTACTTCGCTCATCTGAAAATAGTCATGGTCTGGCGCGACATAATCCCCACAATAGATAATATGGTCGCCGCCATAATGTTCTTTATCCATGAAGTTGGTATGTTCTACCAACGCCAAATAGGGAAATTCGTTATCGTGATAATCGGGCGACACAGCCGGCAGATTCAACCAGTAGGTATCATCATTCATCAATTTATGCTTGAGAGCGTAAACTACGCACAAGCCGCCGATGCTTTTGAGGTCTGCCATTTTGTCGCCATAAGCGGTATCGACAAGGCGCGGCGCAAGTTTCAGCATAATTTTGGGCGATGTTGTGCTGATGACAAAATCGACCCGTGCAGTTTCGCCATTAACCGTAATTGTCGGCTGCAGACCGTCCAACTCGATTTTCTCAACGGGTGTATTCGTGCAAATAGTCACGCCATGTTGCTTAAGCGTATCTGCTAGAGCATCCAGAAATGCCTGAAATCCACCGCGAAATGTCCCAAGTTTGAGACTGCGTGCTTTGACTCGCGCCCAAATCCATGCTGCATTCACTTTGTCGTAGTCTTCACCGAATTTGCCAATCAGCAATGTACGGAAAAAACGATTATAGCCTTCTTCGCCCATCCACTCTTTCATCCACTCATCGGCTGTATAGCCTTCCAACATTTTCCAGAAGGGTGTTAGCTTGAGGAATGCGCCGCCGAGCATAAATTTGACTTTGCCGCGTAAGGTCATCGGCAACTTAAGGACACTTATTGGCTCAATTTCGCTGCGAACGATGTCACCATTCATCCAAAAACTGGTTTTCGGACGTTTGAAAATGACATTCTCACTTTGCCCGATGTCATCAATCAGGAACAGCATATCGCTATCACCTTCAAACCAATGATGATAAAATTTTTCTAGTGTCCAGTCCCACTTATCATCTTTGAAGCCGGCTGCTAATCCGCCCACGCGATCTGTCGCTTCATATATTGTGACGCTGTGTCCGGCACGAACTAAGTCCCACGCGGCGGACATGCCAGCGAGTCCGGCACCGATAATGGCAATGTTGAGTTTTTCATTCTGAGTCATAAGTTGATAATTGCTCGATTATGATTGATTAGCGGTCATTGTCTGACATGCTGCCATTCTATCAAATGGACTTGGCGTTTTGATAGGCTTGTGATGATTGATTGTAGAACGGTTACGAATCAACACGATTTTCAGCTATTTATAGCGCAGATGCACAGTTGACGGTTTAATAGAGATATGAAGTTAGATTATTTTAGGAATTGCGATGCTTAGTTTGTATAAACTCGAAATTTTTGCGGCTGTTGTCCAAGCAGGTAGTTTTAGTGCGGCTGCTCAACACCTCTATATGACACAACCAGCCGTGAGCCAACACATCCAAGATTTGGAATTGAGCTTAGGAATATCGCTATTCATACGTGGGCGGCGTGGTGTCACCCTGACCTCACAGGGCGAAAAGCTCCATCATTATACAGAGCGTATTTTACAACTCGTTGCCGAAGCAGAAAGTCAGGTGACGAATGTTGAGAATCTTGAAAGTGGACAAATTACAATTGGGGCGACTTCAGGCGTGAGTGTTTATCTGCTGCCTAATTGGATTAATGATTTTCGCAGCAAATACCCTAAATTGAATGTGTCACTACAAACAGGGGTTACGACACAAAATGTTATCGGCGTGATGGAACATAAACTCGACATAGCGATTGTCGAAGGCGAACTCGATAAAATTCAGCGAAAAGGTCTCGGCAATTTGACGATTCGCCCTGTGAAAATGCTGGTCGTTGTCAGCCCAGACCATCAATGGGCGCAGCACGACACAATTCATATCAACATGCTTAATGACCAACCCTTTATCACGCGCCAATATAATAGTCGCACCCGTATCTGGATTGATGCTTTGCTGAAAAAACATGGGGTCAATGTCAATATAGTTGGAGAATTTGATAATCAAGAAGCGATTAAGCAGGCGGTGATATCGAATATGGGTCTCACTATCATGCCCGATTATGCGATTGAACGTGAATGTGCTGCTAACTTGTTGCATCCCTTGACTGTTGATGGGATTGACTTACAGCGTCATATTAAGATTCTGTGGGATTCCAATGCCCCATTTACGCCGCTTGCGCGGGCATTGCTAGTACATCTCAGTGAAAAATTTCCGTCAATCCAAGCATTATTAAAAACCTAAACTGACGTTCTAGTGACAAACCTTGACAGAGTGGCTTTGTCTGCACATCATATATCAATATGAGAATGGCACTTTTAACGCAAAGAGGCAAAGGATGAAAGTCGCAAAGAGAGGCTTTTGAACCCGTATCTTTGTGTTCTTTGTGCCTTAGTGGTTCAATCCTTTTGCTACTGTGAATAGATGCAGCACTCAGAGCGTTGAACTCAGGACTAAAAGTTGCTATGTATCACCATAACCGAAAAATCAAGCGCGATTATAATAAGCCCTTTTTCCATCGCCGCAACCATCGGACACGGCTCATTTTCGTTACGCTGATGTTGCTGCTCATTGCGGCAATCCCCTTGTTTGCTTTTTGGCAATATGATCGCCTGCAACTGAGCGCCCTTGATGCCTTGGGTTACGCCCCGACAGCAACCCCTTTTGCCAGTGATAGAGCGTCGCTGGGTGCAGACTTTTATCGACAAGGTGATATTGAAACAGCCGCTTTCTACTTCGAGTTGGCAGCGAATCAGCAACCGGAAAATATCAGCTATCTCTATGAGTATGGTATTTTGTTGATTGAACTAGACCGCAATGATGAAGCCGCCTTGTTGGGTGAGCGTATGATGGCGATTGACCCTGACGACCCACGCGGTTATGCCTTAAAAGCATCTGCCATCGCGTGGCTTGACCCGACAGAGGCAATACCTGTAGCGCGGCAAGGTATCGAAATTGAAGGCGATAGGCAGTTCGCACCACTTCATAGTGCCTTGGCAATTGCTTTTACGCGCATCGGGCGCTATGAAGAGGCATTACGAGAAGGTGATTTGGCGATTCGCATTGATGAGATGGATGCCAATGCCCGTCGTAGTATCGCCTATCCACTCATTTTTACAGGCAATTACAGCGAAGCTATCCGCCAATTAGAACGCGCCGTGAGCATTAACCCTAGCCTGACGGGTCCCTACTTTGAATTAGCGAGTTTGTATCGTAATCCAGTTATCAATCGCCCAGAAGTGGCTTTAGCGATTTTTGAAGCTATCTTAGAAATCGAGCCGGATAATAAACGAGCCTGGTTGCGTATCTGTGAGACCTATGCTGCCGTTGGTCTTTTCCAAGAGGCTGAACCGTTTTGCGAAAACGCCATTGATATTGATGCGAATTATGCCTCAGCGCATCGCATGAATGGTCAGTTACGCTATAGTCGCCGCAATTACGAAGGCGGTATTGAAGAATTTACGACCTGCCTTGTCTTATATGCCGAACAAGAAACGGGGCAAGACTACGACAGTGAAGCAGAGATTGACTTTCCGAACCTTGACTTAGGCGGTCTTGATATTGAGTGTCTTTATCTGCGTGGATTAGCCTATTATTTTCTAGGGCAATGTGATTTGGCTTGGGAGTGGCTCAATACGTCGTTAAATCATCCCGCAGCACAGGGTCCCATCTTAGATGCCATTTTGACAGGCTTAGAAAACACGACTATCAATTGTGCAGGCTATCAAAATCGTGGCTTACCCACACGAGTCCCCCCAACACCGATTCCCCCGACACCTATCGGGGGATATTAACGTAGCTGATGTTATTGCGAAGGCAGAAGCTGAATTGACTCGGCGACTGCTGTGACAGTGCTTTGGGTCATTGGGAATTCGTCAACTGTTCCTAGACCTATAACCATCATTATTGATGGTGTCTTAGCCTCACCATAATCTATCAATTCAAATACCATGCGAATATTGTCGCCAATATCACCCACTGCGCGGAAAGCGTCACGTCCATTGACCGTTACCGAATGTGTCTCTTCGACAATTTCAAAATCACTATCACCAGCAAAGTCATTCAGGATTCCCGATGCTATTTCATCAAATGCTTGTCCTGCAAGTGGAATACTGATAATGCCAAGCGCCCTATCGCCCACATCGAGACTTTCAGGGAGTTCATCATCAATGGCATCTATTACCTCAGCCGATGTCGCTATTAGGTATGCACCTTCATTCTCATCTTGGAGTACCCAATTTTCAGGATATAGGAAGGCAATACTACCATCTTCTGCGACGAATTCTTGCATTGCAATTTCATCAATTGCTACTTCAAGCGTGTCATCATCACCAAGACAACCCTCAGCGATAGCACTTAATGTCGCACTCAATTCTTGTAGGGTTGTTGCAGCCGCCACTGCATCACCACTATCAGCCTGACTCTGCGCGTCTTTTAGGACATTCACTTCATCTTCAAGGTTGATATCACAATTGCCCTGTGCTTGAAGCGACAACGGCATAACAAGTAAAACGAGTAAGAAAAGAAAACCAACTTTTTGCATAACGATTCCTTAAAATCATGTGGATATCACACTATTTTATGAAGAATTGCCGAGTAAGGCAAATGTGTTTATCGACGCTTCAGCACAAGCCGCCCGATTTGAAGCGCAGCAATGAGGCAAATGGCTAGAGTGGCGAGTAGGGGCAAGGTGATATTTTTTGCGCTACGGTCACTAATGCTAATGCTATCGACTATAAATGGCATATCGCTCTCAAGTGTGAAGTGATGATTGTCGCGCCACAGCGTTTGATAGATGGTGACAGTCTGCCAACCTCTAGCCGGCGCAATCGGTTTTTCGGTGAATGTGCCATCGCGGATGACCTGTACGTCATTTTCTGCCCAAATACGTAGGCGAATATCGGTGCCTTCTGCCACGAAAACTAGATTATTCGTTTCGATAGCTGTCTCAAACTGCGCCGCTTCAACTAACACGACTTGCGGATTTTCGGCTGTGATTTCCCAACTTTCTGCCTGATGTGTCCCGGTGTATAAAGTGGGTGATGTCGTCGCTTCACGAATGTAATCTTGCATAGCGAAATAGATGGGCAATGGCGTAAAAGTCGGATACTCGGCGCTGTAATCCGGTTCTGCCATGCGAAAATAGAAAAACGACTGATTCGCCTCGAAGTCAGTGGCACGGGTGAAAAACCAATAACTGATTTGTCCAATCCAGGGCCAATCTTCTTGTGCGCGTTGATAAGCAAGCGGCATATAACGAGCGGCTTGCGCTTCGGTGACTTCACCATAGGCACTAAAGGCCTCAATTTGCTCCGGCGGCAATTCGGCATCCAACACCGGATTCCACGCCGCTTCACTAAGCCAAATTGCTTTCTGCGAATCACCATACTGCACCATGATATCCCGATAGTAAATATGGCGCTGATAGCCAAATTGGTTAAAACGCAAGCGTTCGTCTGTGGGTCCACTGAATAAACCGTATCCTTGCGCGGCTAAAATATCAAAACAGTCGCCTGCACCTGCCTCATACATATTTGTCAGAAAAACCAAGTCTTGATAATTCAAACCGCCAAGTGCCTGTGTCGGGGCAATTGCACCACTGACAACGACGATATCAGGGTCAACGGCTTTTAGGGCATCATAAGTCCGACACAGTAAATCCGTATAGGCGATAGGGTCAGGCTCTTGATTGCCCCATTCTGGGAAAATATTCGGCTCATTCCATACTTGATAGTAGTGAATCCGTCCTTGATAGCGTTCGGCAACCGCAACAGCATAATTGACGAAATCATCAAAATCATCGGGAGGCGCATAATTGCTACTATCGGGATTGCTACGAGACCACGTTGGCGGATTGCTCAGACGAACGAGCATCGTCACGCCGTATTCTTCGGTCAAGTCAACGATATTATCGTACTTAAGCCAACTGCTAATCGTATCCGCTTCACCATCGCCATCATAATCATTGCGTGTATCCGTGAATTGTCCGCGCCCATCAATTTCGAGGTCTTCCCATGGAAATTCTTCTCGAATCCAGCCAAAGCCTGCGGCGGTAATCATGCGGAGTTGTTCTTCGCGCTTCGCCTCTTCTGCTTCTTGGTGCAAAAAAGTGTTGATGCTATAAGGAATCGCATCGGTATGGGCAATCGGGACAAGCGGCTTTGTTTGCGGCTGGGGGCGCGTGAAATTGCCGAGCCATTGAATCGTACCTAAGATTTGCCCGACAGGAGCTTCTTCGCCTGTTTTCGACCACATGAATTGCCATGCCAGCCCACGAAATTGTAAATCGACTAACAGCAGAATCATTAAAATGAATAACACGCCAAGGCTTGCCCCGATGACGCGCCAACGAATAGGTTTCGCTTGATTATTTGTCTCAGTCATGCGCCGTATTGTACGGATAACAGCGCGTGCGGCTAGGGCTAATCAATCAGAGAACAACCGTTTCTGAAAATTGGCGAATTCTTCTTCGACCATCGCCACATATTCAGGCATCATATCAATGCCGATAGCATTACGCCCCATTTCATATGCGGCAAAGAGTGTTGTCCCTGAACTCATAAACGGGTCTAGTACCGTTAATATGGTTTGTACCGAATCTAACATATTACCATCAATGATATTAGCTTACAGATGCTTTCTATTATAACGTTTGTTCGGTTTCTGACCAGTACCTCTCATTTATGAACTATCCTAGAACAAGGGCGCTTTCTCGATTTCATCATAATCACAAGCGAGGTTACGCCATGCACGCCCTAAACGACGGAAACCAGCTTCAATGCGTTCTGGTGTTTGCAAACCAAAGTTCAAGCGCATGTGATAACTACCGCCACCATTGAGGTAGAAGATATTCCCAATCATGAAGGCGACTTGATTTTGAATCGCCGCGATGAATAACTCAGCAGCCGTAGGTCCGGTTTGTGGCAATTTTGCCCATAAATACAAACCACCTTCTGGAACATTCCAAGTGGTTCCCGGTGGGAAGTGTTCTTCGGCAGCCGCAATGGCAGCATCACGCCGCCGACGCAATTCTCGATTATTGCGTTCCAGATGATGCGACAATACCCCACGTTGCAATAGAAGATGAATCGCTCGTTGATTTAAGCCAGATGTACTAATATCGGCAGCTTGTTTGACGCGCACAAGGCGTTCAAATTGTGACCCCCCGGCAATCACATAGCCAATCCGCATCCCCGGTAAGAGCATCTTGGTAAAACCACTGATATGAAAGACATAATCATTATCGTCTAACGCCTTCAGTGGGGGTGGGGCATCTCCGTTATAGCGAAATTCATGATAAATGGCATCTTCGACTATCGGGACATTATACGTTTCTGCCAGATTTATCAGTTGACGGCGGCGATGCAGTGGCATGACGTGTCCGGTAGGGTTTTGAAAACTGGGCATAACAAAAATCAGGCGCGGCGTATTTTCCATCAGATAATGTTCAAGGCAATCTAAGCGGATACCGTCTTTATCAGTGGGGATACCATGTATCTGAATACGACGAGTACGAGCAATATCAATCATGCCAAGATAAGTCGGATTCGATGTCACAATTGTTTCACCCTCAGCGACAAGTGCCTGAATCACCAAATCGAGGGCTTGTTGCGTTCCGCCTGTAATCAACACATTGTCGGCACGGGTACGAATCCCTAATGCGCTCACATAATCGCGCACCGCCGCCCGTAGAGGAGGATAGCCTTCCGCCATTTCATAAGTGAGCGCAGTCGCACCATCGCGTTCAAGCACCGTATTGAGCGCATCGCGTAACATAGCAACCGGAAAAAATTCTGGTGGCGGCGACCCATGCGAAAAGTTGACAATCCCATGACGACGGGCTAATCGCATCAAATCTCGTAGCGATTGGTCTGGCAAATTATTATTCTCAACCATTGTTCCATTGCTAATCGGTGTTGTGGCTGCTGGGCTACTATCTCTGGAAACGAACGTTCCGCGTCCGGCATGGGCGCTGAGATAACCTTCTGCACGCAGTTCTGCATAGGCATTGACAACACTAATACGGCTCACATCAATCCGTTTAGCCAATGTCCGACTCGCAGGCAGACGTGTGCCGGCTGGTAATTCGCTGCTTTCAATTTGCATCTGAATTTGGCGAATCAGTTGGCGATAGATTGGCTCTTCGCTTTCGCGGTCTATGCTGATGGATATAGCGGGTGTGGGCATATAAATCTCTCCCTCAAATTAACCGTGTGCGTTTTGGAGATAGGTGGGAAGCTCATGAATAAGGCTATTCTACACGAAATATGCCTATATCCATTGCTACATCATTAAGACCAATCCTGCACAAATTCATGAGTAATTCATGAGAGTGACCGCGTGTGACCGCTAAAGATACACCACAATCTTCACTTGTTATAAGATACAACATTTTGGGTTACGATTGGACATATGATTCAAATATCGTGTTATCGGCACTTCCATTAAGAGTTTGAACTCAAAATGCTAAAGTACGATTTCGCCATCAGGCATTACGATTCACCGCGTACAACCCATTTGTCTTCGGGGATATCGGCTTGTTTATTTTCATAACGGGCAGCCGTAAAAAGCCAATCCGATAAGCGATTGAGGTAGATGAGTGCCTGTTCATTGACCGCTTCGTTGTCAGCAAGGGCAACGACTAAACGCTCTGCGCGCCGACACACCGTTCGGGCGACATGCAAATTTGCCCCGACAACAGAGCCACCCGGCAAGATGAAGTTTTTCAGGGGGGCTAAATGTGCGCTAAATTGGTCAATGCGATATTCGAGCCACTCAACTTCTTTAGCAGTAATGCGAATCAACCACTCTGCTTTGGCATCCATCGGTGTGGCTAAATCTGCACCCAGCCGAAAGAGATGTTCTTGTATGTTAATCAGTTCTTTTTCTGTGGGTATTGATGGCTTATGAGCGCGAATAACGCCAATATGCGAATTGAGTTCATCGACTGTTCCATAAGATTCGACTCGTAAATGATTTTTGCCAACACGCCCCCCACTGAACAAACTCGTTGTACCATCATCGCCTGTTTTGGTATAAATTTTCATCTGTTCACCTTTTCCTATTTAGGGCTTACACTGAATGACTGTTGTTTCATTTGTAGAATCTGGAAAAAAACTTAGAAAAAAGATGAACCGCCAAAACGCCAAAACGCCAAGATTTCTATTCAAAATCTTTCTTTGCGCCTTTCACCCTTTGCATCTTTGCGTTACGCTTTTTCAAAAATTGCCGGACTCTACATATCAAGTGTATCAAAAATAGTTAAAATTCCTATCGGATTCGATTATCGGCGAATAATGCGCTATGTCCTCTTTTTCCCAAAATAAATTAAAGCGCTTTTTCGGTTTAATAGTTGTAATTTATAGCGCTATGATATTCACGACCCTTGCCTTGCATCAGGCGCGGCGCTGGCATCCTGACGAAGCCTTTTATATGACGATTGCTCGTAATGCGGCTATTCACGGCGATTGGATGCTAGTCAGTGAACCGTTGGATAAACCGCCGTTCAGCTACTATAGTAATGCACTTGCCCTCGTTTTTTTGGGGATTAAAAGCGATGAAAACGGTGTCTTATTTTTGGATGTTTATCAGGGCGAATTTGCTGGACGTATCCCCTCACTGTTGATGAGTGTCCTACTGGTTGCTGTGATTATAGCAATAGCAAAATCTGTTTGGCGTGATGATTGGCGCAGTGCTGCCATAGCAGGCGTATTCGCGGCACTATCGCCGTTGCGAATCGTTTTTGCAGCAACTGCCTTTACGGATATACCGATGTTACTCTTTGCTACGTTAGCACTATGGATGGCGCTTCGCGGCAAATGGGGCTGGTCGGGAATCTGGTTTATGATGTCACTGGCTGCCAAACCGCAGAGTATCTTTTATGCGCCAGTGCTTATTGGAATTGGCATTTTGCAAATGAGGCAATCTCGCAATTGTAAGCAGGGATTGATACGCTTCGCATTTGCTGTCGGGCTTGGGATAATCATATTATGGCTCTGGGATGCAATGCGCGTCAATATGGGGGCATCGAGTTTTTGGCAACTTGGGCAAGCCTATTACACCCCAACTCAAATCACAGCATTTGCCGATTATCCGAGACGGATAGGCGAATTATGGGCGACAGTGCAATATTTATTTGGACAAGGAATCATCACTACATTTTTCTTGATTGTGGCTGCCATCAACACGATTCGGCGGCGCAATGATTTGGGCTTACTTTTCTTAGCATGGTTACTCGGATTTTTGATACTCCATATTGCCTTGACATTGAATCTGTTTGACCGCAATTTGTTGTTACTCTTGCCTGTCGCCTCTGTTTTAGTGGGGAGGGCATTTTCAACGCCTAGTGCATCTACAAATATTTCTCAAAAAATACCGATTTACCAGTTTCGGGCGCAATGCCTTGCACCCCTACAGTCACCTCGCCACTTTTTCGTTTTTGTGATTCAAGGGGGGGGCGTATTGATTTGTGCTGTTTTCGGCTTTATTGCGGCGACAGGAGCATACAATATTGGAGGAGATGATGGGCGACATGATGGCATTGATGACGTGGCAAATTATCTCAATAGCAAGCCGATAGCCACTGTCATCTATGACCGATGGCTGGATTGGGAACTCGATTATTATATGGGTGAATGGACAAATAAGCGCCGTGTTTACTATCCCACAGCCCAACAATTGGTCAATGGCGCACGGCAATTAGAAGAAAGTGGGACACGTTATTTCGTCGTACCCACTATACAGAATGTGTCTGATTGGCTAAACGCATTATCATCATCTGGATTTGAAATCACAATCGACTACGAATCGTATCATTTTCGTATTTATGCGCTGCAACTGCCTTAAGTCCGTCGCCCTTGTTCCAAAACTTCACGGACTGTTTTGATGAGATTGTTGGCGAGGTACGGTTTCGTCAGATAACGGTCTGCCCCTTCATCTAAACCTTCGCGGATTTGTTCGGGGTCTGCTAGGGCGGATAAGATGATAACCGGCAGTTGTTCCAATTTTGGCTGGCTACGAAATTCTTTGAGCAAATCAATCCCACTAATTTCTGGTAGCATTAAATCCAGCAAAACCAAATCTGGCAAGCGGTCTTGGTCTAAAGCCTCGCGTGCTTGGCTACCATCCATCGCTGAAATAGCCTCCATATCGCCGCGCCTAAGCAGCGAAACAATCAATGTTTGTAATGCTGGGTCATCATCAATTACGAGAATTAATGGCTTGCGTACATCACTCACACAACCCTCCTTGGTTAAATGTGTCAATCTATATTGATGAGTATATCGGTATCCCGCAGCACTGACAATCTAAGGAATTGGATGAATTGGAGTCTAATATTCGAGTTTTTAGTTTACAATTCACAGTTTTCAGTACAATAGCCAACGAATTAGCGCCTCTGTAAACTGACAGCCGATGGCTCATAACTGTGCTAAACATCATTGCAATGTGAAAGTCTGACAAATTGACAAGGACGTAATCTCAGTCAAGAGCCTATCGGAACAACTTTTTTACTTTTCTCATCATACTGGAAAAATTCAATTGAACTACAATATAGCATAGCAATAAACATACCATAGAAGTTAGGGTTATTGACTAATGACAAACATGCTGGGTCGTACCGTGCGGTCATACAAGATTAAAGCATTTGTCGGTAAAGGGGGGCATGGGGCAGTTTATCGGGCGCAACATACAGAAACAGGCAAAGATTATGCGATAAAAGTCATTTTGCCCGAACACGAAAACGACTCCACCTTGCTAGTACGCTTCCAACAAGAGGCAGAAATTATCCGCGATTTGAACCATCCACATATCGTCCATTTGGAAGAATTTTGGGAAGATGAATACGGCATGTGGGTGGTGATGCAATGGCTCGGCGGCGGCGATTTGCGCCAATATCTGGAAGCAAAGGGTAAGATGCCACCCAAGACATTGGCAAAAATACTCACGCAAATTACGGGCGCATTAGATGAAACTCATGCCGCAAATATTATTCACCGCGATTTGAAGCCCGATAATATTGTGCTGGATGAAAAAGGCGCTGCGTATTTAACCGATTTTGGCATTGCCAAGCGCATCGGGTATAAGCCGATTACCAGTCTGGGCATTGTCGTTGGCTCTCCAAATTATCTATCGCCAGAGCAAATTCTTGGGGAAACTGTTTCGGCACGCACAGATGTTTTTGCCTTGGGATTCACTATTTATGAAATGCTCATAGGGCAACACCCATTTCATCATATTCGTAGCCGCGTACAATTGATGATGGCAATCATGCAGCAAGATATCCCTGTCATGACAGATTTAGACCCCAAAATTGTCGCGGACATCAACGGCTTGATTCAACGGGCTACAAATAAGCAGACTGACAAACGCTATCCCACAGCATCGGCTTTGTCACAGCATTTTAGTCAGATTGTGGGCGCTTGTTGACTTTGATTTGGCTACAATGTGGGCGGCAGATGTTTTTTCAGAAGCGCCATTAAACTGTAAGGCGGCTGGGTTTTGTATCCCATGCCGCCGAACAAACAACGTTTAAGCAGATTTTTAAGTCTTTGCCATATTAAATGTACCGCATCTAGTGGCAATTTACAAATCGAATTTCAGGGCAATTGCTACGAATGCTTAACGCGCCCTAATACCCGAAAATCCATAGTTTTCCGAAAAACACATTTCCTGAAACTATGGATTGTTGGATTCATAGATAATTGTCATCTTCTCATGAAAATGTGTGCTAAGAAGTTTGCAATCCTAAGTAGTGGCTTCGCGCATTTTCTCAAGCGCCGTTAGAGGAGATACATAATCGAGATTAAATGCCTCTGCGACACCGGGATAAGTAATCTGCCCTGCGAATGTATTGAGTCCCTTCAAGAAGCCCTCATCTTGCAGCAGCGCATCAGTACCAACATCAGCGAGGCGTAGCGCATAGCGTAATGTCGCGTTGGAGAGTGCGAGGCTACTGGTACGCGGAACGGCACCGGGCATATTAGCGACACCATAATGCAGCACCCCGTCTACAAAGTAAGTCGGGTCACTGTGCGTCGTGGCTTTGGTGGTTTCAACACAACCGCCTTGGTCAACGGCAACATCGACAATGACACTGCCTCTTAGCATCATCGGCAGCATCTCACGAGTGATGAGTTTTGGCGCACGCGCACCCGTAATCAAGATTCCGCCAATCACGGCATCGGCTGTTTGGATGCTTTCGGCAATATTAGCCGCATTGCTATATAAGGTCTGGAAATTACCGTGCATCACATCATCAAGGTAACGCAGGCGTTCAATATTGATATCAAGCAGCGTGACACGCGCCCCCATACCGAGCGCCATTTTTGCAGCATTTGTCCCGACAGTGCCACCACCGAGAATGACAATATGCGCCGGATGCACACCCGGAACACCGCCCATCAGCACACCCCGTCCGCCGGCGTGTTTTTCGAGATAATGGGCGACAACTTGCGAAGCCATCCGTCCGGCAACTTCACTCATCGGCTCTAGTAAGGGGAGGCGTGCCTCACTATCTTCCACTGTTTCGTAAGCAACCCCTGTGACGCGAGTTTCTATCATAGCACGGGTGAGTTCTTCATCGGCGGCAAGGTGTAGATAGGTAAATAAAATGAGGTCTTCGCGCATAAAACCATATTCGCTGGCTTGCGGCTCTTTGACCTTGACCACCATATCAGCCTTATTCCATGTATCGGCGGCTGTCACTTGGATACTTGCTCCGGCGGCTTCATAATCTTCATCACTAAAACTACTACCCTTACCGGCTCCCGTTTGCACATAAACCGTATGCCCATGCTTGACCAGTTCAGCAACACCATTAGGTGGCAACGAGACGCGATTTTCATCTATTTTGATTTCGGCAGGAATTCCGATTTTCATCGCTTTTGTTTCCTTATAGAATTAGGTAATTGAATGTATCCCATTGTATATTAATTTGCACAGAAAAAAACGTTTAGCTTTGTGCAGATTACCAAACTTAGTTTAAGAAGACTAAAGTTATGCGTTTTCTGTTTTGTAGTCCATTTCCTAAACTGATAACGAAAACTCACAATTATTCACTCTCTGGGCGTTTCAAAAATAGGGCTGAACGGGTGACTTCAATTACAATCTTGCCATGTTGGTTACGTCCATAATGTGTCATGGTGACAATACCCGTATTGGGGCGCGACTTACTCTCGCGGGCAGCGATGACTTCAGTTTCGACATACACGGTATCGCCATGAAAGACCGGATGCGGGTGCTTGACATTTTCATAACCGAGGTTAGCAATAATCGTGCCTGTGGTGATGTCATTGACACTGATACCCACAACCAAAGCCAATGTAAAAAGCCCATTCACTAGCCGTTGACCAAATTCAGTTTTGCTGGCGAAATCTTGATTGGTATGGAGCGGCTGCATATTCATTGTTAGCATACTGAAAAAGGTATTATCGGATTCAGTAATCGTGCGTCCCCATTCATGTTTGATTGTCTTGCCAACAGGTAAATCTTCATAATACATGCCCATGAAAAAATCCTTTTGTTATCGTGACTAAACTTACATGATTATTGAGGGCTATTGTAGCGCAATTGCAGCAAAAACCTGTAACACGCTAACAAGTTGCTGGAAACTAATGGAGGTTTGTACTCTTAATCTTAGTATTTCGCATTTTCTGGTATCATTGATGAAGTACAAGTAAAAAGTTAAGGACAATCATAATGGCACACGAAGTTTCTTGGATGAAGGCGAATCGTGTTCTCTATGCGAATTATAAAGGACACCAAACAACAGAGACGATTACCGCTTGCCTTGACGATATGGTTAGAGAATTGGATACGGTTGAAGAGCCTGTAATTGTACTCATTAACTGGCTTGAAGTCACCGAAACTGACCCGAAGGCATTGTTCAATGTACAGGGGCATCGTGCTTATAGCCACCCAATGGCAGCACGAGGGGTACTTGTCGGGATGCCGGGGCAAGCTAAATTTGAAAATGAAGTGACATCAATTCGTACTCGTGAATCGAAGAATACACAGTATTATGATACTTTAGAAGAGGCACTCCATTATCTTCGATATTTTCTCAGTGACGATTTCTTGGATACTGCTTCTGAAGCATAAGCATAAATAAGACGCAAGGTAGGGTGCGTCTCTCGTCATGATGAATTTTCGATACTCGCAAGTACCTGTTCTGTTGCCTTTTGTCGTGCCTGAGCGATATCTTTTGGACGTAATAGCACTTTCCCGACATTTTTCGGGTATTTTCCGCGCCCATATTGTTCTTGATAGGCTTTGATTTGTTCAAAATCTGCTTCGATATCGCCCGTCGGTTTGAAGACCAAATCGAGATAGAGTATTTTTTCCTCATAATTAAGGGCAACACACAAAATCCGAGTATCCGCACCGAGCGCCACATGATAAAACCCTGCTTTCCAATGGTCGGTATAACTCCGTGTGCCTTCCGGTGTGAACACCATCAAAATCGGTTTCGTATTTTTGACTTTTTCTGTAATTTGCTCAACAATGCCTTTCGGATGTTGCCTATCAATCGACACTCCCCCCAATAAGCGTAAAATCCAACCGACTGGTGGGAAGAACAATTCTTTTTTGACTGTCACAAAGGGGCGGCGACGGAGGTAAGTAATCGCCAGCAAAAACAGATAATAATCCCAATTGCTCGTATGAGGCGCACCTGTCACAACGAGACGTGTATCAGGCGGTATAGGTTGCGAAATTTGCCAGCCACTCAAATACCAGAGTAAGACAATCGGCAAGCGTATCGTTTCTAATAATATGCGTTGGATAAATTTCATTCGCCACACCTCACCCACTTTTCATCAATTCTGATATGCTACAACACTATCCTGAATAATGCGTTATCATTTTGCAAGAATGGATTAGAGCTGATGTTACCTCAGTTAAGAATGAAACAAACAGCTTACAAAAGCCGTATACAATGGTAATCAGTGTATGTCACTAGAGAAAGAGAGTATTGGATGGGTTTACAAGAGCAAATCGCAGAAGCTATTATCATAGCCTTTGATGAATTAGGCGGCGACCCACAAGATGCAGTCGATGCCGCTACACAACATGATACGGTTGATAGTTGGCTACAACAAGAAACGACTAAAATCGCTATTGCAGGCGGTGTCGAAGCGGCTATCCCCGGTTTTGCTATGTTGGCTATTCCGGCTGGAATCAGTTATTTGCTGCATAAGATGGCACATATTAGTTGGGGCATCGGTGCGATACGGGGTTGCTATGTGGTAGAAACACCGCAATATTCGGACTTACGCAATATCCTCACCTTATGGGCAAATTCGTCTTACTACAACGCGCATATCATTGATTATATGGCGGTTGGCATTGATGCTTTTGAGTATGCCTTAACAGATGATGGTCAGAAGGCGCTTGACAAGGCAGTCAAAAAAGTACCTCAAGATGAGCCTAAAAATGTCGTCTTGAAAACATTAGAGGTTGTGCAACTTTTGACCTATGACTTCGGAGCAGATGAACGAGCGCAACGTTTAGTTCAATCTATCACAGGCGAAGAACACCTACAAGAATTAGTCGTGCGAGCAAAAGATAATGTGCCAGAAAACAGCAATAAGAATGTGCCACTGCTCAATCGTCGTATCAGCACGAAATTAGCCTTAAAGCTCTCGACACGCATCAGTACGCGGCTGGCAACAAAACTTCTGAGCAATATTCCGTTTGCGGGTCCCGTTGTGAATGCTTTCTTCAATGCCCAAACGTTGCGTGGTATGGCGGATAGTGCCGATAAGTATTATAGCAATGTCCTGCGCGAAGACAGCCTCAAAGCATAATGTCTTGGCACAAAAAACGCGCCTTATATAAAACGCAGGGCAACACACTCTGCGTTTTTCTGTTAGAATGATGATGAAAATCCACGACTAACGAATCAACAAGATACCGACAAAAGCCACACCTGTCCAGAATATTTTACGCCATAAGGTTTCAGCACGAATATCTTCTTTGAAAATGTGCGGCTTCCACAAGGTCAATCCCCAACCAGCGATGACAGCGAAAAATACATTTGTACTGCCCACGACGGCAATCAAAGAAGCTGGACCCAATGTCAATGCCATAAACCAAGCACATTGCCGTAGTATAAATACTACTTTGATGCTCATCATGGATAGATAGGCACGCGGACGGACTGTCAATAGATGGCTGTTAAATGCTTGACGCACTTGTGGCACAAACAAATAGATTGCCATCCCACTCAGAAACTGCCCCACACCTGTATACGTGAGCGATAGTAGCAGTGATGGCACATCAACGACAATACGATTGACAATACTGGCTGTTAGCACTGTTCCACTAGCGATTATCAGGCTTGCGATAGCCATCATGCCAAGCACAGGTGAAAATGAAAAAATTGCCTCGCCTGACTGTGTTTTTTCTGTCTGTTGAATACTCACGCCGATTGCTGCGCCGAGTATTAGCACAAAGCCGATGCCCTGTATGATGGACAGTGTTTCATCTAAGAATAGGACACTCAGTATCAGCACAAAGATAGGTATCAATTGCAACATGACAACGATGCGGCTGGTTTCTTCTTGGGCGACAGCTTGAAAATAAAAATAACCGGCTAGTGAGGGTATTGTCCCGACAAGTAGCAGCATCATACTATCGTTGAAAGCAAGACGTTCAAAACCACTGAGTACCCACAACACGGGAACAGTCATTACGTTCAATGCCGTAAAAAATATCATTACTGCTAACGGATGACCGACTTCGTTTTCAATGACAAATTTATCGCCAAAATTAACAATAGTCAGCATAACTGTTGCCAGCAATGCTAGTGAAAACCAACCCATGAAGAGACTCCAATTTGTGTGGGCGTGTAATAAATAAAACTTAGGATGTCCTGAAGCTGAATCAATATTTTATTCGGTATGCGTTTGGGGGAATGAGACATTCTCGTAGACATCAGCTAGCGCCAATGTACAGGAGATAGAGCGTATGTCGAAATGGGCATCTAAGCCGATAGCCTCTGAGAGATTCCATGTGCCATTTTCTTGTCGTGTATAGCCTTCAATGTGCGGCTTGTCTTGCGAAATCAGTAGATAATTTTGCAAGGTTTCGATTGAGCGATAATGCTGGAATTTCTCGCCTCTATCATAGGCTTCAGTTGACTTGGATAGCACTTCAATCAAGACGATGGGGTTAACGAGGGTATCAAATTCATTCCCTGCGAATTTGGGTTCGCCACATATTACAGTGATGTCAGGATAGGTATAGAGCTTTGTTTTCGTCACCTTCAAGCGCAAATCACTCGGACTCACTTTGCAAGATTCCCCACGTAATTGCGGCAACAATGACGCGATAATCGAAGAACAAATCATATTATGTTCCCAACTTGCGCCTGCCATGGCGATAACGTCGCCATAGATATACTCATGCTTGATGTCACTATTGCGCTCGAACACGAGATATTCTGATTCTGACATTTTCAGAGGGTTTTGTTTATCTGTTAAGGCAACCATGTTTTTTCCTGTGATATCATTCAGTCTAGTATATCATGCGTCTAAGTACCAATTCACAGGCGCAGATTCATATAATATTCATCATAATATCTGCCATCCACGAAAAGAGCCTCTGGTTCTGTTCCCCATACATTGAAGCCATAAGACTGGTATAATTTGAGTGCTATTGTATTGGTCGTCACGACTGTCAGCGATACATGGCGCAACCCATCAATTTGATGAATATGAGTCATCATCGCATCCATCAATTGCCGCCCAAGACCGTTGCCGCGTGCTTGTGGGTCAACAAAAACACCCCATATCATCGCACGATGCCTCATCTTTTGCTGTTCGGGACGCAACAAGCCAATCATGCCCATAAGTTGCCCATTGTCTTCGGCAACAAATATGACACTATCGCTATTGGGTTCGGGAATACGCCCACGAAAAAATTCTAAATCGTGTTCGCGGCTATCTTCGTATGCACTACCGAAAGCCTCTGGATTGGTTTTTAAGGCACGTAGCCGCAAATCTCGATAGGCTTCGGCATCGGCTTTTAGCATCTTGCGAATCTGAATCATCTAACCTTTAATCATTAAAATTTGTAGGGGTGTTACCTATATGTACGCCCATCAATACAACAAATATCGTTAATTTCCAAGTAGGCTCTTATATTAGCGAACTAGCCTCCAACAGATGGCGTTGCAGTCAATGCCGGAATAGGATTTTCGCCATTAAAAAAGCATAAAATCCCATTAATGATTCCTTCGGCAATTAAATCTTGCCGCTGAGTCAGTAACTCGCGGTCATTTCGTAAAAACCCTAATTCGACAATGACAGCCGGCGTGGTAGCGTGAATCTCGCGGAAACTGTGATAATCGGTCATATCAAGCGTCAGTGTAAAGAGGCGTTCTTTCTGTGTAGAACGTCCATAATAGAGGGCAATACACTCTGCAAGTACATCATCGAAACCACCTGATGGACGCGCAGCCGCCCGTGCGACCATATAACCCGTCGCCACACCTTCCCCATAATCAGTGCAATCATTGGAATGGAGTGACACAAGCGCCGCCCCCTGAAATCCTCGTAAACGGGGGTCAAATTCATCCAGCAAATCAACCGTAAAACCGCGTGTCCGCAAGTCACGAACGACAATTTGTGACACACTAAAATTGATTTCGGCTTCAGTGAGTCCATCCGCACAAACAGCACCGGGGTCATTTTCGGGTCCACGATGCCCTGTCACAATGCCGATACGCTGCATAAAATTAGGAGTGATAGGAATATTGGTCGGGTTTAGAGGCGCGGCGGCTGCAATACTGGTCGCATCTGCCACTTGCAAATCTGAGGCGACACGCGGCGTAATAAATTCTGGAGCAGTGAACCATGTAAATATTGTTGAGGCAAGTGCTGCCGAAAAAATAGCAATAAATACCGTGCGTAAAAAACCGCCTACAATGCCGACACGCCGCCGTCTTGTCCGTTCTCTGCGTCGGCGAATACGACGAATACGTTGTGCTTCTAGCAATGCCTCACGGTCATCAGGTGCAATCGTATCTTCTGTTGCCGGAGGGGTATAAATAGGTCGTTGCGCCCTAATTTCAACATCTTGATTTGGGGCATCAGTTGGGATATCAAATTCATGGGGAATAGGGTCATCGTCTGTTTGTGATACAGGGATTTGAGCCTCAAATTCTGGCGCAATGTTTGGCTCATCACCATTTTCTTGCGAATCGAGATAGTCCTCTTCTAGCAGCATTGGTTCATAGGGAATAGACTCTTCATTAAATTCTGGAAATTCTGGCGACTCTGGAATCAGTACTTCTATTTCTTCGGGCGGCATCGGCTCTAGCGGAACAGGTTTATCGGCATGACGAGCCGCCTCGCGCATCATTTCTAAGAATAAGGCAGAAGGAGAAACATTCGGTTGTTCTTCGTCATCGGTTTCTTCAGGACGTTTATCATCAGGCATCGGGGGCATCCCCACAAGTTGGCTTCACTATCGTTTCATATTCTAGGTGAACTATGGCGAAAAGGCTACTTAAGAATTGTTCGGTCTATTTTCTCTGCGCTCTTTGCGGTTCAAAAAAATAACATGGAAGATTACAATACAAGATGATAATCAAGCATAGGAATCTGCCGCGATGTCTGCACCCAAGCCAAAACATATTTATATTATCCATACACGAGCCGATGCCGAAGCAGTGAAGCGTCTCATAACCGAATTGCGTCATCAGGACATTCAAATTTGGGTTGATGATACGGGTCTCAAAGTGGGAACGCACGATTGGGAACAGACCTTACGCGATGTTATACATAATGCCTATGCGGTGTTATTGGTCGCCTCACCGCATGTTCGCCGTTTTCCCTATTTGCGTGACGAAGTCGCCCTAGCCACAATGGAAAATATTCCTGTGTATCCGCTATGGCTAGCGGGCAACGTTTGGCGCGACTGTGTTCCGACAGGCTATGATTATTCGCGCTTTATAGATATTCGTGATGCCGCATATGAAGTCGGTGTCGAGCAAATCCGCCGCGCCCTAGAAGGCAAGCCGATTCAGTTGCAAACCCAAGAATTTGCCGCCATTAGTGACGATTCCGACGTGTCAGACGAAGATACAAGTCCACCACTTGAACCGGATGCAGTACGTCGCAATCCGTATACGGGGCTACACGCTTTCACAGCAGCCAATAGCCGAGATTTTTTTGGACGCGGCGCAGTTTTACAAGAATTGATTGACGATGTGCGCGATGGTATTGCAACATTGCCTTTTTTATGCCTTGTCGGAGCATCCGGCAGTGGGAAATCAAGCCTGCTCCACGCTGGATTATTGCCTATATTACGCGAAGGGGAAATTTCTGGCAGTGGCGATTGGTTGTACGCCGACACTTTCTCGCCATCAACTCAGCCCATGACACACCTTGCGCGAGTGTTACAGCCATTTCTCTCACAAACGCCTCTCGAAAATATCTTGGAAACACTCAATCACCCATCAAGTGGCGGCTTGCATCGCTTGGCAGAGCAAATAGTCAATCTGCCTCATCAACGCCTCGTTTTGGTCGTTGATTCACTGGAAGGGTTGTTCACGCTGACACAATCCGACGATGAACGGCAGCAATTCATGGATGTCGTCACTACAGCAATTGAAATTCCGGATAGTCGGGTATTGATACTCGCCGCGTTGGATGCGGAGTATTATGACAGACCCTTGCAATATGGGCATTTCGGGCGCTTGTTGGGAGAGCGTCATCGGGCGATTTTGCCTTTCTCACTGACCGAAGTCTATCGTGGGATTCATCGTCCAGCACAATTGTCGGATGTGCAAGTCCGCTTTGAAAGTGGACTGGTTGCCGAATTAGCTTTTGCCCTGCGTGGAGACCGCGATGCCTTGCCTTTGATGCAAATGACATTGACACAACTTTTTTATCGGCGGTATGGGGATAAACTCACATGGGCAGCGTATGAAGTCATTGGTGGGATTTATAGGGTGATTGATGTACTTGCCGAACGCACAATGTCACAACTGCCTACGGATAGTCATCGTAAAGCTGCTCGGACATTATTTCTGGGCTTAATTCACTTAGGCGTTTCCGAAGCCGATACTATGCCGCAAACAGCGAAACGCAGTGACTTGACTTCGCCTACGGGTGTTTTAGAAGAAACTGCGACTGCATTTTTGAATACGGGTTTACTGGTCAATGAAACACAAGCCGACGAGACCGTGATTCGCATCACACACCCGATTGTCTTGCGCCGTTGGGAACGTTTGCAGCATTGGATAAGTGAATCCCGTCAAGATGAACAGTTTGCACCACTATTTGCAGATGATGTTGCCCTGTGGATAAGTAGTTCACAAGCACCTGAACGACTCTATAAAAGTGTCCAATTAGCACAAGCTATCGCATGGGCAGAGCGCAATTCCGTTACAGATGATGAAGAAGCATTTTTGCAAGCCGCGATACAGTGGCGTGATGCACAAGAGATGCTCAACAAGGAAGTCTTGCAAGCCGCTCAAATTAGTAATGAACGGATGCTTAAACGGGCGACTGCCTTACGCAGTATCAGTGTTTTTGTGCTGATTGTGGCGATTGCTGCTTTTATCTTTGCCGGATTCGTTTTTCTACTAGCACAAAATCAACGACAAACGGCGGCGGAATTGGCAGGGCGTGAACCGACCTTTGAAATGCTGCAAATCATGGCTGATGCACAATCGACTGCGGCGGCTGAGTCACAGTTAGAGATTATGACAGCCCAAGCCGAAGTCACCATCGCTAATCAAGAGTTGCAGACTGAGGCAACTGTAGCGTATCAGCAAATTGAAGCGCAAATGACGCAATTAGCCAATGAACGGGCATATGATGAACGGGTGCAGCAACGGGCGGCAACCCTAGCGGCTGGAGCGATTATTGTGCCATTCGCAGATATGACGATTGAACCTCTGTCATTTGTCGCTACACAAACACAAGTTGCCACACTCAATAACTGGCAGATTGTTGAAATGGTCGATGATTTTGCTATCCCGATGGTGCAAGTTCCGGCGGGATGTTTCTATATGGGCAGTCTCGCACAGCTAGATGAACAACCCGCACATTTACAATGTTTCGATACAGCATTTTGGATAGACAAGTTCGAGATGACCAATGATTTCTATACACAAGTGACGAATGAAGCCGCAGGAAGCCAGTTTCCGAACGGGTCAAATCCAGTTGATAGCATTTCGTGGTTTGCAGCACGCGATGTCTGCTTATTGCGTGAGGCTCATCTGCCAACAGAGGCGGAATGGGAATATGCCGCACGGGGAGTCGATAGCTTACTATTTCCATGGGGCAATGTCTTCGTGCCAGAAAATGTCGTCTATCAACGCTTAGAATCAGAGGGTGCATTGGCGGTTATATCCGCTACAGGTAGCCCACTGCGTCCAGAAAGTTCCTCATGGGTCGGTGCTGTTGATATGTTGGGCAATATTGAAGAATGGACAAGTACGATTTTCGATGAACTCGATTTTTCACAGCAAACCTTCGATTTTCAGCATCTTTTTCCGTACCCCTATCGTGCCGATGATGGACGCGAAGCAGATGAAAGCCGTGTGCAATTTCAGGAGCGTGTGAGCAGCGCGTCGATTTTTACATTGCGTGTCTTGCGCGGCGGGTCATATAGCAACATAGAAGGTCTACGGGCAGCGAATCGCAGTTGGGATGATGCCGATGATGAAGATGTCACCAGTGGTTTTCGCTGTGTACGCTCTTAACTCAAATACCCATTATGTGAAATGTCTGGCATAAAATAGTCTTTCATATCCTCTTCTTTGAACCGCAGAGACGCAAAGAACGCAGAGAAATTGTAGGAAATGGCTTTCACCCTTTGCCTCTTTGCGTTTAGGCATTTTATAAAATATATCGAAGGTTACTATTAATGTCATCGTATATGAAAGTAGCCATTGCCCTTGCCAAAATAATCATTATGTGGAGTGTTTCTATAGCACTCCCAGCACATCGCCTTATCCTCAAACGTTAAATCTCCATAAGATTTTTTAGCAGAAGCCCAATAAGCCTGCTAAGTATCTTGACCATAATTGACCTCTATGGTATTCTTTCCACAGTTTCGTTTAGCACTCACATGGATAGAGTGCTAAAAATAGTCAGTAAAGCGTTTGGTGCAACCTGCGCCGATTATCTAATGATAAGCATATATTTTCAGTTGGAGGGATACCCAATGGCAGAAATTAACATTCGCCCCCTTGGTGACCGTGTGGTTGTGGAAGCCATGGAACAAGAAAACACCACAGCAAGCGGTTTGGTACTGCCAGAGACGGCAAAAGAAAAACCACAGCAAGGTAAAATTCTCGCTGCTGGTCTGGGCAAAAAAGACGACGATGGCGAACGCATTGCGCTAGATGTTGCAGTCGGTGACATTGTACTTTTCGCCAAGTACGCTGGTACCGAAATCAAGCTGGACGGCAAGAAAGTCCTCATTATGAAGGAATCCGACATCTTGGGTGTTATCGAGAGCTAAGTGCCTCGCTAATCCGCCAAGATTTTTTCATCTCTCGCACAAACCTAAACATTTACACGGAGGCATTTAATGGCTAAACAACTCATTTTCCGTGACGAAGCACGCCGCAAACTCCAATCCGGCGTAGACAAAGTCGCAAACGCAGTCAGCACAACACTTGGTCCTAAGGGGCGCAATGTCGCACTCGACAAGAAATTCGGCGCACCGACAGTTACTCATGATGGTGTGACGGTTGCTAAAGAAATTGAACTGGAAGACCCCTATGAAAATATGGGCGCTCAGTTACTCAAAGAAGCTGCTACAAAAACCAATGATATCGCAGGTGATGGCACAACCACTGCAACTGTATTGGCACAAGCTATCGTCACCGAAGGTCTGAAAAATATTGCTGCCGGTGCCAACCCGATGCTGCTGAAAAAAGGTATTCTATCAGCCGCTAGTGAAGTCGCTAACTTCATCCGCGAACAAGCCACCCCAATTGACACCAAAGACCAGATTGCCAATGTTGCCAGCATTTCCGCACAAGACAGCGAAATTGGTAAATTGATTGCTGAAGTGATGGACAAAGTGGGTAAAGATGGTGTGGTACAAGTTGAAGAATCACGCGGTCTGGAATTTGAAGTGGAATATGTTGAAGGTATGCAATTTGACCGTGGCTACATCAGCCCCTACTTCATCAGCGACCAAGACACAATGGAAGCAGTCATTGAAGAACCTTATGTCTTGATTTATGACAAGAAAATCAGTGCTGCCCAAGATATCGTGCCGCTTCTGGAAAAACTGATTCAGATTGGCAAGCGCGAACTGGTCATCATCTCTGAAGATGTCGATGGTGAAGCATTGGCAACCCTCGTGCTGAACAAGCTGCGTGGTATGCTCAATGTTCTGGCAATCAAGGCGCCCGGTTTCGGAGACCGCCGCAAGGCTATGTTGCGTGATATCGCCGTGCTGACAGGTGGTACGGTCATCAGCGAAGAAACAGGTCGCAAACTCGATTCAGCCACTGTCCAAGATTTGGGTCGTGCAGGCAAAATCGTCAGTAGCAAAGACAACACTGTTGTTGTTGATGGCGCAGGTGAGGAAGACAATATCACAGGTCGCATCAACGAAATTCGTGCTGAGTTTGAAGCCAGCAGCAGCGACTATGACCGCGAAAAATTGCAAGAACGTCTCGCAAAATTGACGGGTGGTGTTGCTGTTATCCGCGTCGGTGCGGCAACTGAAACCGAACTGAAAGAAAAGAAGCATCGCGTCGAAGATGCCCTCAGCGCAACTCGCGCCGCCGTTGAAGAAGGTATCGTTCCCGGTGGTGGTGTCGCACTCATCAATGCAGTAGAGGCTCTCAACGGCTTCAAGCTGGGTAGTGACGACGAAAACACGGGTGTCAACATCATGCGGAAATCGCTTGAAGTGCCGATGCGTAAACTCGCTGCTAACGCAGGTCAAGATGGTGCAGTCATCATCGAAGGTGTGCGTCGCTTGCAAAAGAGCCGTAAGAATTCTCGCGTTGGTTACAACGTCATGACCGGCGAATATGTCGATATGGTAGAAGCGGGTGTCCCTGACCCCGCAAAAGTGACACGCGGCGCTGTGGAAAATGCGAGTTCAATCGCAGCCATGATTCTAACCACCGAAGCTCTCATCACAGACATCCCAGAAGAAGCACCTGCTAGTATGCCTGACCCCGGTATGGGTGGCATGGGCGGCATGTACTAAGCCAAACATTGCAATAATCGAAAAACAAAAGACCATCCGAACAGGGTGGTCTTTTTTGTATTCTACATCACGTAGCCTTCATTATTTTTGTATAAAATGCTTAACGCAAAGATGCAAAGAGTGGAAGGCGCAAAGAAAATTTTGAACTTGAATCTCTGCTCTCTGCGTCCTCTGTGCTTCATCTTTTTTTCAAGTCATTGTCCAGACTCTACATTATTAGAGAACCCAAAATAGCGTATTTTAGTTAAGATAGGCTACAATCAACTGATGGACATATTTTAGAACTGAGGAGGAGTCGAGATCTTATGGATAGACTCACAATCCAGCATCTCAAATCAAGTGTCACTGATTTTCTGCGAAGTGTGTCAAACACTCCTATTGCTGAGTTATACGGCGTAACAGATGGTAAAGCTGTCGGAACTTATGTCGAGCGCCAATTCACACAATATTTGAAACAGAAATTCATTTTTGAAGAAGGCAATGCTGCTAAAGGTATTGATTTTCCCGATATAGCGGTTGATTTGAAGGTGACATCATCTCGGCAACCCCAATCCTCATCTCCATTCAGGTCTGCAAGTCAAAAAGTATACGGATTAGGATATCATTTATTAGTGTTTGTCTATAACAAGGTTGATGATGACGCACAATCTGTCACAAAGTTAATCTTTGAAAATGCCATTTTTGTGCATCGTGACCATACTGCTGATTTCCAAACGACACGCGGTATTCTGGATATTCTAAGTCGGGATGGTAATCTTGATGATATTGATGCTTTTCTTGAAGACCGTAATTTGCCCGTAGATGAAATGGGTAGACGGCAACTCGCTGAACGTATTCTACAAAACCCGCCACAGCAAGGTTATATCACAGTCTCGAATGCTTTGCAGTGGCGATTGCAATATGGCAGAGCGATTCGCCTAGCAAGTGAGGGCGGAAGTGAAGGTTTGACAAATCTTTTATGACGAAACGTAAAGCATATGGCGATTTTCAAACGCCAATCGACTTAGCACAACAGGTTCTTGAGCTTGTCCAACGTGACTTTGGTAGTGACAGGTCGCGTATTTTAGAACCCACTTGTGGACTAGGCAATTTCATTCAAGCGGCACTCAATACATCAGACTCATTTGATGAAATCATCGGTATCGAAATTCAATCCGATTATGTACAACAAGCACGACATATTCAGAAACCGAATACTCGAATCGAAATTATTCAGGATAATATTTTTACGACAGATATGCAGCACTTGGATTGGCATACAGAAGGTAATTTGCTCGTTATCGGTAATCCCCCTTGGGTAACAAATGCAGAATTATCGGCTCTTGGTAGTAACAATATTCCTAAGAAATCAAATTTCAAACAGCATAAGGGTTTGGATGCCATCACAGGTAAAGCTAATTTTGATGTGACAGAATATATCTGGGTAAAATTGCTGAATGAGTTACAAACAGAGAACACTTTAATAGCGTTACTCTGTAAAACAAGTGTGGCGCGTAAAATATTTAAGTATTGCCGCAACAACAAACTACCCATCTCAGAGATGAGTCTGTATCGCATTGATGCTGCAAAATGGTTTAATGCGGCTGTTGATGCTTGCTTATTTGTTGTCGCTATTGGCACACTGTCATCTGATTATACACTCAAGGTATATCAAGATTTTGAATCTCATACGCCAGATTCAACGATTAATTTTCATGATGGGCGGCTGATTTCAGATTGGGCAACTTTTCAACGTTTGTCGCATTTCTATGGTCAATCTCAGATAGAATGGCGGCAGGGTGTCAAACATGACGCGGCATCTGTTTTAGAGTTAGCGCAAACTGAACTTGGCTGGATGAGTAAACGTGGTGAGATTGCCGATGTTGAAGCGGAGTACTGCTATCCGTTATTGAAAAGTTCTGATGTTCGTCCCGATAAAATGACAAATATTGATAAAGCTGTTATCTTGCCACAACGCAAGTTAGGCGAAAATACGGCACTATTAGAACAGCAAGCGCCACGTCTATGGGCTTATTTGAAGCACCATCAATCTGTGTTTCAACAGCGAAAATCTTCAATTTATCGAAATAAGTCAGAATTTGCGATATTTGGTGTCGGCGATTACACATTTGCACCCTACAAAGTCTTAGTATCTGGTTTTTATAAAGAACCTTTTTTTCTTCCCGTGAGCCATTTTGAGGATAAGCCGATTGTTTGTGATGATACGGTCTATATGCTTCCATGTGATTCTCTCATGCAGGCAATTTTGATTGCAACACTCCTCAATCACCAAGATGCACAAGCATTTATCCAAAGTATTGCTTTCTCGGACTCAAAGCGCCCCATTACCAAATCACTTTTGCAAATGATTGATTTAGAAGCCTTACTGTATCATCTTCCCCTCAATGACATTCACGCCGCTATATTGAATTGGGGACGATTGTTGCACCTTGATGATAATCAAGTTCTTATATCGCACAATCTATCAGATTATCGGCACCTCATCTCAGAAAAACAGTATCAACTGCCGCTTTTCTGAGATTGTGATATTTAAGAAGTAGCTTTTGCGAACCTGTACTCGCTAACGGTGCAATTTTGTGTGAGGCGCGATGAAACCCCGAAAGGGGCTATTCCAGCAAATCGACAATGACTTCAAGCGGATGTTTTGCGCGATAACCTGCATCGTGAATTTGAGCGCGGCATGATGTTCCTGTTGCGGCAATGGTCGCATTAGGGTTAGCCTCTATTGTCGGTAATAAGCGGTCATTGGCAATCTTCATCGAGACATCGTAATGTTCATAGCCGAAACTACCTGCCATGCCACAACAGCCGGAGTCAATCTCGCTGACCTGTGTTTGTGGGATAAAGCGCAGTAATTTCAGCGTGTCGGCTGTTCCCCATAATGCCTTTTGATGACAATGCCCATGCAGCATAATAGGTTCACTGCTTTTGCGCCAATTGAGCATGTTGTTTTCGAGTTTTTGCGCGAAAAATTGCTCCACCGTGAGGCAGCGTTGCGCGATTTGTACTGCGTCGGCTTGCTGTGTGGGTTCAACCAATGTCAGATAATCATCGGTGAAAGCTGATAAGCAACTCGGCTCAATGAAAAGATAGGGAATATCGCCATTTTGTTGCGATAGTGCGCGGATATTCTCTTCTGCCATCTTTTTAGCATTATCCAGTAAACCTTTGCTGATTGCCGGACGACCACAACATCCTTGTTCGGGAAGGCGCATCACATTGACTTTGAGGCTAAGTTTCTCTGCTAAGGTCATCACAGCTTGCCCAATTTCGGGATGATTGAACTCCGTGAAGGTATCAATAATGAGTACCGCATCGGGATTGTCGTATTGTGCAAATGGCATGACTTGTGAAAATCGCTTAGGGGCATAATTGGGCAGATTACGCTCAAACGAGATTCCGAATAGGCTGCTTAATCCCCATTTTCCTAGTGGATGATTGAGCATCGTATTACTGAGGCGTGGCAATAATCCACCGATTTTGTTCATGCGATGAATATTGCCAAATAATTGTGCGCTGAGGGGGGTGCCATTTTCATCATAATACAGCGCTAGAAATTCTGACTTGATACGCGCAACATCCACAGAAGAGGGACATTCTGTCTGACAGGCTTTGCATGACAAGCACAAGTCATAGATAGCTTTTAGGCTTTTATCGCCGATACCGCCTGATAATTTGCCTGAGATTGCGGCACGTAAGGCATTAGCACGTCCGCGAGTAGAATGTGCCTCATCATGAGTCGCCATATAAGACGGACACATTGTCCCTGTATCTTCTTTACGACAAACCCCTGCGCCATTGCACATTTCTATTGTGCCATTGAAGCCTTCATCGCGTGACCAATCGTGGCGTGTTTGCAAGGGTATAACGGTATAATCGGGCGAATAGCGCAGCACAGTTCGGTCATCCATGCGCGGAACATTCACTACTTTACCGGGATTCATGCGATTATCAGGGTCAAATAAACGTTTAACACCGGCAAAGGCAGACATCAATTGTGCGCCAAAGAGATGATGCGTAAATTCGCCACGGACAATGCCTTGACCATGCTCGCCTGTAATTGTGCCTTGATACTTCATCACCGTTTGAGTGACACGCTCGGCGATATTGCGATATTGTTGCAATCCCTTGAGCGACTTCAGGTTAATGAGTGGGCGCACATGCAAGCAGCCGGCACTCGCATGGGCATAAATCGCATATGTTGTGCCTTCATCAAAAATTATTTTCTCAATATCAGTAATGTAATCTGCTAGATGTTCGACAGGTACGGCCGCATCTTCCACAAAAGAAATTGGTTTAGCCTCGCTGCGCTCACTCATCATCAAGCCCAAACCGGCTTTACGCACTGTCCAAACATCATTTTGCTGTGATGCACTACGCGCAATCGTGAGGGCGATATGGCGTTTGCTCTTATCAAGATAGGCTTCAAGGCGCTTGATATGTGCCTCTAAGTCAGCCGAAGAATCTCCCACAAATTCGACGAATAATAATGCCGCAGGGTCGCCTTCGACGAATGTTAGATATTGCTGATAGCCCTTTGCTGTACGGGTCTTATCTAGCAGAAATTTATCGGCGAGTTCAATTGCTGTCGGATTCAACTTAAGCAGTTTGGGAGTTTCTTCTAGTGAGGTTCGGATGGAATCGTAATGCACAACAGCGAGAATCTTCTCTTGGGCAGTCGGGCGCGATACGAGATTCAATACAGCGCGAACCACTGTTCCGAGTGTGCCTTCTGCCCCTGCAAAAAGCCAATTCAGGTTGACATTATCAGGGTCGATTTTGTTGAGAGCATAGCCAGCTACCGTGCGCCATGTTTTGGGATAGCGTGCCTCAATTTCCGCCTGATTGTTTCGCACAATCGCGGCAATATCTGAGCGAATACGATTCAGTGTCGGATGGTCTTCATCAAGCCAAACCAAGTCACCATCGGGCAAAACGACTTGCAGCCGTTTAATATGGTCAGCCGTCATACCATAGCGGATGCTGTGCGCTCCGGTAGAATTGTTGCCGATAATGCCGCCTATGGTTGCCCGTTCTGCGCTGGCAGGGTCGGGTCCAAACATCAAACCGAGTGTTTGCAAACTCTGGTTGAGATGACCTAGCACGAGTCCGGCTTCAACATCGACTGTTTTTTCTTCGGCATTGATACTGCGAACACGGCGCATGTGACGGCTTAAGTCGATGATAACCGCTTGACCAATCGCTTGTCCGGCGAGGCTACTGCCCCCCCCACGCGGCAAAATGGGCGTGTGATAGCGTTTCGTAATCTGATGAATAGCGATTACATCGTCGATATGGCGCGGGAAAGTGACACCAATAGGCATAATCTGGTAATTGCTGGCATCGGTGCTATAGAGAATGCGCGTCATTTCATCAAACTTGACATTTTCCGTACCAAGTATTTGGGTTAAATCTTGTAGCAAGTTATTCATGATATTTTTCTATGAGTGACCTTTAGGATGTTTTTAGAAAATGCTTAACGCAAAGATGCAAAGGGTGAAAGGCGCAAAGAAAAAATCTTGAACTGGATCCTCTGTGTCCTTTGTGTCTCTGTGGTTCATCTTTTTGTAGTTTTTTGCCTGATGTTACTTTGTTTTAGGGTTATCAAATATAGGACTTACGCAGTTGACTGTTATTTTCGGGCGCACACGCGGGTACGCCCCTACAATTTTTGTACGCAAGTGCGTAACTTCTAAAATAATTAAAAATGGACGAACGCTGTACGGGTTCGCCCATAGGATTTTATCATATGCAAGTCGCTTTAGGGTTGGAGTGTATCAAGGAAATCTTGCGCTTCGCTGAAAGATGCGATAGCTAACTGTGCTTGTGCCAACCCAGCAATCGCGGCGGATGCTGGGTCTTCTGCTCGGCAAGCTGCCGCAAAACCGGAAACAGAGTCACGCAATGCTGCTAATCCTGTATTGACACTCGATGCTGCCGAAGCCAATTCTGGGAATTGATTGCCAAGGTCAACGGGTAAATCATAATCTTCTGGCGCGACGATAGTTGGCTGTTCACACCCTTCTGATGAGCCAAAGTCAATTAGATTTTGCCAAAAAACTTCTTGACGAGTCGCCTCCCCCCGTACAGGAGCAGTCATGCGTGAAATAATGCTCGTCAAAGTATCGAAGTGTGGGCGAATAATACTAAAATCAAGGGTCGGCTGTGGGCTTGGACTCACAATTGGAGTTGGCGTAAATTCGAGTGTCGGTGGGGCGACTGCACCTGTTTCTTCTCCGAATAAATCTTCTGCAATGGCACGCAAGTTCTTTTGCACATTAATAACGGATTGCGCTAATTCCAAACCTGTGCTGCGTGCGATAGCTTGCCCCGTATTACACGCATTCTGGAAAGCATCCCGAATGGGAAGAAGGGCATCGCGCTGTTCATTCAATTGGTTTGTGACAGTGATGAGGATTTCATCACCCTGACGTGGTTGTGACAAGCTGTACGGCTGTGGATTGCTGAAGACAATGCTACAATCTTGAGATTGCGACTGCGTCACCGTGGACATTTGCCCCTGCAAGACTCGCGCATCATTATTGAGGACAGTGTAGTAGGCACTTAATTCGTCCACAGCAGATTCAAAGGTATCTTCTGTTGGGGTAGGCGCTAATTCAGTCTCGACGGCAACGGCTGTTGCGCGGCTGGCTTGCTTCGCAGAAGAAAATTGCCCTGCTGCAAAACCGATCATCATGAGTACGACAAAAGAAATGACTAAGCCAATTTGAGGCAGCATAAATTGTGAGCGATTGAAACGCTTGCCCAATTGACCGCGAAAGATAATATCTTCGGAAATATCATAAACTTGTTCTTGCTGTTCGGGATTATCCCAAATATTTTTGAGTGCCTTGAACATGCCCAGCGAATAGGTCGCCGCTTCTTTCATCCCTTTGGTTTTGTCACGCTTATAGACCAGTACCAATTCTGGGATAGCTTGTGGGTCGCCGGCTTCTCCGAGCCAATATGCGGCGGCGATACGCTCTTTTGCTGGATAATGTTTAGGTCTCCGCAGCATTTCCCGTCGCTTGACGACATTTTGCTCAAACTCTTCTTGGAGGCGTTCGCTGTCAGCGTAGGACAAGACAGGTTGACCATCATCTTCATAACCTGCCGTAATATCAGCACCTACTTCGTTTTCATCATCTGCTGCGAAATTGTCGTCTAAATTCGCCATAAGCCGTCTGGTTTTGATGTTGATTCAGGATAAATGGTAAGAAAGTACGCATCTGTGTATGAAAATTAGAGGGCGCACTCACCCCACCCGAAAATATTATACACTAGGTAATTTCTAAAGGTAGCTTAATTATAGTTCATATTTACCATCTTGCAAAGTCATCGTTCAATCCGAATCTACATTTGATAACCGTGCGGCGTTATAATGGCATTGTTTCGGCTCATTGGTACAGAAAGATACCTGATATGAGGCACTGGCTTTCGTTACAAGCAGCAATGGATTTACGGCAGCAACTCGACCAATCTAACAAGCGGTTGGTCTTTACCAATGGGGTCTTTGATTTGCTGCATGTGGGGCATCTCGATTATCTGGAAAAAGCGCGGCAATTAGGCGATGCGCTGATTGTTGCCATTAATGACGATGCCAGTACACGCCGCTATAAAGGAGACGGTCATCCACTGATTCCTGCCGATGAACGCGCTCGATTGTTACTCGCCTTGCAACCTGTCGATGCCGTCTTAACCTTTAGTGAAGCCACGGCTGACCGACTACTGACAGCGATTCAGCCGCATATTTATGCCAAAGGCGGCGATTATACGCCTGAAACCTTGCCCGAATACCCGACAGTACAAGCCTATGGCGGACGTGTCGCGCTGATTGACTATCTACCGAATCATAGTACCAGCGACCTCATCCGCAAAATCAAAGCCTTGCCAGAATGACTTGTTTAACAAACTATCTAAGATAACACTCTAACACTTGCCTCACGTTGCAATTTTGTGTGAGACACGGCGAAACCCCGAAAGGGGCTTTTTTAGAATCTCTTTTTGCGAAAATCGGCAAAATCGCTTAAACTCCCCTTAACAAAACACTGTTTGATTTAATCTTTTGTAAAAGGAGTTTTATAATGCGTAAACTGGTCTTGTTAACCAGCCTAATGCTTCTCATCGTGTCCTTGGGCGTGGTGAGCGCACAAGAAGATACTCTCACTGTGCTTTGCACCCCACAAATTGAATGGTGCGAAGCGATGCGCGATGCCTTCCAAGCCGAAACCGGCATCGAAACCTCGTTCGTGCGGATGTCATCGGGCGAATCACTGGCGCGTATCCGTGCGACTGCTGATGACCCCGAATTTTCCGTTTGGTGGGGTGGTCCAGCCGATGCCTTTATCGCTGCCTCAGGCGAAGGTTTGCTTGAACCGTATGAATCACCAAATGCTGCAATGATTGCTGATGACCAACGTGATTCCGAAGACTTCTTCTGGACAGGTGTTTATGTTGGCGCACTCGGTTTCTGCTCCAATATAGAAATTTTAGATGAACTTGGCGTTGACCCCCCGACATCATGGGACGATTTACTGAACCCGGCACTCGAAGCGAATGTCGCAGTCGCTCATCCGGCAACATCCGGCACATCATTCACCGCTTTCTGGACAGTTGTAACACTCAGAGCCGATGAATTAGAAGCTGAAGAAGAAGGCACGGGTTATGATGAAGATGGCGCTCCGACTGAAGCGGCTGTCGATAATGCCTTTGATTACTTCGCAGAACTGAATAACAACATCTTGCAATACACACGCTCTGGTAGCGCACCGGGACGTATGGCAGGTGCTGGTGAAGTTGCCGTGGCGATTATCTTCTCGCATGATTGTGTCGCACTACAGGTCCAAGGCTTTGAAGATATTTTGACTGTTTCCTTTGCTGAAGAAGGCACAGGTTTCGAGATTGCAGGCATGGGTATTATCAAAGATGGTCCCGAACCAGAAAATGCACGCGCATGGTATGATTGGGCGCTGACGGCTGATGCACAGGCACTTGGCGTAGGCGCAAATGCTTTCCAAATTCCGACGAACCCCGATACACCATTGCCAGAACTCGCGGTTAATTTGGACGATGTTAACTTGGTTGATTACAATTTTGATGCCGCAGGCGCGAATCGCACGGCGATTGCCGAACGTTTCGATGAAGATATTGCAACCACACCGACTGAGTAATTCATCTGTGTTTGTGCAATAAATGGTATGTCTTGCGTTTCAATGGGATGTTGAAAAAAGCGGATATCGTGATATGTTTAACAAAATAATACGGAAATCTATTGTAGGGGCGAAGCCGTGTGTTCGCCCGTTACCTAATTCTCGCGAGATGACCCATGGGTCATCCCCTACATAAGACCCTATTTAATGTCAATTTGGATTATCGCGTCCGCTGAAACGAATCTTTATCATCTGCAAGGCAAATCAATCTATCGCGTTAAATAATGTTGGGGAGGGTTTTAGCGCCCTCCTCAATACAATTATCGTCTTATATTTCAGTATGGCGATTTTTTTGTGAATGGAGGTCTGGGTTGTTATCATTGAATATGCCCCGTCGGTATCTCAGAGAATTTAAGCAAATTGGTCAAGACCCCGTACTTGCTGTGGGTTTAGCGGTTGTCACATTATTTATTATCTTGTCGATTATCTTGCCCTTGTTGGCGATGGTAGGCGAAAGTGCCTCTGTAGAAGGCTTGCCACGCTTCGGCGATTTTCTTGGTAGTTTTGTTTACCAAACAGTGATTAAAAATACCATCGTCATGGGATTGATGGTCGGTGCAGGTGGTACATTGCTGGGTTTTCTCTTTGCTTTTGTACAAGTGAAAATGGATGTCCCCTATAAACGGGTGATACACATTGCAGCCCTCGTGCCAATTATTTCGCCGCCCTTTGCAGTGGCAGCGGCTGTGATTATGCTTTTCGGACGTAGTGGCATGATTTCCAAAGATATATTCGGTGTCCGCTATAACATTTATGGGCAAGATGGTCTGACAATGGTACTCATTTTATCGTATTTCACCATCGCCTATCTTAATCTCAAGGGAATGTTAGAGGCGCTTGACCCTGCCCTAGATGAAGCCGCTACCAATATGGGTGCCAGCAAATGGCATATCTTCCGCACAATTACCTTGCCGATGCTCATTCCGGGCTTTTTAGGCTCGTTTCTACTCTTGTTTGTCGAATCAATTGCTGATTTGGGCAACCCCCTGATTCTGGGTGGCGATTATGATGTACTAGCAAGTCGTATTTATATCCAAGTTGTTGGTTTGTATGATACGACAGGTGCGGCTGTGTTATCTGTGATTTTGCTTGTTCCATCGCTAACTGTCTTTTTTATCCAACGCTATTGGGTTAGTCGCATGTCGGTTGTTTCCGTGACGGGCAAACCATCCGGCACACCGCAAAAGGTTAATCATCCACTGGTACGTTGGCCGCTCTATGGGTTAGTGATGGCTATTGTCGCCCTCATTTTCACAATTTATTTGACAATTTTTGCAGGTGCTTTTACAAGGGTACTCGGTGTCAACAATGCTTTAACGCTTGAGCATTTTGAATTTGTTTTTCGTGGTGTCGGTGTTGAATCAATCGGCGATACGACCTTACTGGCAGTCATTTCGACACCGATAGCTGGCGTACTCGGTATTTTGATAGCCTTTTTGGTGGTACGCAAAAACTTTCTTGGGCAGAGTGCGCTTGATTTCACAACTATGTTGGGCATTGCTGTCCCCGGTACTGTATTAGGCATCGGTTACTTGCTAATGTACAATACCCCCACGCAGATTCCGATTCCATTTTTAGGCACACCCGAAGACCCCTTTGCCCTGACGATTATTCCTAAAATAACGGGTGGACGCGGTTTGTTTGGGGGCGCACTAGCGATTGTGGTTGTCTTTGTAGTACGCAGTGTTCCGGCAGCATTGCGAACAGGGGCGGCTTCACTGTCACAGATTGACCCCTCAATTGAAGAAGCCTCTATAAGTTTGGGTGCAGATAACGCTCGTACTTTCTTAAACATCACATTGCCTTTAGTCCGTCCGGCATTTTTCGCTGGCTTGATATATGCCTTTGCCCGTTCGATGACTTCCCTATCGGCTATTATTTTCCTCACCACGCCAAAAACACAAATCATGACTCATCAAATCTTGAATGAAGTTGAGGGGGGGCGATTTGGTAATGCCTTCGCTTTTTGTGTGGTCTTGATTGGCATAGTCTTCACGGCGATTGGATTTCTCTATTTAACAGTAGGTTCAGCTACGGGCGCGGAACGGTCACTAGAAGGAGTCGCGTAAGGATGATTGAAAAAGTAAAGAATGATAATCAAGGCGGCAGTTTAACACTTGAGTTGGTTGCAAAAATTTTTCCTCAACGCGGTGAGGCGGGTGAAGTAGTGGCAGTTGACCATGTTTCGCTGACTATCCAGCGCGGCGAATTTGTGACGCTGTTGGGTCCTTCTGGTTGTGGTAAAACAACCACTCTACGCCTGATTGCGGGCTTTGAGTTACCGACGAGTGGCAAAATATTTCTCGATAATATGGA